>USDD01000111.1 GCA_900553265.1 uncultured Eubacteriales bacterium
ACTTCATTCTACCAGATGACGCTGACCTTGTCCCTTGTTTTGGGGACTGTTTTCATTTCTCCTGTTCTGGAATTTGCGCAACTTATTGTACCTTATCAAAGCATCTCCTGCGGTGTCGTTCACTGAATGATCCGCAAAAGTACATCCCCTAATTCGCTTTTCCTTTGTGTAAATGGACAGATTGCCCTCCCCCTTTTGCAGCAAAAGGGCCACGATTCCTGCCCTGAATACTCAGGCTACGAATCGTGGCTCCTTCTCACCCATGTGGTCACGCCTTCGGCGAATCCATGCGAAGTTTAATGACGATTTTCTGATAGTCCTTCGCTTCGCCCACGCAGCGGCAGGGCATGTGGCCATCCTCCGGGAAGACGACGTAGCACATTCCCGCAGGAACATGGGCGACGATGGGCTGCGCGCCGACGCTATGGAAGAACTGAATGTCCTTTTCCGCGTCGTATTCCGTCGCGGGCGCAAGATCCTCCATGGAGAGATAGGCCGTCTCCTCCTCGCCGCGCACCATGTACTGCACGTCCGCATATCTGCGGTGGGTCTCATAGCGGCCGTCCGCGAGGGGCGCGGTTCTGCCCGTCTGCACGGACAGATAACCGCCCTCGAACTCCCGCCGGCCCTCCTTCAGGCCCTCGGCGCAGACCTTCGCCGCGCATTCCAGCGCCGCTTCCAGATGGGGCAGCACGGCCGCATAGCGGCGCAGCTCGCTGTATTTGCAGAGTATCATCTCTTCTTCCTCCCTCAGCCAAGCTCCTCGGGATCGAGGGTGAGCACAGACAGACCGAACGTCCACGTCTGCTCGGGATCGGCGCGGCCGGTCTCCGCGGCGACGTACAGCCGGCGCGTCTTCGGGCTGTAGAACACGTCGCTGTAGCCGCCCTTCGCGTCCAGCAGATGCGGCGCGCTCCACGTTCTGCCGCCGTCCGCGCTGGTTCGAATGGACAGGTTGTCGCGCACGCCGTGAGGGCAGACGCAGTTGGTAAACCACAGCCATCCGTCGCCCTGGGTCATTCCCGCGCAGCAGACAGGCTCGTTGAGCTGGGGATCGAAATAGAAGCCGTGCCAGCCGGAAATACCGTCCGGGCTGAAGCCGACCTTGCGCGTGCCGGTTCCCGTCTCATGGCGGCAGTTGATCATGAAGCTGCCGTCGGGAAGCTCGGCCAGCACCGACTCGTTGGGATCCACGAAGTCGGGCTGATTCCAAATGATCTCGCCGCAGCGCCACGTTTCGCCGTGGTCGTCGCTGTAGAGCGTGGTCGCCACGGAGGGATGGTGGTCGTTGATGTTCTCCCGATTGGCCGCGACCCACACGGGGATAATCATTCGGCCGGCAGAGGTGACGAGCCCATGGCCGGGGCCCGCGGCGATCACCGTCCAGTTGTACTCGCCGCGCAGCGCCTCGTAGGCATAGGAGATGTCCCTCGCCTCCGACCAGGTCACGCCCTCGTCGAGACTGACCGTGTGAAAAGCCTGTCGATAGTTCCGGTGCCAGATCAGATGCAGCGCGTCGCCGTCGGCGAACAGAATGCCGTTGTGCACCGCGTCGATCTCCCGGCCGGCGGCCATCACCACGCGGTCCGACCAGGTTTCGCCGCCGTCCGTGCTGCGGCGGATCACCAGGTCCATGGCCGACCAATCTCCGCCATAGCGGCACTCGTAGCAGGCGACGATGGTGCCCTTATCGGTACAGACAATGCTGGGCACGCGATAGATCTTATAGCCGCCCTGCTGATATTTTTCCAGATAGACCTGTTTCATTGAGCAGTTCCCTCCCCGCGGCTCAGACCGGGACGATCAGGTTCTCCGGGCACTGGGCCTCCAGCGCGCGCAGCTCACTCCACAGCGCCTCGCTCTGGGCCGGCGTGTAGTCGATCTGCGGTTCGTGCATGCAGCCCGCGTCGATGCCTCGATACTTCAGGCCGCTCTTGAAGATGGCCATGTTGGAGCCGGCGCCCAGCGCGGTCACAAAGCGGTTGGCCAGCCGCTGCCAGCGGCGCGCCGCGGGCAGATCGCCCTGCATAAAGGCCTCGTAGACCTTGACAAAGGGCTCGGGATAGACCGAGCTTACGCCGGAAACCACGCCCGTGCAGCCCATGGCCAGCACGGGAAGCAGCAGCCGATCCGCGCCCTGAACCACCTCGAAGCGGTCGCTGAGGGCCAGATACTCGTCGGTGCGCACCATGTCGGCCAGAGAATACTTGATGCCCACCACGTTGGGGCACTGATCCAGAATCCGGCGAATCACGTCGCAGGTCAGGTCGTTGGCCGCGCACTGGGGGATGTTGTACAGATACACCGGGAAGTCCTCGGGCACGCTGTGGCAGACCTTGCAGTAATACGCGACCATCGCATCGGGATTAGTTCCGAAGAAGGCAGGCGTAACCACGCCCACGCCGTCCGCGCCGATGTCGCAGGCATGCCGCGCCAGGCGGATCGTCTCGTCGGGATGCATCGCGCCCACATGGACGTAGGCCGTCAGGCGGCCCCGGTTCTGCCGGATCACGGTTTCGGCCACGAGCTTTCGATCCTCCTCGGACATGAGGAACATCTCGCCGGTGGTGCCGCAGGGATACAGGCAGTGCACGCCGCGGCGAACCAGAAACTCCACCATCTTTTCAACGGATTCCACCATTACGCCGCCCTTTTCGTCAAAAGGCGTGACCATCGCCGTCGTAACCCCGTACAGTTTTTTCATTGCAATACTCCTTTACCCGATTTTCTCGCGGATTTTCGCCGGATCCGTTTCCCGAAGGGGCGTATTCTCCAACGCCGAAACCGCCGCGGCGGCGCCGGCTGCCTCGCCCACCTTTGCACAGGTTGCAATATAGTGAATCATCCGGCTGGCGGGCTTGCCCGTGACCAGCAGGTTGTCGAAGCCCTTCACAATCAGGCTCGCCAGCGGAACGCCCCAGCCCTTCTCGTTCAGGCCGCTGTGGGGATGTCCGCGCACATAGGTCAGAATGTCGTCGCGCTCCGAGCGGCCGGTGAAGTCCTCCTCCTGAAGCGCGTAGTCCGTAAACGAGCCGGGCTCTCTGGACTGAAACAGCGCCTTGGAGATGTTGGCGTACACGTCCATCAGATGGGCGTTTTCAAAGCCGGGAACGTACTCGCGGAAGAAGCGATGGTAGATCCACTGCAGCCGCCGGGCGGCGCTGATGGCCGCGGAATAGTTCAGCGGATCGCCCACGTCCACCGTCTCGAAACCGTCGCCGAAGGTGGGATACACGCCCATGCCGTCCCGCTCGTAGAACAGCCAGACGTGCTCGCCGTTGGAGCGTTTGATGCGGGCGTACTCCGGATTCTGGGCGATGGCCTTCTCCAGCGTCTTCATGAAGCCGTGGAGGAAGAGCGGGTTGCCGCCCTGCACGAGCCGGCGCATCTCGTCCACGTCGGCGCGCTTTCCGATCATCGGGCGCAGGAACCAGCTCGGCTCCGGCGGCCGCTTCCCTTCTGCAATGGCGGTGCGCATCGCCGCGTCCTCGGCGGCGATCTCGTCGGGATCCTCCTGACTGATCTGCTGCTGCACAAAGTCCAGCGTGCGCATGATGTCGATGCCGCCCACGCGAACCAGCGTGCCCATGTAGCCCTTGGTATGGGGGAAGGGATTGCCGGCGCAGGCGCTGACCGTGGCGCTCTGGGAGGTGTCCACAATGCGCCTGGCCAGAATGGTGTATTTCATGCCGTTTTCGCCCTGAACCACCACGCCCTTGATGGTACCGCCCTCGACGACGGCGTCGATCACCGGCATCTGATAGAGCACCTGCACGCCCGCCTCGTCCAGCAGCTTCAGGGAGACATATCGATAGGCGTTGGGATTGACGTACTGGTCGTTGAACGCGTTCATCCACGAATCCGGCCGGCTGTAGGGGATGTACTCCTTCAGATCGGCCTTCTCCAGCGCGGCGTTGATGCCCTGCTTATCCATCAGGTCGTAGTCGATGCGCGTAAACAGCGGATCCGACTGGCCCTCCGCCACAGCGGCCTGAAGGATTTCCCACGGGATTCCGCCGATGAGCAGCTTGCCGTCGATGTCCAGGAAGCCGTCCAGGCCCCAGGTGTCGATCTCCGCGGCCTGTCCGCCGATGACCGCGTTGCGCTCCACCAGCAGCGTCCGCGCTCCGGCGCGCGCCGCGGCCAGCGCCGCGCAGATTCCGGGAAAGCCTCCGCCGACCACCAGTACGTCCACATCCGCCAGAAGTTTCGCCTCGTTTTTCATTGTTTTGTGTTCCTCCTCAGTGCGTTTCAGTCTCGCCTTTATTGTCACGCGCCTCCTGCGGCGCCTTTTCGTCCGATTCAAAGCCCGAGCAGTTCCGATAGATCCCGGGCGATACGCCCTCGAAGCGCCGAAAGAAGCGATTGAAGGCGCTCACCTCGGAAAAACCCAGCGTCGTGGAAATCTCCTTCTGACCCAGCCGGGTTTCCGCCAGCAGGCGGCGCGCCTCGCGAATCTTCATGGAATCGATCAGCGCCTTGAGCGTCATTCCCCGCTCGGCCAGCACGACGCGGTCGATCTGGCGAACGCTCAGGTACATATGCTGCGCGACCATCTTGTCCGTGATCGTCGCGGAAATATTGTCCGAAATAAAGCGCTCGATGATCTCGATGCGCTTGCGCTGCAGACTGCCGGCGTCGCTGTGTTTCTTTTCGACGGGCAGATTCTCCCGGGCGATGTCGATCACCAGCTGTGAGAGCATATTGACGACCAGCGTCGTCCAGCCCGGCTGAGAGAGCTCCGCCTCCTGGAAGAGGCGGCGAAACAGCGCGCCGTGCCATTCGTCGGCCTTCGCGGTCAGGCAGCTGTGACTGCGAAGCTCCTTGCCGACCCATGCGAAGTCGCCCGTCTGAGCGTCCTCCAGCATGATGAAGCTGGCGGAGAATTTCTGCAGGTTTTCGCTGCTGTAGACGATGGCGTGCATGGTGTGGGGCGGGAAGATAATCATCTCGAAGGGATGCACGGTGACGATTTCCTCGCCCAGCTGATAGCTCTGCATGCCCGTGACGGGCATGTGCATTTCGAAATGGGTGTGCTGATGCTGATAGGGTGTGTAGGTGCTGCTGACGGACTCCTTGCGCTGCTCGACAAAGCGGAAGTTGAAGCCCTCCAGCGAGAGCATCGTGTTTTCCCCGCGCAGAACGGTTGCGTTGAGCTTCTGCTCCGCTCGGAAGAGATTGCTGAGATTTTCTTTCATAAATACTCTTTCATGGGCATTGGAGAGAATTGCACCGGAGCGTCGGTATTCTGCTGAAGGGGCTGTTTGGAAACAGCCCCTTCGCTCAGGTTCTTACTTTGCAGCCATATCCGCCTGGAACTCGGCCTCCGCCTCGTTCAGAATGTCCGCCCATTCCTGCGCGCCCAGGCCGATGAGCTGCTCGATGAAGGCGTCGTACTCCTCCATCGGGCGCTGGCCCATGACGAACTTGGAGAACTCGGTCTTGGCCAGATCCCAGATCGCCTGCTTGATCTCCTGCGCGCGGGCGTCCTGCTCGGCGGTCATGGGAGGCAGGATCGTCTTTTCGACGATGGTGCCGTCGTGGAGCTGGGTCTCATAGAAATCGTAGATGTACTGCGCCGTGATCTCGTTGGGGTTCTTGCTGGCGCGGAACACCTCGATGGTCAGGTTCAGCCAGTTGGGGCAGAAGTAGCCGTTGTTCACGCCCATGTCGGAGGAAGCCTGATAGTAGCCATCCTCAGCGTTGGCGTACTTCTCCAGAATCTCGGGCATCCACTGGGGATTGCCGTCCTCGTCGATGTAGTAGGTCTCGCCTTCCTTGCCGTAGCCGAAGGTGATGGCGCCCTCGTCGCTGTAGCACCAGTCGAGGAACTTGATCAGCGTGACCGGATCCTTCACCTCGGAGTTGACGAAGAAGGTGTCCACGTAGTGGGTGGGCTGCTTGTAGCTGTGCACCTCGCCCTTGCTGTCCTTCAGCAGCGGCAGGGGCTCGAAGCGGCCCTCGGGCACCACGGCGCTCAGAGAGGTGTTGATGCCGGCGGCGAAGGTTGGGTTGTCATACCAGAACAGATACTTGCCGCTGCCGAGCTTTTCCTGCCAGCCCGCAGTGTCGGTGGTCAGCCATTCCTTGTCCAGCGCGCCGTTGTCCGCGAGCTTCTTGAGGAACTCGATGGCTTCCTTGTACTCGGGCTGCAGCATGCCCAGATACCAGTTGCCGTCGTCGTCCATGTCATAGGTGAAGGGAACGCCGAAGCTGTCCAGCCAGCTGTAATCCTGATCGCCGATGATGCGGCCCGTGCCGCGGCCGGCCCAGCCCTCCATGTCGTACATTTCGCACAGCTTGATCAGCGTGTCGCCCAGCTCTTCCCAGGTGGTGGGCACCGGCAGGCCGGAATCCTCGAGGATGTCCATGCGGATGAAGGGCACGCAGCCCGCCTCCAGGTTCTGGTCGGCGCGCTTCTGAGCCAGAGAATAGATCTCGCCGTCCACCATGGTGCGGTACAGGGAGGGATTCTCGTCGTAGAAGGCCTTGATGTTGGGCGCGTACTCGTCGATGAGGTCGGTCATGCACAGCAGCGCGCCGTCCTCGACCATCTCGCGCTTGGTCATATTGAAGGGGGCGAAGATGTCGGGCATGTCGTTGGCGGTGTACAGCGCCGTCATCTTGGTGTTGTAGTCGGAGCCGGGCGTGGTGATGATCTGCAGATCCACGCCGGTCTTTTCCTTGATTTCACGGGTGGAAGCGACGTTCTGCTGAACGGGGATGGCGGCGTTTTCAGCGCGCATGAAGGTCACGGTGAAATTCTCGGCGATTTTGCTCTCCGCGGAGGCGAAGGTCAGCGTCGACAGCGCCATGACGGCGAGCATCAGCAGGCAGAAAAATCTCTTCATGATACTTCTCCTTCTCTTTTCGTAGTTGAATGGAAACAATGTAATGCTGGGTCTGCGCGGCCGGCGCTCCTTCAAGCGCACCTCCTTTGCGGCGTCCGAACCGCTTTTCACCCGATTTATCCCTTGACTGCGCCGATCATCACGCCGGACTTGAAATAGCGGCTGACGAACGGGAAAACCACCAGAATCGGAACCATGGACAGCAGGATGATGGCGTATTTCGCGCCCTCCTCGGAGAGCATCTCCGCGCCCATCTCCGTGGAGGAATTGTACGAGGCCATGGACATGGCCAGCGTGTCGCCGGAGAAGACCACGCTGCGCACGAACATCTGAATGGGATAGGTGCTCTTGTCCGACAGGTACAAAAGCGCGCTGAAGAATCCGTTCCAGTGTCCCACCGCGTAAAACAGCAGCAGCGTGAACAGAATCGGCTTGGACAGCGGCAGAATCACCTGCCAGAGGATGCGCACGTCGTTGGCGCCGTCCACATAGGCCGCCTCCGTCATATCCATCGGAATACCCTCGAAGAACGTGCGCATGATGGTGGCGTTGTAGACGTTGATCGCTCCCGGCAGAATCAGCGCCCAGTAGGTGTTGTTCATGCCCAGACTGTTGACCAGCATGTAGCTGGGAATCATGCCGCCGGTGAAGAACATGGTGAACACCGCAATTTTCATCAGCAGCTTCCGGCCCATCAGATCGCTCCGGGAGAGCGGATAGGCGAACAGCGTGGTCATCAGCAGATTAACCGTAGTGCCGCAGGCCGTGATGACGACGGTGTTCCAGTAGCTCTTGATGAAGTTCGCGTCCTTGAACGCCGCGCGATAGGCGCGCAGCGAGAAGCCCACCGGCAGGAAATTCACCTGGCCGGACATGATGGCCGCGCCGTCGCTGATGGAGACGATAATCATGTAGTAGAGCGGAAAAATAATCATCAGGCAGATCAGAATCATCAGAAGGATGTTGAACACTGAAAAGATTCGATAGCCCTTTCCCTGATTGATATTCATGGACTTCCCCTCCTTACCAGAGACTCGCTTCGCCCAGCAG
>USDD01000112.1 GCA_900553265.1 uncultured Eubacteriales bacterium
TATTCATCATGGAATGCGGAAAGCTCACAGCGAAACTTCGGGACGCGGTGCCGGTCTGCTTCATCGAGAACGGCAAGGAGATCAAGCGCTTCAGGAACATCGAAATCCCCGACGAAATCAAGAAGCTGCCCTATCAGGACTTCGAATTCAGCGTACCGGTAACTGGAGCCATCACCTTCAAGATCATGTTCGAGGAAGGCGTTTTGCCGAAGGTCTGGCCGGAAGCGCGGACGCGCAAAACGCGGAAAGCCAAGCCGGAGGAAGCACCCATGCCGGAGAAAATCGCAACCGGGCTTCAGGCGGCATTGGAGCAGGCGCAGGCCGAGGGCCAGCCTGTGGCAGAAATCGCCGAAGCGGCTGCGCAGGGTGCTGAGATCACCGCCGAGATGAACGGGCAGGAATTGACCATCACAGCCCACGAACCGGAGAATATGGAGGTGGTCTTCAACGTAACCGGCGAGCGCCGTAAAGCGCTGGTAGAAACCGTCAAGGCTTTCGTAGACGCGCCTGCCGTATACCAGAACGCGCCCAGCTTCGCCTACGTCATCGGCGACTACACGGTCAGCAAAACTGGCACTATATCCGGCCCGGCAAACGAGGCGCTCATGGCAGCACTCAATGCGAAGGGCTTCATCGTAGAATAATTCATACCAAACAAAAAGCGCTTATGCCGAAGTCATTCTTCCAGGCGTGAGCGCTTTTCCTGCGGTTGTAAAGTTTTTTGCTTTTGACCTTCCTGGTCGTGGGGGAGAAAGCCCAAACAGCGCGCTTCTGATTGTCCAGCTCCTTGCGTGCCTTCTTGCTGAGCTTTTCGCGGGAGATGAATTTCGCCATGAGGTTCACATCCTTTCAAGTATGGCGGTAAGGTAAGAAAAAGCCTGGCAAACATTTCTGCCTGCCAGGCGCGTGGTGGTCGCAACAGGACTCGAACCTGTGACCCCATCGATGTGAACGATGTGCTCTACCAACTGAGCCATGCGACCAAATTTGCTACCGATTTTTGTGCAACCTGCACATCCCATCAGTAAGGGGAGTTTTGCGGGGAAATGGAAGCGTGGAGTTTATGTAATCCGTACAGAATGGACTACCAACTGAGCCATGCGACCATATTTATCGAACCGAACAAATATATTATAGCGCGTCTTCCCGGAGTTGTCAATACCTTTTTTCATATTTTAGCGTGTTTACGGGAAATTTTGGGTGCGGAGTTTGGATGAGCGGCGCTTTGGAGCGGAGAAGAAAGTTATTTCGTCGTTCGGAGGCGGCTTTGGGCTTGCCGAGGGGGCGCTTCGGTCGGTTGTGCTGCAATTGCCGCAGGGGATTTCGCGGGGCGGCCTTGTGGCGGCGGAGCATTCATGCTATAATTTTGCTGTGGGTGCCGGATGTGCGCGGAGTTTTGAGGAAACGGGGGCTGGGCATGGAGCGAGCGGTCGAGGCGATGGAGCTTGCGCGGGATCGCCTGTGCTGGAGGCATCCCTTTTTAGCGCCGTCTGTGGAGCGTCTGAGGCCTGAGGCCGTCGACGGCGCGCGTCCTTTCGCCACGGACGGAAGGCGAATTCTCTTTGGCGCTCAGCCTGCTGCGGCCGACGGCGAGGAAATGGCGGCCGACCGCGAAGCCGTGCGGCGGCAGGGCGAAAGCCTGTCTCCCGATTTGCAGGCACCGGCAAGCGCCGTTTCCGCATGTCCGTCGCCGCAAAGCACTGCCGCGGACGGTGCGGATTTTTCCGTCGAGCGGCTGGAGCGGGTGATTCTGCACATGATCGCCCACTGCCTGCTGGGACACGTGTGGATGGAGCGCGAGGGCGCGGCGTTCGACCTGGCCTGCGACGTGCAGGCGTGGCTGCTGGCGGAGGAGCTCGCGCCGGAGACGGCGCTCTCGGGCGATGCACAGGAGCTTCGGCGGCGTCTGCGCGGCGCGGAGACGCTGGCGCAGACGCGGGAAATTCTCGAAAGCGATTCCTTTGTCCGGGAGCATCGGGAGGAATTGAGCAAGCGAATCGCGCTGGACGCGCACGACCTCTGGGGGCGGACGCCTCCCGAGGCGCGCGCCGCCTGGGGCGAGGGGCTTTCCCGGGCGCGGCGGCGCGGAAGCGGGATCTTCGGTGCGGGCGCAGGCGGGCGGCGGCTCGAGTGGTCGCCCGCGCGGGAGGACGCAGCGGAGCTGGCGGGCGCGCTGGCGCGCTATTCCGTGGTGCGCGAAAACCCGCGGGAGGACGCGGAGAGCTTTCAGACCGCATGGTATCTCTACGGACTGGAGCATTTCGGCAATGTGCCGCTGATCGAGCCTCCCGAGGAGCGCGAAGAGCGGCGGCTGGAGACGCTGGCGGTGGTGATCGACACGTCGGGCTCCTGCGCGCGCGGGCTGACGCAGCGCTTTCTGGCGCTGCTGCGGGGACTGATGGAGCAGAGCGGCCTGTTCTTTCGGAGGTTCAATCTGCACGTGATTCAGTGCGACGCGCTGGTGCAGCGGGACGACAAGATCGTCGATCTGCGCGCGTTCGAGCGCTACATCGATTCGCTGGAACTCTGCGGCGGCGGCGGAACCGACTTTCGCCCGGCCTTCGAGCATATCGACGCGCTGGTCGCGTCCGGTGAGCTGCGCGGGCTGAAGGGCGCGCTGTTCTTCTCGGACGGGCGCGGAATCTTTCCCTCTGTGCCGCCGGAATACGAGGCGACGTTCGTGTTCCTGAAGCATCGGTTTGACGCCATCGACGTGCCCGGCTGGGTGCGGCGGCTGGTGGTGGACGCGCCGCCGCCGGCTGGCGGGGAGTATTTCGAATATTGAAAATTCAGGCGTTTGGAAAATGAACGCAAACCGGAGAGGACGAGAACGATGAACATTCGAGAGGCGATCCGCCAGACGGAGCTGGCGCTGCGGGCCTATGGAGCGCGGGACGCGCAGGGACTGCCGCTGATTCCCCTTGCGGCGCAGCGGCCGATCTATCTGCTGGGCGCGCCGGGCGTGGGCAAGACCGAGGCGGCGGCGGAGGTGGCCCGGCGGCTGGACGTGGGGCTGGTTTCCTACACGCTGACGCACCACACGCGCCAGAGCGCGCTGGGCCTGCCGCAGATCGTGCGGCGCAGCTTCGGCGGCGCGGAGACGGCGGTCACGGAATACACCATGTCCGAAATCGTCGCCGGGGTCTATCGCTATATGGAGCAGACGGGACGCACGCGCGGCATACTGTTTCTGGACGAGATCAACTGCGTCTCCGAGACGCTGCTGCCCGCGGTGATGGAGCTTCTGCAGCACAAGCGCTTCGGCGAGCATCGCGTGCCCGAGGGCTGGAGCATCGTCTGCGCGGGCAATCCTGAGAAGTTCAACCGCTCAGCCCGGGCCTTCGATCCCGCGGCGATGGATCGCGTGCGGGTGCTGCGGGTGGAGCCGGAGCTGGACGCGTGGCTGGAATACGCGGCGGAGACGGGCGTGCAGCCGGTCATCCGCAGCTATCTGCGTCTGAGCCCGGAGGAATTCTGCCGCATCGAGCCGGACGGCGCGATTACGCCGCGCAGCTGGACGGATCTGTCCCGGATGCTCTCCGCAATGGAGGCGCTGGGCGAGGAACCCGACGAGGCGCTGTTCGAGCAGTATCTGCAGTGTCCAGAGATCTGCGCGCGGTTTGTGCTGTATGAAAAGATGTGCCGCGGCGCGGCGGGGCGCATCGACCTGAGCGCCGTGCTGGCGGGAGATTTCGCCTCGGCGCGGGAACTGGCGGAGCGGCCCTTCGAGGAGGCGCTGTTCGCGGCGGAGTTGCTGGCGCAGCGGCTTTCGGACGAGGCGGCGCAGGCGGATTCCGCCCGGGAGCGGGCCGTCCGGCTGGAGCAGTTTGCCGACGGCGCGCGCCGCAGCGGCGGAGAAATCGACCGCGCCTGTGGGGAGCAGCTGGCGCGCCGGGAGCGCGCGCTGGAGGTGCGCAAGAACGCCGGCGGGCTGACCATGGACGACGAGCGCCGGGAGCGCGCGCTGCTCGACCGCATCCGCGCCTGCATGGGCGAGGCCTCCGCCCGAGGCGATTTCGCCGCCGCGCTGGACGAGCTCGTCGCGCGGGAACGCCGCTCCGCCAAAGCGCAATGCCGCGCCGCAGCGCAGGCGGCGGAGAACGGGCTGCGCTTCATGGAGCAGGCCTTCCCCCGGCGAGTGCAGATCGTCATGCTCTCCGAGCTCCTGCACTGCGAACGCGCCGCGCGCCTGCTGCGGCGGGAGCTGCCCGAGCGGATAGACGCGCTGGAAGAAATGCTGAATCCCGAGCAGAGAAAGTGAGCCTTCTGCAAATGGGGAGGACACGGACGGACGGGAGCGTCGGAGCTTCGCGGCGGCGGTCGAGCGTCGGTTTGCGCGGCTCTTATGCCATGCAGGCTGCGGAAAAGAAGACGCGCCTATGCGCTTCGTGAAAAGAAACGCGCCGGGGCTCGGAGTTCATTCCGATTCCCGGCGCGCCGTTTTTTGGTTTTACAGCGTGGCGTTCAGCGCCTTTTTGATGGCTGCCTGATGCAGCGAGCAGACCTTGTTGCTGCCATGGGTGCGGCTGTTGGTGAAGTGGATGCAGTGGTGGCCGTTGAAATTGTTGTCCTTGATGGAGCCGGAGCCGTGGGGCATGCAGTTCATCGATGCGGCGTAATTCACGCCGTTAATGGTCACGAAGATGGCGCGGCGCTTCCACGACCAGCTGCCGCAGGCCTTCTTCATGTTGGCCGTGTCGGCGGCGGTGGCGGGCTGCACGTCGGCGTGATTGGTTCCGCCGCCGCGGTACTCGTTCCAGGCGATGCCCGTCTCCACGTCGGTGACGGTGGCGGTGGTGCCGCGGGCGTAGATGCTCTGGATGTCGCTCTTCCACCAGTCGGCCTCCACGGCGGTGCCGGTGGCGGGCCTGGCGGTGGTGGTTCCCGTGTTGGCGGAGCCGGAATCGTCCTTGCGGGGCGCCTTGGGCGCGTCGTCGGCGAACATCTTCGCCAGCGTCTGAGCGTCCACGATGCCCGTGACGTTCAGCTTGGCGGCAGACTGGAAGGCGGCCACGGCGCTCTTCGTCAGGTCGAGGTAGTTACCGCCCACGGAGCCGGTGAAGTAGCCCAGCTCCAGCAGGCGGGACTGCACCTTCTCCACGGCCTCGCCCTTGTCGCCATACTGGAGCGTCTGTGCGGGCTTGGTATCGGTCAGATCAGTCTTGAGCATGAAGCCGGTGCTGCCATTGGCGGAAACCCGGGCCAGCGTGTCGGTGTATGCGTCCACGGTCACGGCGGTTCCGGCGCTCAGCGTGCCGAGCTCCCGGCCCGACGCGTCGGCGACCTTCGCGCCATTGTTCAGAACGTAGTAGGTCTTGGGGGAAATCTCCGTCACTGCCGGAGTCTCGGCGGGCTTGGTATCGGTCAGATCAGTCTTGAGCATGAAGCCGGTGCTGCCGTTGGCGGAAACCCGGGCCAGCGTGTCGGTGTATGCGTCCACGGTCACGGCGGTTCCGGCGCTCAGCGTGCCGAGCTCCCGGCCCGACGCGTCGGCGACCTTCGCGCCATTGTTCAGAACATAGTAGGTCTTGGGAGAAATTTCCGTCACCGCCGGAGTCTGGGCGGTCTGGGTTTCGGACAGCTCCGAGCGGAGCATGAAGCCGACGTTCTTGCCGCTGGAGACCCGGGCGTGGGTGTCGTTATAGGCGGAGACGGTCACGGCAAAGTTGAGCGGAAGCGTGGCGATGACCTTGCCCGAACCGCTGTAGACCTTCGCGCCGTCGCTGGAAACGTAATACGTCTTGGGGGAAATGGTGGTCACGCCGCTGTCCTGGGAAACCTCGGTTTTTCCCGTGGACAGATCGGAGGCGTACATCACAGCCGTCACGCCGCAGCGCTCCACCAGACACAGGTTGTCGCGCACGGCCTTCACCGTCACGGCGGTGTTCAGCGGCACGCTGCCCAGCGCCTTGCCCTTGGCGTTATAGACCTTCGCGCCGTCCTTGGAAGCGTAGGCGGTCACGTTCATGGTCTGAACGGAGGAATCCGGCGCGTCCGCTTTGGGCGCGTCGGTGGTCAGCGCGCTGAGCTTGACGAAGCCGGTCTTGCCGTTGCTCTGGGCATAGCCCCACTCGCCGGCGGTGGCGGCCACGAGCACGGTCGAGCCCGCGGAGATGGTCGCCAGCTTATCCGAGTCCTCGGTGAAGCTCCTGTACAGCGCCGTCTCGCTCTGGGCATAGGCCGTGACCTTGCAGGCCTTGGGCACGGTCAGATCCTCCGAGCGCATGAAGGCGGTGTTGCCGCCCTGCCGCACCCGAGACCAGCCGCTCTTCGCCGCGTCCCGCGTCAGCACCGTGCCCGCGGGCAGCGTGCCCACGGCCGAGGACGCGTCGCCCGGCGTGGCGTAAACCGTGGCGCTCTGCATCACGCAGACCGTCTCCGCCAGCGCGGAAAGGGAGCCGAGCATCGAGAAGATTGCCAGCGTCAGGGCGAGAATCGAGCGAAGCGTGCGTTTCATGGGCAAAACCTCCAAGGGATTGATTGAGCTTATTATATTACAAAATTATTTCAAAATCAAGTCCTCATCTCATAATTTTCGGCTTCGCGTGTCAAATTTTACCGAATAACTACATATTTTCCGTCAATAAGGGCGCAAAAAAGGCGGGATTTCCGGGGAAATATGGCGATATAGACGGCGGTTTGAGCGAATTATTACAATATTGTGACATCTCGCGGCGCGATTTTTCCGAACCCTTTTCCCCCGCGGTCATACGATGCACTGTGGGCGGCGCGAACCGCCCGACATCCATCCAAGGAGGAATGAACCATGTCGTTTTACTCCTACAAGAACGCCAACGCCGAGTGCAGCCCCGGCGTGGTCAACGGCAATATCCTCACCGGTCTGAACCAGCGCGTGTGCATCCAGGTGAAAAATATCTACGATTCAGCTTTGAGCCAGGAGCAGCTGGAGGATAAGAAGATCGTGGTCACGGACATCGTGCCGGTGCTGCCGGGCAGCGACTGCAAATCCACCAACGCCGCCTGCCGCTGCACCTGCGAGGACAACCGCTGCACCTGCTCCTGCCGGAGCTGCGGCGCGCCCATCACCCACGAGGAGGCCGTGGAGAACGCCGAAAACAGCGCTCGCCCGCTGCCTCAGCCCTGCGGACAGTGGACGTTCGAGAGCTGCCGCTCCTCTACGACCAAGGGCCGCATTTCCAACCTGAGCATCGAGCGCATGTGCGACCGGCCCCAGTTCGCCCGCGTCCGCTGCGGCGTGGAGGTGCCCATCGACGTGCTGTTCACCGACCAGCGCTGTCAGGAGTGGATGGGCCAGTCCTCGCTGTGCGTGGAGAAGGACGTTTTGCTGTGCATCCCGGACGACTCCATCATCCCCTTCACGCTGGAAAGCCTTGTGAGCGCGATTTGCGTCTCCGGCTCTTACATTGGCGACTGCACCTTCCAGATCACCCTGTGCGTGACCATCGTGCTGAAGGTGCTGGCCGAAGTGGACATCATGGTGCCCACCTACGGCTTCTGCCAGGTTCCCCCGGCCGAGGAGTTTGCGGAAAATGTATGCGATGAATTTTTCTCGCTGCCTTTGTTCCCCCAGTCCTCCTGCGCCACGGGCACGGTGGGCGAATGCACCTGCGCGTCGGGCGGCTGCGGCGCGGCCGCGTCCACCGCGGGCGCAAACCGCACGACCACGTCCGGCGGCTGCAGCACCTGCTCCAGCTGCGGAACCACCTGCGCCGGAACGCGCAGCACCCTCTGCCCCCGCTGCGGCAGCACCATGACCACGGTCAGCTGACGCATGCTCTTCCTATTAAAGGGAGCGGCCTCCTTCGAGGCCGCTCCCGCAGCTTGTCAAAAAAGTCTTTTTGACAAGCTGGTGGACGGGGGAGCAAGCTCCCC
>USDD01000113.1 GCA_900553265.1 uncultured Eubacteriales bacterium
CATAGATACCTCGTTTCAAAAATGGAGCGCGGAGGATGGTGCTGCCCCTCCGATTCCCGCCGGGTATGGCGGGCGGTTTGCTGTTAGCCTATCCGCGCATGAAAAAAGCCGGATCACTCCGACTTATGGCGCTGGGCGAGAGGGATTTTCTCGCCTTTATACATTCCCGCGCCGATCTCGTCAATTTTGGAGAACGGGATTTCCGGCACAGTAAGCCGTTTCCGGCATTCCGGGTCGATGAAATAGATATACCGCAGCTGCCAGCCCTCCAGCAGACGGGAGCCGCTGGCCTGCAGGAAGTCCTTCCAGGCGAAGCGCCCGTTGGTATAGTCGAAATAGCAGCGCCCGCCCAGCTCCTTTCGAGGCGTGGTGGGATTGGCCGACAGCGCCATTTTGTGCAGCCGCGTGCCGTCTGGAAGGATGCACAGCGCCTCGTTGGGTTTGATACCGGTCAGCACGAAATTCGCCGCCCGGTAAATGGTACCGTCGCCGCAAGAGCAGGCGTCCGCAAAGGAGATCAGCCACTTGACCTGCGGCGCGTATTTCTTCAGCAGACGGATGCTCATGGCAATAGCCCGGCTTTCGGAATTGCGTGGAAGCACGCTGTCAAAGGCCATTCGGTTCAGCTCCATGAATTCATTCCAGCCTGTGCCTTCCACAAGGCCGATCATCTGCTGCTTATTCATGCTGGGGCCGTAGCTCATCACGCCGTGCAGCTGCCCGTCCAGAAAAACGCCGAAGTGCAGCTTGGAATTGCCCACCACGCTGCCGGAATAGTGGTGTGCCTTCACAAAGGGATTGGCGATGGTGGCCGGGATCACCTTGAGCACAATGTCCTTAGCCCGGCCCATCCGCAACCTCCTTCGGCGTAAGGATGGCATGGCGCGCCGCCTGCGTCACCTTTTCGCCCTTGTACATCCCAGCGCCCAGTTCGTCAATTCTGGAAAACGGAATTTCCGGCACGGTCAGCCGTTTGCGGCATTTCGGGTCGATGAAGTACATATACCGCAGCTGGAAGCCGGGAATGGGCTTCGCGCCCACATAATCCAGATACTTTTTGAAATTGTAGGTGCCGCCGGTCACATCGAAGAACGTCAGCCCGCCCAGCTCCCGGCGCGGGGTGGTGGGATTACTGGCCAGCGTCATTTTGTGGACGCGCGTACCGTCCGGCATCTCGGCAAGGTTCAGATTTTCCTTGATGCCGGTCAGAATGAAATTGCTGGCCCGGTAGATCGTGCCGTCGCCGCAGGAGCAGGCATCCGCGAAGGAGATGATCCATTTCACCTGCGAGGCGTACTTTTTCAGCAGCTTGATGCTCATGGAGATGGCCCGGCTCTCTGAATTGCGCGGAAGCACGCTGTCGAAGGCCATGCGGTTCAGCTCCAGAAATTCATTCCAGCCCGTACCCTCCACCAGCCCGATGATCTTGCTTTTATCCAGCGACGGGCCATAGCTCATCACGCCGTGCAGCTGGCCGTCCAGAAACACGCCGAAATGCAGTTTGGAATTGTTGACCACCTTACCAGAATAGTGGTGCGCTTTGATGAAGGGGTTGGCGATGCTGGAAGGAATCACCTTCATCGTAATTTCTTTAGCTCGGCCCATTCGCGCACCACCTCATACAGCCCGTTGCCGTTGTGATTTTCATTGGTAAAAGTCTCCGTCACGGCCTTCTGGTCGTAGACGTACTTGATCGCCGCCAGAATGAGCTTGGCCTGCTCGTCGTGGACGGTGATGGAAATCTGCTGAAAGGGCTTCTTTTCGCCGTCGTCCAGCGTGAAATTCTCGGAGAAATCCGCGTCGGAGATGGTTTCAAAACCGAAATCCGTCATGGGCATCACAATGTCGGCCAATTCCAGCGGCAGCAGATCCATGTCCCACTGAGCCGCCTCGCTGACCTTGTTGTCGGCCAGACGAAACGCTTTGATCTGATCCTCGGTCAGCTCGTCCGCAATGACGCAGGGCACTTCCTTCATGCCCAGCGATTTTGCCGCCTTATAGCGGGTATGCCCGGCTACGATCTCATGATTATGGTCGATGACCAGCGGCACCAGGAAGCCGAATTCCCGGATGCTGGCCGCCACGTTCTTGACGGCCTCGTCGTTCTTGCGCGGATTCCGAGCATACGGATGAATGTCGCTTAAAGAGATGTTCTGAATGTTCAAGGTTATCCTCCCCGCCGTGCGGTCAGCAGGCGTTCCATCATATCGTCATGGGGCGTAGCCCCTTTGTATTCCACGGAGCAGTTTTCCCGCACCACCTGATAAATCTGATACCACAGGTTATTGGCCTGCTTTGAAAAGCTCTGGCTCATGGCCACATAGGGCGACGGGATCGCGTTGCCCGTAGTCGGATGCTTGGCCAGAAAGCCGTACTCCGTGATGCATTCCTCGCACTGAATCCAGCGGGAGATGGCCATGGCGTACTGCTCCAGAATCTGCGCCGGAACAAGCCGGGCGCACTCCCGCTCTGCAAGCCAGCGCCAGGTTTCCTCGTACACCTGCGCCGCCAGCAGGTCTTTCCCGTTTTTCTGCTTAGCGGCGAGAAACGCCTTGGGCGGCGGCATCTGCTGGCCCTCCAGATCAGCGGCGGTGTCGATGAAATCCAGCACGGTCAGCTTGCGCTTGCCGGGATTGCCGTCGGCGATATTGTCCGCCAGCGCCTTTTTCTTGCGGCCAGCGCCGATGCGCGCGCCGCCCTGTCCGTTTGCCATGACTTCACCTCCTTGGCCGGGCTTGATATACCCTTTTTGAAATCGCGAAAGTTTACGCGAAGGGGCGGCCCCGCTATAGCGTGAGCGTCATTTTGAGATTTGAGAGGCCCCTGCGGCTCCCTGGCAGGCGACCTTCGCCCAGCGTCCGCCCTCGCGGGCCGTGATCCGGGAATGGCAGGGCTTGCACAGCGCCATGAGATTGCTCTCGTCATGGGTGCCGCCCGCCGACAGCGGAACAATGTGGTGTACCTCCGCAGCCGCCGTCACCCGGCCCTCGCGCCTGCACATTTCGCACAGGGGATGCGCGGCAATGAACCTGCGCCGAATGGCTGGCCACGCGCCGTTGTACCTCTTCTTCATTTCCGGCATTCGGCCGTGGCGATTGTACTGGGACGTGACCAGCTTCTGGTGCGCAGGGCAGTATTGCCTGTCCGTCAGCTCCGGGCAGCCGGGATAGCCGCAGGGATGCTTGGGTTTTCTTGGCATAGCCGCCTCCATAGCAAAAGCGCCCGCAGATTTCTCTGTGAGCGCTTCCGTGAACCTTTTTTCACTACTGCCATTATAGCATGGCCGCGAGTCTACTTTTGTCTACGAAGCCTGTTTTTCAGAAATTTTCTCAAGAAATTTTTTCTCGATCCAAATCTGATGCCCGGCCAGGAACATGGAGAAGCCGGCCTTGTGAAATATCCGCTGGTATTCCACCGGCATGGCGAAGCGCTGATCGCGGGATGCGGCCGCCGCCTGATAATTGCGGTATTCCTCCCGAATATGCGTCCGGGACAGGTAGACGTAGTGCGTAACGCCGTCCAGCAGCCGGTAGGCCAGATAATACTTGTCCACCCACAGCTGGCCATTTTCATTTTCCAGCGTGATGGGGATGGGTGTGGCCTGCGCGTACATCCGGCGCACGTGTTTCCTGTCCACCCGAGGCAATCCATACTCGGCGGCGACATATTCGGCCAACCGCTGAATGTGGGAGCAGCCCAGCATTTCGCTCCGGAAGCGAATTCCCGTTTGCGGCTTATTCATGCAAACCAGCGCTCCTTTCCTGCAGGATCGTCTCTACCATGCCCAGCGCCTTCTCATGGAGCCTGTGAACATAAGACCGGCACACATTCATTTCCGCTGCGACGTCAATCCAGCATTTCATGGCCAGATAGCGCATTTCCAGCAGAAGGCGGCAATCCGCGTCCGGAACCTGCTCGATCACGCTCTCGATCTCCTTTTTCGTGTCCACCAGCAGGTCGATCTGCGTGTCCAGTTCCTTTTCTGCCTCCATGATCTTCATGACCGCATCCTCCAGCGAGGCGACGTTCCGGGTATGCGATACACGCTCGCCGCCATAGGCCACCGTGCATTTCTGCGCCAGCGCGCGAAGCTCCGAAATGCGCATCAGCTTCGCATTGATCCGCTGGTCGATGCGGTAAGCCTGAGAAAGGTATTCCTTGGCCGTCATCGGCACATTATTCATAAGGCATAACCTCCAATTCTTTCAGTATGGCGGCCACCTCCGCCGCCGAGGTCACTTTGAAGGCCTGTCCTTTTGCGCTCCTGATTTTCTGTATCATGATTTCCTGTAGTTTTGTCAGCTTACCGGTTTCAGTCTTGACCTCGAAGGCCACAAACCTCCCGTTAATGCAGGCAATGACGTCCGGAATGCCTGCCGTTCCATACATCCCGCCGTGCTCCTTCCAGCAGAAGCAGTTCGGCGTTTTTCGTAGCAGCCGCAGGATCGCGGCCACAATATCCCGTTCTGCCACAAGCGCCTCCCGTAACTATTTCATGTCGTAACCGTTCTGTGCAGAGGTTCGCATATATACGCGCGTGTGCGTGCGCGCATACGAGAGCGAAAATGTTTTCCGCGTAGCTCTAAATAAATAGTTAAAACGGTTACTGGTTACCAGAAGAACGCAAAGGCTCAATTTGTGCTTGTAGAAAACCGTCCACATCGCAGCGGCGCTTCAGCGTTCCATAGTCCAGAATTGTGCCCTTGCGGCGGTTATCGCCCAGCATGACCGTCCGGTCGCATACATAGAGGTCACTTTTCCGCAGCTGCTTCATAAACTGCCCATACGGCAGGCATTCGCCTAAGATCGCGTGGTCGCGGCGGTACTGCGTGTATCGGTCATAGATGCCCTTGAACCAGATGGCCACGTTGCCGTCCTCCAGCATCCGACACTCGTCGGCAGTCAGTCCCATGCGGTCAATGACCTCCAGCGTCGTTTCCACAATGCTCTTGTTGCTGTTGCCGCCGTCCAGCAGGTATTCCCGCGCTGCATATTCCATGTATTTCGCGCAGCCGTCCAGTGAGATAGAGAATACCTGACTCCAAGCCAGCCCCAGCCGGTTACACGCGGCCTCCAGCAAGCGAAGGCCCGCCATGCAGCAGCTCAGATTATTCACCACGCGGGAGGGCAGGCTGCCGCCGAACATGGAAACGGATTCGTCGAACCATTCCTTCACCGCCGCCGTTTTCACCGTCAGCACCGTATCCAGCAGAAGGCGGCCCAGCGCCGTCAGCTCATCCCGGCAGTTGCTGATTTGTGCGAAGGCTGCACGGGCAGAAGCATCCTTCAGGTCGCGCTTGCTGAACAGCAGCTCCATGCCGCGCTCGCGAATAGCGGACTCGTCCGGCGATTCCTCACCAGCCACCACTAACGGGGCCAGCAGCGTATAGGATACCTGCGTCTGGTCGGCCCGACCGCGCACGCCTTCGTGGCCGTCGTAGCTGTCGCGAAAATGGTTGTACAGAGCGGCAAGTCGGGTCTTGTCGATCTTCGAGGGCTTGAATTCATCCAACGCCTGCGGGAACAGGTTGCTGGAGGATGCGTCCTTCATCAGCGTAAAGCCCGTGATCTGGGGTGCGGCCACAACCTTGCTCCGACCGAACAGGGGCAGGATCACTCGCTCCAGCGTGGTGGATTTGCCGCTGCCCGCCTCGCCGATCAGAAACAGGTGCGGATACTTGATGCCCATAGAGCGCAGCATTTCCTTCACGAAGCACCCGGTACACCACGCCAGCACCGTCACCGTTTTTGCAGGTTCGTTGTAGCCAAGCAGCAGCGGGCCAAGCTCGGTCAGCTTTTCTGCCGAAATAGCCTTGTGCTTGGGCAGCTCCGTTTCAATGGACGCATATTTCTCCAACTGCACCATGTCCGGCACATCCTCGTCGCCAGCCGTAAAGGCGCGATCCTTGTCCACATACGCCCAGCTGCCCTCGTGTTCATACAGGCCCAGCGCCTTCACGCCGTGCTTCACCTGCCATGCAAGGCCCGCCAGATACGCCTTCAGCACCTCCAAATCGCCGTCGCTGCCCATGTAGCAAAGGGAGATCGTCCGCTTGTTCAGCACCGCCTTGAATTTCTGCGCCGACGCGAAATCCGAGGTCATGAAGGAAAGCCGGAAGGTTTCGCCGTACATGGTCACGAGGTCGCACGTCATCTGCGTTTCGTCCTCGGCCACCAGCATTTCCAGCGGGCGTACCACGAAATTGGTCAGCGCGTAGACATTCTCACCGCGCTCCCGCATATAACGCCCGTTAGCCTCGAAGATACCCAGATCGCCGCCCGGCGTATAGACATTCTCCGTGCGGGCAATGGCCTGCGCCAGCGTTTCCTCGCCGTAGGTCGCGCCGTCCGCATGGTGAACATTGTCCCATTTTTCCCGGAACAGCTTGGACTGGCGGAACAGCCTGTCCATCTGCTCCCTGTTCCTGCCCGTCCAGAAGGCCAGTGCGCAGCATAGGGCCAGATCGGCCTCGGATTGGCTGCCGAATTTCTCCTGCCAGCGGCCTTCCCACAGGGCAGAAAAGTCCTCGCCGTTCTGGGCGGAGGCGGCCTTTTCCAGCACCTGCTCGTCCGTCAGGGCAACCGTGCGAACGGCCCGTTTTGCCTTGCTTTTCGCCGCCTTTTTCTTGGCGACGTAGGTTTCGTGAATCCAGGGCAGCGCCTCCGAACCATCGGCAATGTCCTCGGGCGTGCCCTCCAGCCGGTTGCCTGTCATGGTGAAATACCGCGCCGCGGCGTACATCTCCACAGCAGACTGGCTGTTCTTATTGCCCTTGCCGGGCATAGCGCCGCGATAGAAAATGTGCAGCCCCGTGCCCGAGGGCGAGATTTCGGTGTAAGAAGGATATTTCGCCAGAATGGCGGAGGCGACTTCATTCCAGCTGCCATCCTCCCTTTTGCAATGGTCAATGTCCACGCCTACAATGCCGCCCGCCTCGGTAAATACAAAGCCCACGCCGGTGAACAGGTACTTTTGCCGCGCCGCCTCGGCTTCTGCCAGTGTCGCCCACGTCTGCGGATTGGTGGAGGACGCCTTCCGGCCCGTTTTCGGGTCATAGGGCACCTTCCGCGGCTTTTCACTTTTCGGATCAGGCTCTAGCCGCCAGCAGATCCATTGCGGCAGCGCCGCCAGTTCTTTCGGAAAATTCATGCCATACCGCTCCTTCCCTTGGCCTTGTTCGCCTTCTGCCTGGCCCGCTGCACCGAGCGCGGCGGGCGGCTGGACTTGGGCCGATCGTTGTGTTTTTCTCGTATTGCCTGTGCCCACATAGCGGCGCGCTGCTCCCGGTAAACGTTCGCCAGCGCTTCACCGGCGGTGGGATCGGGATAACCCTCTGCGTTTCTGTATGTCATCTATTCCATCTCCTTCATGTGCCCGAAATCCGGGCCGTAGGCCGCCTCGGCCACAATGGGTATGTCCATTTCCGGAAATGGCTGCGCATCCATGCACGCCTGAATGAAGGCGACGGCCTCGGGCAGCTTTTTCTCCGGCAATTCAAACACCAGCTCGTCGTGAATCTGCAAAAGGGGCTTCAGCCACGGGCGCTCCGGCAGGCCGACAATCAGCCGGGCCAGCGCCAGCTTCAGAATATCGGCGGCGGTTCCCTGAATGGGCGTATTCAGCGCACAGCGCTCGGCAAAGGATTTCCGGCCCCAATCCTGCGAACGGATACCCGGCAGATAGCGGCGTCGGCCCAGAAAGGTTTGGGTATACTGCCGCATCGCGGCGGCGCGCCGGGCCTGCTCCTGCCAGCGGGAAAGGTTCGGATAACCGGCCTTCAG
>USDD01000114.1 GCA_900553265.1 uncultured Eubacteriales bacterium
TCGAGAGGGCTTCGGCCCTCTCGAGCTCTCCGTGGTTTTTTTGACAGCCTGAATCCCCCGGCCGTGCCGGGGGGATGATTGTTGCGATTAATTGGACAGGCCGTGCTTGACGCGGTCGTGCTCCTCGGCGCGCTTGGCGTTGTTGAAACGATCCAGCGTGCCCACCAGATAGCCGGTGATGCGGCGGATGCGCTCGAAGCGCACGTCGTCCTCATGGCGGCCGCAGTTGGGGCAGGCGTCGCCGATCACGCCGTTGTAGCCGCAGACGGGGTCACGGTCCACGGGATGGTTGATGGAGCCGTAGCCGATGCCGGACTCCTTCATCAGGCGCACGATCTTCTCAAAGGCCTCCAGATTCTGCGTGGTGTCGCCGTCCAGCTCCACGTAGGAGATGTGGCCGGCGTTGGTCAGTGCGTGATAGGGCGCCTCCAGCTGAATCTTCTTCGCGGCGGAGATGGGGTAGTAGACCGGGATGTGGAAGCTGTTGGTGTAGTAATCGCGGTCGGTCACGCCGGGAATCACGCCGAATTTCTTGCGGTCGATCTTGACGAAGCGGCCGGAGAGGCCCTCGGCGGGTGTGGCCAGCAGCGTGAAATTGAGCCCCGTTTCCTGTGATTTCGCATCGCACAGCTCGCGCATGTGGCCGATGATCTTCAGTCCCAGCTGCTGCGCCTCCGCGCTCTCGCCATGGTGCGCGCCGACGAGCGCCTTGAGCGTTTCGGCCAGGCCGATGAAGCCCACGGACAGCGTGCCGTGCTTGAGCACCTCGCGCACCTCGTCGTCCCAGCCCAGCTTTTCGCTGTCGATCCATACGCCCTGACCCATCAGGAAGGGATAGTTGCGCACGCACTTTCGGCACTGGATCTCGAAGCGATCCAGCAGCTGATCCATGGTCAGCGCCACCATCCTGTCCAGCTGCTCGAAGAACAGATCCACATCATGGTTGGCTTTGATGGCCAGACGGGGCAGGTTGATGGACGTGAAGCTCAGGTTGCCGCGGCCGTTGGAGATCTCCCGGGAGGGATCGTAGACGTTGCCGATGACGCGGGTGCGGCAGCCCATGTAGGCGATTTCGGTCTCCGGATGGCCTTCCTTGTAGTACTTCAGATTGAACGGCGCGTCCTGGAAGGAGAAATTCGGGAACAGGCGCTTGGCCGAGGTGCGGATGGCGAGCTTGAACAGGTCGTAGTTCGGGTCGCCGGGATTGTAGCTGATTCCCTCCTTGACGCGGAAAATCTGAATGGGGAAGATGGGCGTTTCGCCGTTGCCCAGACCCGCCTCGGTGGTCAGCAGCAGATTGCGGATGGCCATGCGCGCCTCGGGAGAGGTGTCCATGCCGTAGTTGATGGAGGAAAAGGGCACCTGCGCGCCGGCGCGGGAATTCATGGTGTTCAGATTGTGAATCAGCGCCTCCATGGCCTGATAGGTCGCGCGGTCGGTCTCCTCCACGGCCCTGCGCTGGGCGAAGGACTGCACGCGGGCAATGGCTTCGCCGTCCAGACCGAGCTGCGCCAGCTTTTCCGCCTCGGCGCGCAGATAGGCCTCGTTGGGCTCCAGCGTGGGGAAGAGGCCCTGCTCATCGAAGAGTGCGGCGGTCATTTCGCGCACCGTCGCCTCGGGATTCTCGAAGTCCGTCAGCAGCTCCATGGCGCGGATAACGTTGTCCCGGTAGGTTTTGCGGAAAGTCTTGCGCACGCCGTCGGCCATGGCGTAGTCGAAATTGACGATGCTCTGGCCGCCGTGCTGGTCGTTCTGGTTGGCCTGAATGGCGATGCAGGCCAGCGCGGCGTAGGAACGGATGTCCTTCGGTTCGCGCAGGTAGCCGTGGCCGGTGGAGAATCCGCCGCGGAACAGCGCGATCAGGTCGATCTGGGTGCAGGTGGTCGTCAGCGTCAGGAAGTCCATGTCGTGGATGTGGATGTCGCCGCTGCGGTGCGCTTCGGCGTGCTCCGGCTTGATCATGAACATCAGGTTGAACTGCTTCGCGCCCTCGGAGCCGTACTTCAGCATCGCGCCCATGGCCGTATCGCCGTTGATGTTGGCGTTTTCGCGCTTGATGTCGGAATCGACGGCGGCCTTGTTGGTGATGTCGGCATAGATGCGCATCAGGCGCGTGTTCATCTCGCGAATGCGGCTGCGCTCGGCGCGGTAGAGAATGTAGGACTTGGCCGTCTGGACATAGCCGCTTTCGATCAGCACGCGCTCCACCGCGTCCTGAATGTTCTCGACGGTGGGCGTCTGCAGGTCTGGATCGGCCTCGAGTTCGCGAACGACCTGCCCGGTGACGGCCTCGGCGGCCTTGCGGGAATCCACGCCTTCCGTGGCGAGAAAGGCGCGCATAATTGCGCCGGTGATCTTTTCCGCATCAAAGGGAACCTCACGACCGTCGCGCTTGATGATGGTAGTCAGCATAAGAAAACCTCCGGATATGTATTCTTCATGAAATGTTCTGAAAACCATTATATTGTGTTTTGACGCAGATGTCAATACAAAATGTGGTATATTTTATTTATCAATGGACGCGGAAATATCAATAATTTCTCAGAGAAAATTCACGAAGAATTGATGATTTCATGTCTTTTTGCGCCAGCTCGAAAGAACGCTGCACGGCGCAGCAAAAGCCGCTCCAAAGGTCTTTGAAGCGGCAAAGGCGCACAGAAAAGGGGCAGCCGCGCCGCCCCTTCCACGAGGATTTACAGCTCGAGACCGGCGAGCTCGAGGCCGGCTTCAATGACGTGTTCCGGAAGCTGAGAGAACATCTGGTTAATGGAATCGTGCTTGTAGTAGCGCATGATGGTCTCGGCGAACATCGGCGCGACGGACACGGTCTTGAACTTCTCCTGACCGATGATGTTGGGGTTGAACACGGTGTCGGTGGAGTAGACGGTCTTGATGGGGCTGTTGTTCAGCTTTTCCACGCCGCGGGCGGAGATGATGTTGTGGCTGAGCATCGCGGTGATGTCCAGCGCGCCGCGCTCCTTCAGGCCGCAGGCGAGGTTGATGAGCGTGCCGCCGGAGATGGTGAAGTCGTCCACGATCAGGCAGTTCTTGCCCTTCACGTCGCCGATGATCTCCAGCACCTCGGCGTTCTCGGAGTGGTCGGAGCGGGTCTTGTCGCCGATGGCGATGGGCAGATTGAGCGAGGTGGCGAACTTGCGCGCCTGCTTGGCATAGCCGGCGTCCGGGGAGACGACCACCATGTTCTCTGTGCCCACGCGGGCGATGACTTCCTTGAGCATCGGCTGGGCGTAAAGGTGGTCCATCGGGCGCTTGAAGAAGCCCTGCAGCTGCTGGGCGTGAAGATCCATGGTCACAAAGCGGTCGGCGCCGGCCAGCTCCATGCACTCCGCGCAGACGCGGGCGCGAATGGAGACGCGGGGCTCGTCCTTCTTGTCGCCCTTGCCATAGCCGAAATAGGGCATGACCAGCGTGACGGTGTGCGCGTTGGCGCGCTTGAAGGCGTCCATCCAGAACAGGATTTCGACAAACTCGTTGTTGGAATGCATGCCGATCGGCTGAACGAGGAATACGTCGCGGTCGCGGACAGACTCGTTGATGCGGACGAAGGTGTTGCCCTCGGAGAAGGTGATCACTTCGGAAGAGCTGAGCGGCTTGTTCATGTATTTGCACATGCGCTCAGCGAACACCTGACCGCTGCTGCCCGCGAAAATCTTGATACTGTTGTACATTTTAACCCCACACTCCTTTATCATTTGCCACCGGAAGAAGAGAATCGTTCGTCAGAATGATTTTCGTCAACCCTTGCTCGCCACGACGGCTTCAACCTCGATCAGCGCGCCCATCGGGAGCTTCGCCACCTCGACGCAGCTGCGCGCGGGGTAGTCGGGCCCGAAGTATTCGGCGTAGACCTCGTTGACGGTTCCGAAGGAGCCGAGATCCTGAAGGAACACCGTCGTCTTGAGAATATCCTCCATCGAGCAGTTCAGCTCGGAGAGTACTGCCTTCATGTTTTCAAAGACCTGACGCGCCTGAGCCGCCGCGCCGCCCTCCGCCAGCTTTCCGGTTTCGGGAATCACCGGGAGCATGCCGGACAGATAGCACGCGCCGCCGTGGATCGTCGCCGTGGAATACGGGCCGATGGCGCGCGGCCCTTTCTGGGAAAGAAAACACTGCTTCATCTGTTTTATCTCCATTTCCATCTCCGAATGCGGAGATCAGTAGTCCGTGATGGTGCCGACGTTCATGGCTTCGGCGGCGCGGTCGTGAACGCCCACCCAGTAGGTGGATGCGCCCGGCTTGTAGGTGTCGCGGGAGACCATGACGCGGGAGACCTCCTCGCCGGTGTTCCAGTCGTAGGCGACCACCCAGCCCTCGCTGGTGCAGTTGGGCTTGCCCTGGGAGATCAGCACCGGCGGATCGTCGGTGTAATAGACGTGCGTGCCCGACGTATCCTGCACCGCGACCTTGCGGCCGTCCTGCGTGCCCTGCTCGATGATGACGCTTTCGAGCACGTAGCGATATTCCGGCCGATGGCCGTAGATCGTGACGGTGGCGTATTCCTTGTCCACCGAGGTGTAGATATAGATGGGATAATCCGTCTCGTTCTTGAACAGAAGATCCTTTTCGTTGGGAGCCATCTGCACCGCCGCATCCTGACTGGGATCGACGTAGATGACGGTCATGTTGTGGTGCGAGCGCTCCAGCACGGTGATTCCGGCCTGAATCAGCGCGTCGTACAGCGTGGTGGAGGCCTGGCAGACGCCGCCGCCGACGCCCTCGGTGGTCTTGTCGCCGGCGTATTCCGTGGCCTTGCGGAAGCCGCGGGCCTCGGTGCGAGGGCCGACGATTTCGTTGAAGCTGCACGTCTCGCCCGGCTGAACCACCATGCCGTTGAAGGCGTCCAGCGCCAGCGCCACGTTGGAGCGGCTGGCCGCGTTGCGGAAGTCGGTGCGGGTCTGGAACTCGGCGATCTTCTGGAAGCTCACCTCGTCGGACTGCACCTCGGGGAACAGGGTTTCCACCGGAATGGTGGTGTTGTATTCGTCGGTCTCCACCAGCGAAACCAGCTGGCTGACGAGCTGCTCCCGGTCGACCTGCTGGCCGGTGGAGGATTCGGAGACGACCACAGGCTGCGTCACGTCGGGAACCACCACCGCGTCCACGGGCGCGATGTACAGCGTGTTGCAGATCTCGTCCGCGAAGGCCTCCAGCTTGGCCTCGTCGTAGGGGATGGTGGGCGTGAGGTTCAGCGGCGTGCGGGCCAGCGCGTCGATCTGACGCTTGCGCTCGGACAGACTGCCGATGTGGCCGAGATTCCATGCCTGATCCAGCTTGGTCTCGCACTCCATGTCCGCGTCGATCATGGAACGGGTGAACGTCCAGCTCCTGTCGCGGTAGGTAAAGACGAATTCCTCGGTTTTCCATTCCTCTTCCATAGCCGAAATCAGTGCTGCGCCCTCGTCCTTTGTGCAGCCGGACAGGCTGACGCCATAAATGGACACGTTGGCGACATAGGTCGGATGGAATTCGCCCACGGCGATCATCAGATAGAGGCGATGGACGCCGAAGCCCAGCGCAATCAGCAGACAGACCATTAATGGAAGGAACCGCTTGAACATGCGCTGACGGGCGGCGGGGGAGCGATGGCGGGCCGACGGCCTTTTCCGGGGAGTCGGTTCGCGGCGGCCGCCGGACGACGGAACGCGGGAAGAACGGCCATCGGCGGTATGAGGAGCCGGATGCGCGTCGGAGCGGCGCGCCGGGTTTGGGCGGCGCTCAGGCTGCGCATGGCGCTCGGACGGATAGCGGCGATCCGCGCCGGAAGCACACGAATATTCGCCGCGCGCGGACGGGCGCTCGCGGGAGGTCATCGGTCGCGGAGCGGGACGACGGGGAGATTCGCTTCGATATTCCCGGAAATCCGACGCTTGGGAGCGGCTTCGGTGCAAACCAGAAGCGCTGCCGGCATCTGCTCTGGCAGCGTAGGCATTGCGGCGGGGCTCGGCGGAGCGGCGGGGGGAGCCCGTCGGTCGCCGATTTTCCTCCGAAAACGTGGAACGCGGGCGATTGCTCATGATTGCGGCTCCAATGACTGAATATCGCAGCGGTAAAATCGCTCAGGGCGACGAAGCGCCTGCGAGCGGGAATAAAGAAAAGTTCTGGCTTCTATAGACATTATACCACAGAACGCCTTGGAGTTTAAGCGGGAAACTCTGGAAGAGATGTTAAATCAAGATGAAATGCAGTATAAGCGCCCATGCTCTCCGACAAAAGACTCGCAGGACCGAGACTTTTGCTAGAGGAACAGCGAATGAAGCATCCACGTCCGCCCACAAAAGACCGGCAGAAATCGAAATTTCGGCCGGCAATGGGAATTATTCATCTTTGGATTCGGAGGACTTCTCCGCGGCGGGCGTTTCCGTCGTTGGAGTGGGCTTCGCGTCGGGCAGCGGCTGACCGGCCATGAAGCATTCAAACTCCTCACGGTCGAGCTTTTCACGTTCGATCAGCAGGGCGGCGAGGCCGTCCAGCTGGTCGCGATGCTCGGTCAGAATGGTTTCGGCGCGATCATAGGCCTCCTGCACCAGCGCGTGCATCTCGGAGTCGATCTCGGTGTTCACGTGCTCGGAGAAGCCGGAGTTCTGCTGGGTGAAGGATTTGCCCAGAAACACCTCGTGCTCGGAACCGAGGAATACCGGGCCGAGCTTGGCGCTCATGCCATATTCCGTGACCATGCTGCGGGCGACCTCAGTGGCGCGCTTGATGTCGCTGGACGCGCCGGTGGAGATGTCGCCGAATACGATGGCCTCGGCCACGCGTCCGCCCATGCAGCTGGCCATTTCGGCCTTGAGCCGCGCGGTGGTGACGTAATTGAACTCCTCCTGAGGCAGGTACATGGTGTAGCCGCCGGCCTGTCCGCGGGGGATGGTGGTGATCTCGTGCACCTTGTCGCACTCGGGAATGTAGTAGGCGACGATGGCGTGACCGCCCTCGTGATAGGCCACCAGACGGCGATCCGCGTCGGTAATGCGGCGGGATTTCTTTTCCGGGCCGGCCATTACGCGGGTGATCGCTTCCTCCACCGTGGCCATCGAGATTTCGCTCTGGCCGCGGCGGGCGGACAGCAGCGCCGCCTCGTTGAGCACGTTCATCAGATCCGCGCCGGTGAAGTAGGGCGTGCGGCGGGCGAGAATGGACAGATTCACGTCCTTCGCCAGCGGCTTGTTCCGCGCGTGCACCTTGAGGATTTCCTCGCGGCCCTTCACGTCGGGATAGCCCACCACCACGCGGCGGTCGAAGCGGCCGGGGCGCAGCAGCGCGGGGTCGAGAATGTCGGCGCGGTTGGTGGCGGCCATGACGATCACGCCCTGATTGGTCGTGAAGCCGTCCATCTCCACCAGCAGCTGGTTGAGCGTCTGCTCGCGCTCGTCGTGTCCGCCGCCCAGACCGGTGCCGCGCTGGCGGCCCACCGCGTCGATTTCATCGATGAAGATGATGGACGGCGCGGCCTTCTTGGCCTGCTCGAACAGATCGCGCACGCGGGACGCGCCCACGCCGACGAACATTTCCCCAAAATCCGAGCCGGAGATGG
>USDD01000115.1 GCA_900553265.1 uncultured Eubacteriales bacterium
CTCAGCACGCTGATGGTACTTGGCTGGAAACGGCCCGGGAGAGTAGGTCGTCGCCAGATTCAATTTTCGAGGACGTTCGTTTGAACGTCCTCTTTTCATGTGCATGAAAAGCCCAGCGGCGTTGTACAATGCCGCTGGGCTTTTTCTCATTCCAGCGAAATCTTCTCTCTTCCGAACAGATCGTAGGATTCCTCGATGACGCGCTTGGCGGTGGCGCCGACGGAGGGGGCGGTTTTGGCGGCGGTGTCGCCCTCCTGTACCATGCGCAGCGTGAGCGGCGCGCCGAAATGGCGGGCGAAGAGCTCCTCCAGCGCGGCCTTTTTGCGCTCAAGCATGCGCATGTGCATCAGCTGCTTCTTGCTGAACTGCACAGTGAGCACGCCCGCGTCATAGGATACGAAGGCCATGGACGGCAGCGTGGCGCGGATGGACGGAATCTCCTGACCGATGGTTTCGATGGCGTCCAGATATTCCTGCGGCGGCGCGGCGAGGGGCTGCGCGGGCGCGGATTTCGGGGCGGCGGGCTTTTTTTCCGCAGACTCGGCGGCGGGAGCGGCGGCCTTGGCGGGCTTTGCCGGCGCGATGGCGCCGCTCTGCACCAGCTTTTCCAGCCGGTCCATGCGCTCGGAAACGTCGGAATCCTCCTCGCGCTCGGGATGGCAGGCGCGAACAGCGGCCAGCTCCAGCACGGTGCGCGGGCGGCTGGCCCACTTCATGTCCGGCTCGGCGCGCATGAACAGATCCATCAGGCGGGTGAGGCGCGCGCTGTCGATGCGCGTGGCCTGCTCGGAAAAGCGCGCCGCGTCCTCCGGAGTGATCTCCAGCAGCTGGGAAATATCGCCCACCGCGCCGGCCAGCAGCAGCGCGCGCAGATGGGCGGTCACGTCCCGGGCGAACACCTGCGGGTCGCAGCCCTTGGAGACCATTTCGTTGATGAGCAGCAGCGCCCGGGCGGAGTCGAAGTCGATGAGCGCGTCGGCGAAATCGAACAGGAAGGCCCGGCCGGTGGAGCCCAGCACGTCCCGGGCGAGCTCGAGGGTGACGGAGCCGTCGGTATAGGACAGACAGCAGTCCAGCAGGCTCAGAGCGTCGCGCATTGCGCCCTCGGCGGCGCGGGCGATTTCGAACAGCGCGTCCTCGTCGGCGGTGCGGCCGATGCCGCCCAGCACGACCTCCATGCGCTCGACGATGGCGTCCACCGAGATGCGGTGGAAGTCGAAGCGCTGGCAGCGGGACAGGATGGTGGCGGGCAGCTTCTGCGGCTCGGTGGTGGCGAGGATGAACACGGCGTGGGCCGGCGGCTCCTCCAGCGTCTTGAGCAGCGCGTTGAACGCGCCGGTGGACAGCATGTGCACCTCGTCGATGATGTAGACCTTGTACTTCGTCAGCGACGGCGGGTACTTGATCTTCTCGCGCAGATCGCGAATCTCGTCCACGCCGTTGTTGCTGGCCGCGTCGATCTCCACCACGTCCATGCAGTTTTCGGCCTGAAGGGCGCGGCAGACCTCGCATTCGCCGCAGGGGTCGCCGTCCTTGGGACTCAGGCAGTTGATGGCCTTGGAGAGCACCTTGGCGGCGCTGGTCTTGCCGGTTCCGCGGGTGCCGCAGAACAGATAGGCGTGGGCGATGCGGCCGGTGGTCACCTGGCGGCGAAGCGTCCTGGTGATGGAGTCCTGACCGCAGATTTCGGAAAACGTTCCCGGACGCCACGCCCGGTAAAGCACCTGATAGCTCAAGAAAGTGTCCCTCCAGAAAGTTCGTTCCCTTCCTATTATACCTCACAGGCGTCAAAAACGAAAGAAGTTTTTACAGGAAGCTAAAAACTTTTCCGCGGCAGAGTGCTATAATATAAAGTAGAAAAGTAATCATTTCTGAACCGGGAGGCCTTCTTTCATGAAACGAATCGTTCTGACGGGCGGCGGCACCGCCGGACATGTCACGCCGAACCTCGCGCTGATTCCGCGCCTGCAGGCGGACGGATGGGACGTGCATTACATCGGCGCGGCCAACAGCGTGGAGGAAGGGCTGGTGGCCAATCTGCCCGGCGTGACCTACCACACCGTGGCCGTGGGCAAGCTGCGCCGCTATTTCGACCTGAAGAATTTCTCCGATCCCTTCCGCGTCATCAAGGGCGTGGATCAGGCGCGGCGCATCATCCATCGCGTCAGGCCCGACGTGGTGTTCTCCAAGGGCGGATTCGTGTCCGTGCCCGTGGTTTACGGCGCGTGGCTGAACCGCGTGCCGGTGGTGATTCACGAGTCGGACATGACCCCCGGTCTGGCCAACAAGCTGTCCGTTCCCTTCGCGAAGGCCGAGTGCTGCACCTTCCCGGAGGCGGTTCAGTATGCCCGCGGCAAGGGCGTTTATACCGGCACGCCGCTTCGCGCGGAGATTTTCGCCGGAGAGCCCCAGCGCGGCCGCGAGCGCTTCGGCCTGACGGGCAGCAAGCCGGTGCTGATGGTGATGGGCGGCTCCACGGGCGCGCGGGCCATCAACGAGGCCGTGGCGGCGGCGCTGCCGAGGCTCATCGCCAATTTCCAGGTGCTGCACCTCTGCGGCAAGGGCAATCTCAAGGTCGAGCTGACGGGCATGAGCGGCTACGTCCAGTGCGAATACCTCAACGAGGAGATGGCCGACGCATACGCCTGCGCCGACGTGCTGCTCTCCCGCGCGGGCGCGAACGCGCTGTGCGAGATTCAGGCGCTGAAGAAGCCGGCGCTGCTGATTCCCTATCCCAAGGAGGTCAGCCGCGGCGATCAGGTGCTCAACGCCGAGTCCTTCCGCGAGCGCGGATTCAGCCGCGTGCTGGATCAGGCCGAGCTCACGCCCGACCGCCTCGTGGACGAGATCATCGCGCTGTATCACGACCGCGGCGCGCTGTTCGATGCGATGAACGCCGATTCCGGCAACACCACCGGCGTGGACAACGTGCTTGCGCAGATCTACAAATACGCAAAGAAATAAATGAAGACGGCTCCGCAGAGTTCTCCGCGGAGCCGTTTTTGCAAAAATGGGAGGAAAACGATGAACGAAAAGCAGAAGTGGCTGGACTGGGCGGTGGAGCTTCAGAGCCTTGCGCAGGCGGGACTGTTCTATGGCCGCGACGCCTACGACCGCGAGCGCTATCAGCGCGTGCGCGAAATCGCCGCCGAGATGGTGGCGCAGCAGAGCGAGCTGCCGGTGGAGAGGGTACGCGGCCTGTTCTGCAATGAGACGGGCTATCAGACCCCGAAGCTGGATACCCGCGCGGCCATCTTCGAGGATGGGAAGATTCTGCTCGTCCGGGAGAACGACGGCCGATGGTCGCTGCCCGGCGGCTGGGTGGACGTGAACGTCTCCGTGGGTGAAAACGCCGTCAAGGAGGTGCGCGAGGAGGCCGGGCTGGAGGTCACGGCGGATCGCGTCATCGCCGTGCAGGACCGCGCGAAGCACAACCTGCCCGTGTATGCCTACGGCGTGTGCAAGATCTTCGTGCTCTGCACCAAGGTGCGCGGCGCGTTTCAGGCTAATATCGAGACAACGGAATCCCGCTATTTCGCCGAGGACGAGCTGCCCGAGCTGGCCGAGGAGAAGAACAACGCCGAGCAGGTGCGCATGTGCTTTCGCGCCATGCGCGACCCGAACTGGACGGCGCTGCTGGAGTGAGGAGCAAAACGCCACGGGCGGAAAATCCATGCAATCCTGCAAAAAGGGACGCATACATCAGCGTATGCGCCACTTTGCCGCATCAGATCGTCAGGAAACCCCGTATCGGTCGTAGATTCCGAGTCCCGAGAACAGCGCGCTGCACGGGAACACAATGACGTACCAGATCAGATTGTCCATCGCTTCATACCTTCACATTGGGGTTGGTGTACTGCCCGTGCTTCTGCGTCCGTCTGCCGTACTGGATGGCGAATTTCGGGCAGCGGTGCAGGCAGCCGAGGCACATGACGCACTTATCGCGCACCCAGACGGGTCGTCCGTTCCGCATCTCGATGGCCTGCACGGGGCATTTCCGGGCGCACAGCCCGCAGCCGACGCAGCCGTCCTCCACGCGGAAATGCTCCGTGCGCCGCACCCTTTCGTAGATCGGCCCGGCGATCAGATCCGTGAAAATCGCCGGCGTGCGCGGAAACATGTGCCGGCTGACGCGGCGCGCCCGAACGCCGCGGAGCGCGCGGTCGATTTCGGCCTCGGTGTTTCGGGTGTATTTCGCCACCTTTTCCGGCGTGGACAGGTCGAAAATCGGCGTCCAGGTGTCCGGCATCCGCACGGAATAGTACGCGTCGATTTCGCGCCCGCGTATGGCCCGGTTGGCCATCGCGCCGATCGCGCCGGGGGTCGTGCCGCAGGTGGCGACGAAGTACAGATACGCCGTCTGAAACGACGCGCGCGTCAGGAACTCCCGGACGATGCTCGGAAGCCCCAGGTCATAGGTGGGCGAGACAACGCCGATGGCTTCGTCGGCAAACGCAAAGCGGCCCTGACGGATGCAGTCCGCGATGGACAGCGCCTCCTGCCCCTCGGCCTCGGCCAGCCGCCCGGCGACGTATTTGCAGTTGCCCGTGGCGGAAAAGTAGAGAATCATTTTCGTTCCTCCTGCGCGCGGATCTTCGGCTGATACTGCATGCTGGAGACGTTGTAGATGGTGATGAACGCCTTCGGATCCTCGCGGTTGATGAAGCTCATCAGCTTCTGATATTCGCTCTTGTCCACGATGGTGATGATCTCGTTGTGCCTTTCCAGGTTGTACGCGCCGATGGCCTCGTAGATGGTCGCGCCGCTGTGCAGGTCGTTGATGATGAACTGCCGGAGCGCCTCCTCCTTCTGGGTGATGATGCAGACGCGGCGCTTGCGGCTGTTGTCGAAGATGAAATAATCCAGAACGATTCCGTTGAAATAGGTGCCGAGAATGCTCAGCACCACCGTCTTTTTGTCGTAGACGAGGGCGGCGGAAAGCGCCACGCACATGCCCGCCAGAGACATGGCGCGCCCCAGATCCATGCGCAGGTATTTGTTCAGGATTTTGGCCACGATGTCCAGCCCGCCCGAGGACGCGTTGCGGTTGAAGAGGATGCTCAGGCCGACGCTCACCGCCAGCACATAGCACAGCACGTCCAGCTCCTGACTGTCCGTCATGGAGGTGAAATTCGGAAACAGCGCCTCGAAAAGCCCGAGGAACAGGGGCAGCATAATGCTGATGTACACGGTCTTGACCCCGAATTCCCGGCCGCAGGTGAGAAAGCCGACGATCAGCAGCGCGACGTTCAGGATCATCGTGATCGCCGACAGCGGAAGCGGCACAAAATTGGACAGCACGATGCCAAGGCCGGAGATGCTGCTCACGGACGCGTGGCTGGGCGCCAGAAAAAAGAACACCGCCGCCGCGATGATGGCCACCGCCCCGGTCAGAATCAGCCCCTCCCGGAAAATTTCCATGAAATCCGGCTTCCTGTTCATCGTCTCATGTCCCTCCAAAATCCCGATTTTTCAGTCCTTCCATATTATCACGAGCCGCGGAAAAACGCAAGCGGCGGCAGGGCGATCTGTGGAGAATCCCTGAACGGTCAGTCTGTGATTTCCGGATCGCCCACATTCTCATTGCCGAGATAAAAAGGATGCTCGATGCCCGCGTGCAGATTCATGATGGGCCGTCTCAGCTTCGATGGGTAGAGTGGAGCCTTGTTTAATGCTTCGATCGGCAGCCAGTCAAAGCCGATCTGATTGCGGTCGGAACAGCGCTCTGCTTCGGCAGGGCCGATGTAGTCGCATAGAAAAACGACGTCCACTCGGTGGCTTGCCTCGCCCTGCGCGCCTTCAACGATGAAAGCCGCGTCCTTTGCCCGAACTGAAATTCCGGTTTCCTCCGCCACTTCCCTTTCGACGGCGTCCGGCAGCAATTCGCCCGGATGCTGTCCGCCGCCGGGCATGATGAAAAACTCCCCGTCCTGGTCGCGGAGTCGGATGGCCAGCATGCAGCCGTTCCGAATGACCAGAGCCTTTGCGGAGGTTCGAATGCTTCTTTCCATGACGGACTCCTTTTCGTGATTCTCCCGGGCTGACGCGGCTGTTCCAGAGCGCGCTGCCCGCGCTACTGCTTCTGCGCAATCACCCTGTGCCAGTCCAATTTGAAGATCCCGCCCTCGAAGGAAATGTCCTGACCGTCGGCGTCTTTATAAAAGGAAACGCGCTCTGTGCCGATCCGGCGGAATCCAAGGGCCTGAAGCAGCTTTACGGAGGGGAGATTCTCCAATGCCGTTCCCGCCGTGATCGCCATGCCGGGATGCAGCATCAGAATATAAAGGATGAGCGCGGACAGGCTTTCCCTCGCGTATCCCTTTCCGTGATAATCGGAATGAAAACAGTATCCCATTTCGCAGCCGTCTTCCCGCATGTGGAACGCCGCGTATCCGATCAGAATCTCATTCAGACATACGGCAAAGAACATGTGCTCCATGCTGTCCGCGAAGGACGCCCATTTTTCGATTCTTTGACGAACAGCATTGGACTCTGTGTCATGGGGGATGTCAAAACGCGCATATTCAGAGCGCTTCTGGTCCTCCCAGATTCTCTGAATGCCCGCCCAATCGTCGCTTTGGATGCTGCGAATGAGCAGCCTTTCTGTCCTCATTTTCATCGGTCTGCCGCCTCCCGATCTCGATTTCTCCGTCTGCTCTTCATCTTATCACGCCCTCCCCCAAAACGCAAGAACAGCCGCGGCAGAAAACCGCGGCTGTCCTTCGTCCAATTACTTGAACAGCGTGAAGTGGGTGAACACGGAGGCCAGCGTGTTGGCGACGGTGGACATGGTCTTGATGAAGATGTCCAGGGCCACGCCCACAACGTCCTTGCGGGTGTCGCCCACGGTGTCGCCGGTGACGGAGGCGCGATGGGCGGGAGAGCCCTTGCCGTGGCCGTCGAGGGAGCCGGACTCGATGTACTTCTTGGCGTTGTCGAACGCGCCGCCGGAGTTGCCCATGAACAGCGCGCGGGGGATGGCCACGATGGTCGCGCCCACCAGCAGGCCGCCGACGAATTCCACGCCGAACAGGAAGCCGCCCGCGATGGGGATCGCCAGCGCCAGCACGGAGGGCAGCAGCATCTTGCGCAGCGCCTGCTTGGCGGCCATTTCCACGCAGCGGTTGTAGTCGGGCTTGACCTTGCCCTCCAGCACGCCGGGCATGGACAGCTGGCGGTCGCCCTCGTCGGCCATCAGGCGCGCGGACTCGATGGTGTTGTCGGTCAGCAGCGCGGAGAAGTACTCGATCAGCGCGCCGCCGATGATGCCGCCGGCGATGACGACATAGGACGCGATGTTCAGCACGGGCTCGGCGCCGATGGCGGTGTAGTTGCCCACATAGGCCACGATCAGGGAGACGGTGGCGAAGGCGGCGCTACCGATGGCGAAGCCCTTGCCGATGGCGGCGGTGGTGTTGCCCACCGCGTCGAGCTTGTCGGTGATGGTGCGCACGTTGGCGGGCAGATGGCAGGACTCGGCCAGGCCGCCGGCGTTGTCGGCGATGGGGCCGAAGGCGTCGATGGAGACCGTCGCGC
>USDD01000116.1 GCA_900553265.1 uncultured Eubacteriales bacterium
TCTCGAAGTTGGGCTTGATGCACCATGTGTCGCCGAACATGCCGTCCTTGTAGGTGCCGTCCGCGGGAATGCGATACTGCTGAATCGCGGACATGTCCGAATTCTTGCACAGCGTCGCCAGCGCCATGGCCTCGCCCATGCTCAGGTTGGTCTCGGTCATGCCCAGCAGCTTGGGAACCAGCTTCAGCAGCTCCGCCGCATCCAGCGCGCTCGCCTTCTTGGCCAGCTCCATCAGCACCGTCTGCTGGCGCATGACGCGCTTGTAATCGCTGTCCGTATAGCGGATGCGGGCATAGGACAGAGCCAGCAGGCCGTTGAGATGCACCATGCCGGTGGAATCCAGCCGCCGGTCGCCCTGATAATTGACCTTGCCGGCCATCTCATCGGCGTAGCTGTTCAGATATTTGCGCTCGCCTTCGGTAACCTGGAGGTCGATGCCGCCCATCGCGTCGATGACCTTGATCATGCCGGCCATGTTGATGAGCACATAGTCCTCAATATCGGTGCCGAAGCTGTTGTTCACGGTCTCCACCACGCGCTCGGGGCCGCCGTACACGTTCGCGGCGTTGATCTTGGCCATACCCTTGTGGCCGGGGATGGACACCCAGGTGTCGCGCATGATGCTGGTCATCTTGAGCTCTCCCGTCTTGCGGTTGACGGACAGGATAATCATCGAATCCGTGCGGTCATAGCTCTTGCTGCTGCGGGAATCGCCGCCCAGCAGCAGGATGTTCCACCACAGCTCCGATTCCTCTGCGGTGGCCGTCCGGGCAACGGAGGTGGGGCCATAGGACTCGGTTCCACTGGTCTTCGTGTCGGCAGCGGGCGCTTCCGTCTCCTCCGGCGCGGCCGTGGGGTCGGCGGCGGGCACTTCGGTCTTCGCGGGCTTCCGGGTTTCCTCCGGCTTCTCGGTGGGCTTTTCGGTTTCCGCGGGCTTATCGGTCGGTGCAGGCTCCTCGGTCACGGCGGGCGCTTCCGTCTCCGCAGGCGCTTCCGTCTCCGCAGGCTTTTCGGTCTCCGCAGGCTTTTCGGTCTCCGCGGGCTTCTCCGTTTCCGACGGTTTTTCGGGTTCCGACGGCTTTTCGGGTTCCGACGGCTTTTCGGGTTCGGCCGGCTTCGCAGGCTCCGACGGCTCCTCGGACTTGCCGGGCTCGCTCGGCTCGGTCACCGGCGCGGCGGGTTCGGTCGTCTCCGTGTCCGCAAGCGCCGCCACGGAGGTCAGAAGCATTGCCGCCATCAGCAGCATTGCAAGAAACTTACGCATTCTTTTATACCTCTCGCTCTACAGGATTTCAATTTACAGTATAAACCCCCACATTGAATCTGTCAATCCGCTCTTCTTAAAGATCATGTTATTCAGCTCCAAGCATTTTCATCAAAGTTTGCCGTCACAATTGACATTCTCTCCCCGCTCGGCTAAAATAAGAAAAAAGTCTTCCAATAAAGGAGTTCGATTTTCCATGCATCTTCGCTTTCTCGGAACCGGCGCGGCCGACTGGCAGCAGCCTGAGCCCTCGGGCGAATTTCGCCGCAACGCCTCCATGCTGGTGGACGGCGCGCTGCTGATGGACGGCAACGCCACCATTCTGGACATGCTGCCCACGCCCTCAGGCGTGGAGGACATGTTCTTCACCCACAGCCACGACGACCACTTCAGCGCCGAGGCCGTCCGGGCCATTGCGCCCAAACGCGTCTACGCTCACGAGAGCTGGGCGGCGGGCATCGACGCAGGCGGCGCGGAGGTCGTTCCGCTACGCGTGGGCGTGCCCGTAACCACGCCCTCGGGCTTCACCATTCTGCCCCTTCCGGCCAACCACGCCACTGAAACGCCCAGCGAAACCGCGCTGCACTATCTCATCGAACGCGACGACCAGCGGCTGCTCTACGCCACCGACGGCGCGTGGCTTCTGAACCGGGCGCGCCGGCTGATCGGCGCGCTTTCGCTGGACGCGGCGGTGTTCGACGCGACCATCGGCGACATTGTGCAGGGCGATTACCGTGTCTTCGAGCACAATTCGCTGGACATGGTGCGCCTGATGACCGCCACACTGCGCTCCGTGGGCGTGCTGCGTCAGAGCGCGCCGGTGTTCCTGACCCACATGGCGCGCACGCTCCATCCCGACCAGAAGACGCTGGAGGCCTCGCTCCAGCCGCCCTTTATCGCCTGCTATGACGGCATGACCGCCGAAATCTGAGGAGGAATAACAATGGATCAATCCTGGAAAGACGCCTCTCTCTCCTTTGAGGAGCGCACGAAAATTCTGGTGGATCAGATGACGCTGGAGGAAAAGGTCAGTCAGATGACCTACTATTCCTCCGCCCTCTCCCGCTTCGGCATTCCCGAATACAACTGGTGGAACGAGTGCCTGCACGGCGTGGCGCGCGCGGGCGTGGCCACCATGTTTCCCCAGCCCATCGGCATGGCCGCCAGCTTCGACGCAAAGCGTCTGGGCGAGATCGCGTCCATCATCGGCGACGAGGCGCGCATCAAGCACCGCGCCGCGGACGAGATGGACGACCACGGCATCTACAAGGGCCTGACCATGTGGACGCCCAACATCAACCTCTTCCGCGACCCCCGCTGGGGCCGCGGCCACGAGACCTACGGCGAGGATCCCTGCCTGACCGTGCGCATGGGCGTTTCCTTCATCCGCGGGCTTCAGGGCGACGATCCGCGCTATGACAAATGCGTGGCCACGGCCAAGCACTTCGCCGTGCACAGCGGCCCCGAGGCCGAGCGCCACACCTTCGACGTGCATCCGTCCAAACGCGATATGGCCGAGACCTATCTGCCCGCCTTCAGGGCCGCGGTACAGGAGGGTCACGTCCATTCGGTCATGGGCGCGTACAACCGCGTCAACGGCAAGGCCGCCTGCGCCTCGGACGAGCTTTTGCAAAAGACGCTGCGCGAGGAGTGGGGCTTCGACGGCTACGTGGTCAGCGACTGCGGCGCCATCGAGGATGTGTACGAAAACCACAAGCTCGTCGCCACCGCCGAGGAGGCCGCCGCGCTGGCGGTGAACAACGGCTGCGACCTGTGCTGCGGCCGCGTGTTCCCCCATCTGCTCAAGGCCGTGGAGCAGGGGCTGATCTCCGAGGAGACCATCACCCGCTCGGTCTGCCGGCTGATGTACGCGCGCATGCGGCTGGGCATGTTCGACGCGCCGGAAACGCTGCCGTGGTCGAAGCTGGACTATCTCAAAAACGACTGCGCCGAGCACCACGCCAAGTCGCTGGAGATGGCCGAGGAGTCGGTCGTGCTGCTCAAGAACGACGGCATTCTGCCGCTGAAGGCGGAAAAGCTGCGCACGGTGGCCGTCGTCGGCCCCAACGCCGACAGCCGCGACGCGCTGAAGGGCAATTACGCCGGCACGCCTTCGGAGAGCTACACCATTCTCGAGGGTCTGCACCTGTGCCATCCCGAGATCCGCTGGATCTTCGCCGAGGGCAGCACGCTCTTCGGCGGCTCCGCGGAGGAGAGCTGGGGCGAGCGCGGCGACTTCCGCATTGCCGAGGCGCTGACCGCCGCATCCATCGCCGATCTGACCATCGTCGTCACCGGCCTGGACGGCGACCGCGAGGGCGAGGAGGGCTACGGCTCCGGCGACCGCACCACCATGAACCTGCCCGAGCCCCAGCGCAATCTTCTGGACGCGCTGGCTGCGCTGGACAGGCCGATGGTGCTGCTGAACATGACCGGCTCGGCCACCCTCTTCCCCCACGCCGACCATTTCCGCGCCATCGCGCAGGTGTGGTATCCCGGCCAGATGGGCGGAATCGCCGTGGCAAAGCTGCTCTTCGGCGAGATCAGCCCCTGCGGCAAGCTGCCGGTGACGTTCTACGCCGACATGGCTCAGCTTCCCGACTTCCGGGACTACTCCATGCGCGGACGCACCTATCGCTTCATGACCGGCAGGCCGGCCTATCCCTTCGGCTACGGCCTGTCCTACGCGTCCTTCCGCTACGACGATCTCACCGTTTCCGCCGATGGCGACGGCCTGATCGCGTCCTTTACCGTCGCCAACACGGGTTCCATGACGGCCAAAGAGATTTCCCAGGTCTACGTGCATCTGGAGCATCCCGCCCATCCCGCGCCGCTGCGCCAGCTGGCCGCCTTCGACGTGACTGAGCTGGCCCCGGGCGAAAGCCGCCGCCTGTCGCTGCGCATCGCGCCGGAATGGCTGTGCGTCTACGATGACGACGGAAACGCCCATCGCCACGCAGGCCGCGTCACCGTCTGCGCCGGCGGCAGCCAGCCCGACGAGCGCTCCTTCGAGCTGACCGGCGTTCGCCCGCTGTCCGCCGAAGCGACGCTGAACTGAACCTGACGAAACCCGGCCCTCCGCGGAGCAGTATGATTCCGTTTTTCCGATACTTCTTCGTTGCAAGCAGCGCAAGCCCGGCGAGAATCCAGATCGCGCCCGCGTCGCCGAGGCGCGTGACGACCGGCGTGCGGAAAGTCGCAGTCTTTGCCGGGCGCCGCACAGAATGACCGCCTCCCGCCAACGATTTTGGCCAGGCCCCATCGCCGCCCCTCGCTCCACGCAAGGGGCAATACACAAGGAAAGCACCGGCCTTTATATCAAAGGCTGGTGCTCCATATGGGTCTGCACTCTTTCTGTCCTGCTATTCGTTCTATTGCAATTCAAAGTTCGGCGGCGCTGGGATTTTCCAAAGTCAATCATGCGGCACGCCATCCAACCCAATGGTAAAATCAGATTCTTAAGGCAGCACCACACAAATGAGGCTGTCGGCCGGCGAATGGATTTTTCGTCAGATGCAAATACCAATTCCGAAGGTATACTGGAGGTAAATCGAGGAATCGACCTGTCGCAGAGGGCGGAAAAGACGTCGCCGGACGCGCCGCCGAATTGGGGGATGTTGCCTTAAATCGTCTTCTCTTCTCCGGCGCGCAGTACGATTTCCTGTGCCGGGATACCCGTCCATTCCGGCAAAACCAGCTGCAGGCGAATCGGCCGTTCGGCCTTCAGCGCCGCCCGGAGTTCCCTCTTCTCCAGGTTCCAGCGCATATCGACGCGTCCACCCGGGAAGCGCCAGTTTCGAATTTCTCCGCAGCCGAGCTTTTCCGGGCAGGCCGGCAGCAGCGCCAGTCTCCCCGGCGAAGCGTCCAGGAGCATTTCCTGAATCGCATTCGCCGCACCCATCAGCGCATCCAGCTGGACAGGCGCCATGTCGATGCGCAGCGACACGCCCATGTCCCGCCAGTCGTCGTGCAGCGTAAAGAGATTGGGCAGCAGGCAGCCCTTCGTCAGCGTATTCAGACAATCCAGCGCACGCTCGCCGCGTCCCAGCCGGGCGTAAACCGCCGACTGATGCGCCAGCGCCCAGCCGCTGGCCGCTCCCAGCTCGCGCAGATCCACCGCCCGCGCGCAGGTGTCGAACAGCGGATGTCCCCTGCGAATCTCCTCTCCCGGAAACAGCGGATACAGATGCGACAGATGGCGATGGCGATAGTAGTCCGGCAGCTCCTCGTCCATCCATTCGCGAATCGCGCCGTCGGAATTGACCATGTACTCCGGAAGCGCCTTCAAAATTGCGCGCCAGCTCTCAACGCGGCGCGGATCCATCACCACAGCGCAGCTCAGCTCCAACAGATGTGCAAGCAGCTCTCGGAGGATCGCGAAATCCATCGTTGAATTCCAGACCACCGGATTGGGATGGCCCATGTGCTCCTGAAAATCCCCGGGCATGAAGCGACCCGGCGAATTCTCGGGCGAGACAGACGGCTCGATGCGGATTTTTCCATCGGCTCCGCGCGTCAGATAGTCCTCGTAAAACGCCGCCGTTTCCAGCATGAACGGCAGAATCTCGCTTCTAAGCAGCTCCTCGTCGCCGGTGAAGCGATAATAATCGTAAAAATGGCGGCAGAGCCAGCCCGCGCAGCCGATGTAATTGACGATGACAGGGACGTTCGGAGTCGGATAGCTGTTCATCGGCGTGGTGTAGGTGCTCACATAGATTCCACGGCAGCCGAACAGCCTTCGCGCCGACTCCCGGAACGCGTCCATTTTCTTGAAATAATAGTGAATCAGCGGGCGCAGCAGCAACGCGTATCCACCCACAGGCGCATGCCAGTAGATCATCTGAACGTTTTCGTTCGCCACATTCTGCGCCCAGGTCGGCTTCGACACGCCGTTCCAAAGGCCGTACAGTGGAAAGGGATTCCTCGCTTCGCCGGTTCCCGACACGAAGAGATAGCGCGCAAATCGCCACAGCTTTTCATACAGCTCCGTCGGCACTTCGCTCCCCATCGCCTCGCCCAGCATCGCCTCATTGGGGCGATCCTCGTCCGACAGAAGCAGCTCCGCGTCCCCCATCGCCTGCCGATGGAGCGGGAGATGCCGCGCGAGCAGTTCCTCGTATTCCCCCTGCACCGGCTCTGCGTCGAAGCGCGCCAGCACCGTCAATCTTTCGACGTTCTGAATGTAAAAATGGTCGCCGCAGTCCGCAGCGGCGTTCGGCGCGTCGGTCAGCAGCGCCAAATGCAGCCGCTCGTCCGCGGGCTTGTCCAGCCGCAGCGTCATCCTGCCGTCGGTAGTCAGTTCCAGCGCCAGCTGATCGTCCGCACGGGAGACAAAGGCGCGGCGCTGCATCCGCGCCTTTCCCTGAAGGAACTGGACGCGGGCCTCTCCGGTGTCCAGGTTGCGTCTACACGAGCCAAGTGATATAATGGCACTATCACAGTAAAGAGGGCGTCATCATGGAGAAATCACAGCATCGGCATGATATCAGCGACAAAGCATGGGCGATTTTAGAGCCAATGCTGCCGGGACAGCGAGGGCAATGGGGCGGAATCGCGGAGGACAACCGCAGATTTATCAACGGAGTGTTCTGGATTCTTCGCACCGGAGCGCCATGGCGTGATCTGCCGCCAGACTACGGAAAATGGGGATCCGTTCATCAACGGTTTCGCCGATGGCGGGATAAAGGCATATGGGAGAAGATTCTCGAAGCATTGATAGACGATCCGGATTATGAATGGCTTATGATCGATGCGAGTCATTGCAAGGTTCATCCTCACG
>USDD01000117.1 GCA_900553265.1 uncultured Eubacteriales bacterium
GTTCCTCTGTCACCGGCGTCACCGGTGCGGCCACCAAAGCCTCCGCATCGCCGCCGGCTGCCAGCCAGCGCTCCTCCGGCCCCTCCCGGTCTGTGAACACCAGCTCCATCCGCCCCGCAGCGGGAATATCGGGCAGATACCGGTCATATCGGCTGCTGGGATGTAAGATCAAAACCTTCAACGCTCTTTCGCCTCCAAATCATTTGCCCGGCCCACTGCCTCCACATCTGCGGCGGTGATCCGCGTCAGGTCCTCCCGGTTGACGGACGCCTGTCCCGCCAGACGGCCCGCCTGCCGGACCAGGATCTGCTCAAACAGGTTTCGCACGCCCCGGGCGTTGCCGAAGGTGATGCCGTCGCGGTTCTCCCGCTCAATGTACTCCCGCACCAGGGCCTTCGCGTCCTGGTCCAGGGTGTAGCAGCCCTTCTTGCACTGGCTCTCGAAGATAGCCAGCATCTCGTCCGTGCTGTAGTCGTCGAAGTGCAGGAAGCGGTTGAACCGGGACTCCAAACCGGGGTTGGAGTGGATGAAGCGGTCCATCAGCTCCGTGTAGCCCGCCACGATGACCACCAGATCGTCCCGGTGGTCCTCCATAGCCTTTAGGATCGTGTCGATGGCCTCCTGGCCGAAGTCGTTTTCGCCCTTCTTGGAGGAGAGCGTGTAGGCCTCGTCGATGAACAGCACGCCGCCCTTGGCCTTCTGAATGACCTCGCTGGTCTTGGTCGCCGTCTGTCCGATGTAGCCGGCCACCAGCCCGGAGCGGTCAACCTCCACGAGCTGCCCCTTGGACAGCACGCCAAGGCTGCGATAAATGCGCGCCATCATCCGTGCGATCATGCTCTTGCCCGTGCCGGGATTGCCCGAAAAGACCATGTGCAGCGACATATCCACGGTTTTCAGACCGTTTTGCCTGCGCAGATTGTGCACCGTGACCATGTTGATCAGGCTTTCCACCTCGCGCTTCACGCCTTCAAGGCCGATCAGCTCGTTGAGCTCGGCCTTCAGATCCTCGATCTTTTCCGGCGGCGGCAGCGGCTCCTCGTCGTCCTTGGGCGCGGCGGTCTGCTGCGCCGGCTTGTCGGCGGCGGGCGGCGCGTCCTGCGTCTTTTTCTCCTGCGGCTTGCTCGGCGCGCCCCAGATGTCGTCCGACATGCGTCGAATATTGTTGTTAATCAGCGAACCGATCACGTCCAGCTGCGTTCGAATGATCTCATCCCGGTTGTCCAAGGCGATTCACTCCTTCGGAATCAAGTTGCTTCCAGTATACCACACCTGCCGTGCCTTGTCCATCCTTCGCATGGATTCGACGGGCAGGTCATATGATGAAACGATGGGAGTGTGATTGTATGAATTATCTCGGAGTTTATCGTTCCAATTATCCGCGCTCGGTCACTGGAATCTGCGACGCGCCCTGCGTTTCCAAGGGCAAAATGCTGCTCTGCGGGCCGAAAATCGTTTCCGAGGGACGACTGATCGCCATGGTACACGGCCGGATCCGCAACCGAAGCGCGCTTCAGCGCCAGTTGGGTCTGCCCAACGGCGCGTCTAACGCTCAGCTGGCGCTGCACGCCTATCGCGTGTGGAGAACGGACTTTCCCGCGCGGATCGAGGGGCCGGCTGCGGTCTGCGTCATGGACGCGGAGAACGACCGCATGGTGCTCGCGCGGGATCGGATGGGGGAGCAGCCGATCTTCTACGCCCGCGTCGAGGACGGCGGCGTGGTGTTCTCCGACCATCCGGACTCCCTGTTGAAGTCCAATTCCGCCCGGGCACTCGTGGATGCGGACGGGCTGCGCGAGCTGTTCGGCATGGGCCCGGCGCGCACGCCCGGGCGCACGCCGCTGAAGGACGTGCTTTCGCTGGAGAGCGGCTGTGCGCTGATCTGCGAAGGCGGCGCGCACCGCGTGGAGCGATATTTTGCGCTGCGCGAGGAACCGCATCGCGACAGCGAGGCCGACACGATTCGCCGGGTGCGGCTGCTGCTGGAGCAGGCGGTGGACGACGTGCTGCCCCTCTCGCCGGGCGCGATGCTGTCGGGCGGGCTGGATTCCACGGCGCTGACGGCGCTGCTGAGCCGGCGGATGGCGCCCGTTCGAACCTTTTCCGTGGATTATCGGGACAACGAGGCGGACTTCCAGCCCAGCGCGTTCCGCCCCTCCATGGACGCGCCGTTCATCGAGGAGGCCGTCCGCGCCTATCGAACCGAGCAGACCACCTTCGTGCTGGAGCAGGCCGAGCTTGCGGGCGCGCTGGAGGAGGCCGTATCGGCGCGGGGATTTCCCGGAATGGCTGACATCGACAGCTCGCTGATGCTCTTCGCGCGGAAAATCCGCCCGCACTGCGCCCATGTCGTGTCCGGCGAGTGCGGCGACGAGGTGTTCGGCGGCTATCCATGGTTTCGCGGCGAGGCCGAGCTGCGCGCCGACGCGTTTCCGTGGTCGGGCTCGGTGGCGCTGCGGGAATCGACGCTGCGGCCCGATTTGCGCAAAAAGCTCGATCTGCCCGGCTGGATTCGCGCGTCGGTGGCCAGGGCCGTCGCCGACGCGGAGATCGAGGGCGACGCCTCCGACCGGGAGGTGCGCCTGAAGCGCATGCAGAAGATGTGCTTTCAGTTCTTCATGGCCAATTTGCAGGAGCGCGCGCTGCGCATGTGCGGCCAGTGCGGGCTGGACGTGCTCACGCCGCTGTGCGACGACCGGCTGGTGCAGTACGTGTTCAGCGTACCGTGGTCGATGAAGTTCATGAACGGCATGGAAAAGGGACTCTTCCGCGCGGCGGTGAGCGATCTGATGCCGGAATCGCTGAACCGCCGCCGCAAAAGTCCCTATCCAAAGACCTGCAGTCCCGTGTATACCGAAATTGTCCGCGGCCTTACGCTGGCGATGCTCGCCGACCGCGACGCGCCAATTCTCGAGTGGATCGACGAGGATTTCGTGCGGAAAATCGCCCTCTCGCCGATGGATCCCAACGAAACGCCGTGGTTCGGCCAGCTGATGGCCGGGCCGCAGATGCTGGCCTATCTGTGGCAGGTAAACGCGTGGATGCGCGAGCGCAACGTCACGGTGTCTCTGTAGCCTCGACCACCGCGCCGGGGTTCGGCAGCAGCGTGCCGCGCAGGTAGATGGTTCCGGAGAGCGTTTCGGGTGAAATGCCCTCCACATAAATCCGAACGCCATGGATTCCCGCCAGCTCGCAGAGCGTGTTGACCACAGCGAACACTGCGCCGCGCTCCTGCGTCTCGGAAAAGCCCTGAGCAATGCGATAGAAATCCGAGGTGAAATTGACGGAGGCCACGCCGTTTTCCACGGAGACGCCCAGCAGGTCGCCGCCGTTTAAGCCGGAATAGACCTCGTCCGCCGCGGATAGCGCGTCCAGCAGCCGGGTCAGCACGCTGGAGGGCGACGCGGCGCGTCCAAGCGAATCGGCGATTTCCATGCGCCGCAGCGTGCCGTCGTCCTCGGGCAGATAGAGAATCGCCGTTCCGCCGATGCGGCTGAGGAAGTCGCTTCGGCGGAGCAGGCCGTCCGAAAAGACGAGCGTCCGGTCATCCATGGCGCATTGCGTCAGCGGCGCGCCGCCAATGTACAGCCGCACCGCGTCGATCTCGGGCACAAAAGAGGTCAGCGTCAGCGTCAGCGATCCCGCCAGCTCCCATTCGTCCAATCCCACAAAGGTCAGATAGTCCCTCAACGCGCCGGAGAAGTCCAGCTCCAGCACGCGCTCGCCCGCAGAGGTGACGGCGATCTGTGGATTGTTCACCAGCAGATCCACGTCCTCGGGAATGGCGGACAGCGCGCAGCTCCGCAGCAGCGGCCCGACGCGCAGCTCGCGGATGAGCGCCGAGGCGTAATCGCTGCTGTCGAAGCTGATTTCCCGAGTTTCCGAGGTCAGCCAGCCGTCGCGGGTGGGGAAATAGAGCGCCGCCGTGCGGGAAACCGTGCCCGTGTCGGAATCGAGAAAGTACTCCTTTTCCACGTTCATCTGCGCATAGGCGGGCGTGATGCCCTCAAAGCTCCGAGTGCGCACGCCCAGCGGCAGCGAGGCCACGCCCAGCGCGCGGCCGGCCACGAGCACGCTCACGCCGTGAATTTCGTTCAGCGAAAGCAGCGAATTGGTGATGGACGCGGCCAGCTTCAGAAGCTCCTGCTCGTCCGAAGCGCGATAGGCTTCCAGCGAGAGGTTGACCGTTGCCACGCCCGACGCGGCCTCCACGCCCAGCAGAGCGGTTCCCTCGGGCACGGAGGATGCGCGCTCCGGCGCGGAATCGTCCAGCAGCGCGCGCACCACCTGCGCGCACAGATCGCTCGTCGAGCTGCCCGTAAGGCTGCGCGACACCGCGGAAAAGGACGTTCCGTCGCCGGAAACGTAGTACAGCGTGACGTTTTCGGGCGCGGAGAGAATGCTCTCGCCGAAAATGGAGCCGCCGCTCTGCTCCGTGGGCTCAGGCAGGACGATTTCCTGCTCGCCCTCGCCGGCGGAATTGGACGAGCATCCGGTCAGGCTCAGGGCAAAAACGCCCGCCATCGCCAGCGCGGCCAGACGTCTGTTCATGCGCAACGCTCCTTTCTGCGAAAACTCATCCGGCCTTCGCGTCCTTCTTCGGCGCGATGGGCAGATCGATGGTGAAGGCCGAGCCGGCGTTTTCCTCGCTGGTCGCCGTGATGGTTCCACCGTGCAGCTGCACGATCTGCTTGACGATGGACAGGCCCAGTCCGGTGCCGCCCGTGGCCCGGGAGCGCGCCTTGTCCACGCGATAGAATCGATCGAAGATGTGGGGGAGATCCGCCGCGGGAATGCCGATGCCCGAGTCGGAGATGCGGATGATTGCCCGCTTGCCCGAGCGCGTCAGCTCGGCGTGCACCTCGCCGCCCCGGGGCGTGTACTTGATGGCGTTGTCGATGACGTTGTAGAGCACCTGCTGGAGCTTCAGGCTGTCGCCAAAGACCTCCACGGCCTCGCGCGCGGCGCAGTCCAGCTCGATGCCGTTCTCCCGTGCCAGCGGCGCGAGGCGCTTGACCTGCTCCAGCAGCAGATCGCGAATGTCCAGCTCGGCTGCGTTGAGCTTCATGCCGCCGCTGTCGATGTTCACCAGCGTCAGAAGATCGGACACGATGCGGTTCAGACGGTCGATCTCCTTGTTGACGTCATTGAGGAACTCCTTGGTCATGCCCGGATCCAGCGGATCCTGATAGAGAATGGTCTCGATGAGGATTTTCATCGTGCTCAGCGGGGTTTTCAGCTCGTGCGACGCATTGGAGACGAACTGGTTTCTGGACTTGTCCAGCTGTCCCAGCCGGTCGGACATGCTGTTGAAGGCCTCGGCCAGCTCGGCGAACTCGTTGCGTCCGCGGACGTTCACGTGGGCGGAGAAATCGCCGCCGCTCATCTTGGCGATGCCCTCGCGCAGCTCGCTCACCGGCCGGGTGATGGTGCGCAGCGCGAACACGTTCATCAGGATGACCGCCGCGGCCACCACCAGCAGCCATGTCAGAATTTTCAGCTGCATTTCATGGAGATTCTGATAGATTTCCTGAACCTGAGAGACGTAGACCAGCGCGCCGACAAGTCCTTCGTCGCCGGAAATGGGCGCGGCAAATACGCCGGACATGGATTTCACGCCGGAAAAGAGGCTCCAGATGGCGTTGGACCAGCGCACACTGCGCTGCCCATCCTCGTAAAAGCCGTATTCGGATGCGCCGCCCGAGAGCACGCGGGCTGCTTCGAGATTCTCAAAGCGCGTGCCGTTCAGCGCCGACCTGGTGTCGGACTGTACCACGCCGTAGGGATCCAGCACCAGTACGCGGCCTCCGCCGTCGGCGCAGGCCTCCTGAGACAGACGTAAAAGCGCCGCTGCGTCCATTCGGTCGAGCGGCTCCCGAAGCTGCTCCGCCAGCGATTCGGCGAAGCGCTGATCCTCCTTGATGCGCTGATTAAACAGATATTCGCCCACCAGCTGAAACAGCGAAACGCCCACGACGGAGAAGGCGACGCCGATAATCAGCAGATAGGCGATGGAGAGTCTCCAGCGGATGGAGGACAGTTTGGTTTTAATCCTTGTCAGTGAAATAATATCCAACACCCCACTTGGTGAAGATGTACTCGGGCTGACCGGGCACCTTTTCAATCTTCTCGCGCAGGCGGCGGATATGCACGTCTACGGTGCGCAGATCGCCCAGATAGTCGTACTTCCAGATGGTTTCCAGCAGGTTTTCCCGGGAAAAGACCTTGCCGCGGTTGGTCACGAACAGCTGCAGAAGGTCGAATTCCTTGGCCGTGAGGTTCACGTCGCGGTCGCCCACGGTCACGGAGCGATTGTTCATGTTCAGCTTCAGGTCGCGCACGGTGATGATGCGCGGGCTGCTCTCGCCGCGCTGCATCATGGTGCGGCGGAAGATGGTCTTGATGCGCGCCTTGACCTCAAGGATGTTGAACGGCTTGGTCATGTAGTCGTCCGCGCCGTACTCCAGGCCGAGAATCTTGTCCATATCGTCGCCCTTGGCGGTGAGCATGATGATGGGCACGCTGCTCTTTTCGCGGATGCGCTGGCAGACCTCGATGCCGTCCAGCTTGGGCAGCATGACGTCGAGCAGGATGAGATCGTACTGCCCGGCGAAGAACTTGGCGACGGCTTCCTCGCCGTCCGCGGCAGAATCGGTCTCGTAGCCGTCCTGCTCCAGAGAATATTTCAAACCCTTTACAATCAGGGGCTCGTCGTCCACGATGAGAATCTTTCTTGCCACGAGGGAAACCTCCTCAAACTCAAAATCAGCCCGAAATCAACAGAGCCGACATCTCGTATTCATGATTTTGTCATTTTTATTATACACCATTGTCCCGGGTATTTCAAGGGCGCATTTGTAAATGTTAGGATTTTCTGGCGAGACTGTACAAAGTTCGGGAATGATGGTATAATGATTAGGCAAGCCGAAAGCTTGGCCGGGTCGGCGGAGCGCCAAAGGCGGTTCGCCGACAATCATGATATAAT
>USDD01000118.1 GCA_900553265.1 uncultured Eubacteriales bacterium
CAGCGCGGACAAGGTCGTGCCCTTCCGCACGGCGGTGCGCATGGTGCCGCAGATCACCTCCGTGACCGTGAAGTAAGATCATCTCACGCAAAAGCATCCTCTGCAGCGCAGAGGATGCTTTCTTATATCATCGCATTCGGGCTGCGCCCGCCCTCTTCTTCCTCAGATTTTGTGTGGATTTAGTCTTGACAAATCCTTTGAAAAGGCATATACTTTCATTATGTAAAATTATATTCCACATTTGAATAGGGGGCATTTACCGTCATGAAAGCAGCAGAAGCCTTAGTCCAGATCCTCGTCAAAGAAGGAATTACCGACGCGTTCGGCATCCCCGGCGCGGGCATCAACCCTGTCTATAAATACCTCGACGGCGCGCCGATCGCCCACTATTGCATGCGCCATGAGGAAGCCTGCACCCACGCAGCGGACGCGTACTATCGCGCCAGCCACAAAATCGCGCTGGCCATCTGCACCGCCGGGCCCGGCGCGACCAATTTCGCCACCGGCCTCTACACGGCGAACATCGATTCCATCCCCTTCCTGGCCATCACCGGGCAGGCCAACACCTGGCAGCTGGACAAGGATCCCTTCCAGTGCGTCAACATCGCCGAAATCTGCAAGACCATCACCAAGAAGGCCTACTGCGTCACCGACGCGGCCGAACTGCCCGGCATTCTTCGTCAGGCGTTCCATCTGATGCGCACCGGAAAGCCCGGCCCGGTTCTGCTCGATCTGCCCCTGGACGTTCAGCAGGCGGAAATCGATTTCAATATTGACGCCTACGAGCCGCTGCCCGTCGAGAAGCCCTGCGCCACCGACGCGGAGATCGCCGAGGTCGTCAAAATGCTCTCCGAGGCCAAGGCGCCCATTCTCATCATGGGCGGCGGCGTGACCCTGTCCGAAAGCGAATCCGCGCTGATCGACGTGGCGGAAGCGCTGAACGTACCGATCATTCAGACCTACATGGCCAAGGGCGGCGTGCCCCTCGCCCATCGCCTGAACGCCGGACACATGGGCATTCAGGTCGGCCAGCCTCTGGGCAACCGCATGTTCCTGGACAGCGACCTGGTGCTGGCGGTGGGCTGCCGCTTCAGCGATCGCCACACCGGCGGCATCGCGGTCTATCGCGGCGAGCGCAAATTCATTCACGTGGACATCGAGCGCACGCAGATTGGCAAGGTGTTCCAGCCGGATCTCGGCGTGGTTTCCGACGCGGGCCTCTTCCTGAAGAAGCTGCTTGGCGCGCTGAAGGCCGCGGAATTCAAGCCCTTCCCGGACGCCCGCATCGAAGCCATGAACGCCATGCGCGCCTCCATGGAGCGCAAGACCGACTACGACGACTGCCCCATCATGCCGCATCGCGTCTTCCACGAGGTCAATCGAGGCTTCGACAGCGACACCATGTTCACCGCGGGCTGCGGCATCACCCAGATCTGGGGCGGCCAGCTGCAGAAGATCGACAAGCCCATGCGCTATCTGCCCTCCGGCGGAGCGGGCACGCTCGGCTACGAGATTCCCGCCGCGTTCGGCGCGAAGGTCGCGCATCCGGAGCGCACCAGCGTCACCGTCGTCGGCGACTTCGGCTTCACCTTCCTTGGCGAGGAAATCGCCGTTTCCGCCGTGTATAGCAAGCCGATCATCGTGGTCATCCTGAACAACGCCTATCTCGGCCTGATTCGTCAGAACCAGAAGGGCGCTTACGGCTTCGAATACGCCGTAGACATGCCCTACAACCAGGATGGACGAATCGACTACGTCAAGGTTGCCGAGGGCTTCGGCTGTCTGGCGGAGCGTGTGTTCACCCCCGACGATCTGCGCAGCGCCATCCAGCGCGCAAAGGCCTCCGGCCGCACCTACGTCATCGACGCCGTGTGCGTCCAGAAGCAGCTGTGCGACATGGGCAACACCATCGACGCCATCAAGTCCTTCGCGCCGTAACCGGCGCAGTATTCGGGCAATGCGAACTTTGACGTTCGCATTGCCCATTTCTCTGCACAGAAAACCGCCCGGAACGCATTTCCTGCGCTCCGGGCGGTTCTTTTTGTCTCTTACATGGTTCTTCCCTGGCCAATTTCAGCGCCCTGCTTCTTCAGCTGAGCCTGAAGCGTGGGAATGTCCACGTTTCTGGGCAGCACATCCGACCGCGCCGCCAGCGCCGCCGCGGTGCCCGCCGCCTCGCCGATGCACAGCACATGGGCCATGGCGCGCCAGGACTCGTAGGCGATCTGGTCGGAGGACATGCACCGTCCCGCCACCAGCAGCCCGTCCACTTCCTTGGGAACCAGACAGCGATAGGGAATGTCATACCCCTCGTGCTTGAGGAAATGGCGATAGCCCCAATACTCGATGACCGGATTGGACGCGATGGCGATCACGTCGTCAAAGCGCGCGCCCGAAAGCACGTCGTCGCCGGTAATCTGGTATTCGCCCTCAATGAAGCGCGTCTGGCGGATGCCCATCAGGCAGCCAGAATCGGCCAGTGTGGCGTTCTTCAGATCGGGATTGGTCTTTTTCATGCTCTCGAGGAAGTCGTACACGCCCAGGCGCGCCTCGATCTCGATCTGCGTCAGCTCTCGGGTATCCGCGCCGTTATGGTGCAGCACCTTCGGGCCCCAGACCACCATGTCCTCGCCGCAGACGCAGCTGACGGTCTTGACGTCCTTGTCAAAGCCGTGCAGCTTGAGCATCAGCGAATCGTTCAGGCGCTTGTTCTCGTCGTGGCGCGTCTGCCAGAAGGGAACGCCTGCGCGCGTCGCCACGTCCGCGTCGCCGGAGGCGTCGATGACCACCTTGGCGGAGACCGCCTGACGGCCGGATTTGCCCTCGAAGATCACGCCTCTGACCCGGTTTCCATCCATCATCACGTCGGAGAAATAGACGTGGAACAGGATGTCTACGCCGGCCTCCAGCGCCATCTTGAGCGTTACATACTTGAACTTCTCCGTGTCGAAGGCGTAGCTGTAGGACAGGTCGCCCTTGGTGTCCGTGTGCTTCTCACCCTCGGCGATGTAGGCGTTTTTCGTCACCATCGCGCCGTCGCAGTCCAGCAGCCGGAGGATCAGCTCTTCGCCAATGCCCTTGCACACCTGCAGGCGATTCGGCTCCACCTGGTTGCGCGTGCCGACGATATTGGCCATCAGCGACGCCGTCGCCGTGCCGCCGAAGAAGGGAAACTGCTCCAGCACCAGCGTTCTGGCTCCGTTGCGCGAAGCCGCCACCGCCGCCGCAAAACCGGCGCAGCCGCCGCCCACGACCACCACGTCGTAGTCTCCGACGATGGGGATCTCCCGCGCTTCCTGTTGATAAAATCCAACGGTCGTCATTTGTCCCCCCATTATTTCACAATCGTGATATTGTATTCGCTCATGCCCTGCTTGATGGCGTCCAGATGCTCCATGTGCGCGCCGTCATAATGACCCAGCGAGAGGCCGTCGATGCCGCACTGCGCCAGCACGCCCAGCGATTCGCGAATCAGCTCGGGCGTCGCGTTGGGGCGCACCGCCAGCGCGGAGATCAGATTCTTGTCGAAGCCGATGCCGCGGCGAATCTTGTGCAGCGTGTTGCGCTTGAACACGAATTTGTCCGGCGCGCCGCGCTGCTCGGAGTAGTCGGACTCGCGCACGGAATCCACATAGGGCGCAATGTCCTTGAAGGAAATGCCCGTGTATTCCGGATAGCGGACGTAGTTGTTATAGCGGAAGTCGATGCTGGGCTTGGCCTCGTGGACGCTCTTGTAGATGTCTGCGAAGAGCTCGGTGATCGACTGAATGCGGAACTTGATGAAGTCCAGCAGGCCCGGATACTCGATGTAGAGCATGCAGTCCGTCAGGTTGCTGCCGAGGGTCAGGTTGTTCTCCATCAGATAGTCCTGGAAGGCATAGGGCGTGGCGTGGGCGATGGCATGAATGGTCTTCATGTCGTGCACGATGCGCTCCCAGTCGTAGCCCCACTTGATCGCCTTCGCGCGGCAGTGCTCGCAGAAGCAGCCGCCGTCGGCCAGGCCGAGGAGCGCGCCCATGTTGGGATTCTCTATGTCCATCCACGGCGCGAAGAACCACGGAGCCTTCACAGTCTGGCCGGCGCCGAAGGTCAGCAGGCAGGTCTGCACGATGTCCACGTCGTGATTTTTCACGGAATCGTAGAACATGGCGCGCTGGAACTCGTGCACGTCGGGATGATTCGGGCAGAGCATCCCCTGCTGATCCTTGAGAATGCCACCGTTGACGTCGCGCTGCATCATTTCGGGATACTGCTCGAGGGCAATGTTCGTGTCAAAAATGGTGTGAGACAGCTCGACGCCGGTCTTCATGCCGCGCTTGCGCGCCTCTTCCGTGAGCACGTCCAGCCAGTCGACGCCCTTGAGGAAATCGCGCTCCGTGAAGCAGGGCTTGAGCTTCGTGTTCTTGAAGCTGTCCATGTTCAGGCGATAGTAAGCGCGGCTGTTTTCCGGAAGATAGAACTTCCGCTTGGTATTGTGGGTGTAGTACAGACTGGTCAGCGGGCGCTTTTCATAGTGCATGACGCCCACCAGATACATGCAGTTGCAGTTCGCGCGTTCCTGAAGGTTATCCGCGATGGTCGCGATGCCCTCGTCGGCGAGATCCCATGCGTACAGGCTGGAAGCAACCTCTTTGATAAACATGACTTGTCCTCCTCTAGTTTAAAGGGAAAATGGGCTGGCGAAACCATCCCATTTTCCCTTCTCAGAACTTCTGAATTCAGATCGTGTGCATCAGTCCTCGTAGAATTTGTCCAGATGATGCATCTCAAAGGACTTCGCGAACTCCACGAAGGACTCCTGCGCCCAATCCTCCGCCGCCAGCTTCGCCTGATAGGCGCGCAGCTCGTCGATGGTGTGGTTGCCCGCAATGGTCTCGGTGACATACCCGTCGAACTCGGTGGAATAGTAGCCCCAGTTCTCAGACCATGTATCGGAGGAGATGACCTGGAAGATGCACAGCGGGATGCCGTCGATGGAGTCGACCACGCTGTCGTGGACCTTCAGCTTTTCAATGACCTTGTTGTTGAACTCGGCGTCGCACAGGGGGCTGATGACCTTGTCATAGGTCGCAGTCGCCAGACAGAAGGGAGAATAGAAGGAGTTGGTGACCTCGGCTTTTCCCTTTTCGGTGGCCTTCGGATAGCCGTCCACCATGTTCCAGTGCACGCCCTCGATGCCGTAGCGATGGATGTTGTACATGGCGGGATCAGCCGTCTTGTTCAGGAAGTCCAGGATGGCCCGAACCTTCTCCTCGGACAGCTCCGCGTTGAGCAGCAGGCCGCCGTAGTAGCCGATGTCGTAGTTCAGGCTCTTATACTTGCCATCGTCGCTGGTTGCATACAGAGCCATCTCGAGCCAGGAATTCTCAAAGCCCGGCACAGCCTGCAGGGTGGTCTGGAGGCGATAGTAGTGCCAGATGTTCTGCCAGCGAATGGCGGTCTGGCCGGTCAGGAACAGGTCGGAGTTGTTGTCCTGCGAGATCAGAGCGAACTCAGAGGCGAGCAGGCCTTCCTTATACAGCTTCTGCAGCCACTCGACCATCTTGGCGTAGGACTCGGTGAACTGATACCAGACGATGCCGGTGCCGTCCTCGGTGTACACCGGGTTGCGGGAACCGTCGCCAAAGGCGCCCAGGAAGAAATCGTAGAGCGGAGACAGCGGCGACGCGACGGGCACCATGTCGTAGTGCTCCTTGCAGTAGCGGAAGTACTCCTCGTACTCGCTCAGCGTCGCAGGAACGCCCACGCCCATCTCCTTAAGGATGTCGCCGCGCACAAACATGGTGCAGTTGTACTGGCCGCGGGAACGCGGGATGCAGTAGTTACGGCCGTTGACGGAGGAATTGTTCCATGCGGTCTCAGACAGATTGGCGAGATTCTCGTACTCGGGAATCAGGTCGGTCAGGTCGTAGAACATGCCCTCTTTGATCGCATTGACGATGATGGGATCCGTCATGCTGATGGTCTGGATGATGTCCGGCAGCTCGCCCGTGGAGCAGAGCAGGCCGATCTTTTCGGTCATGTTGTCGCCAGAGGCCCACTCAACATCGTAATCAACATTGTAGTAGTCTTCCATCCACTTCCAGAAGTCGCTGTCCTTCTCCGGCGCGGAGCTGTACAGCGCGGCGAGGCCGGTGATGTGGAGCGGTTCTCCTTCTGCCACAGCGCCGACGCAGCCGACCATGCCGAGGGTCAGCACGACTGCCAGGAACAGAGCCAACATGGGTTTCTTCATAAATGATTCCTCCTTTTTATTTGCATAAAGAACTCGCGATCAGCCCTTGACGGAACCGATCATGACGCCCTTTACGAAGTACTTCTGTACGAAGGGATAGATACACATCACAGGCAGAATGCTCAGCGTCACCGTGGCCAGGCGCACCGTCTCGCTCGGCATGACGATGTTTCCGTCGCTGGCGGCCTCCGTCGCCGCGTCGACCAGAATCGTCTTAATGTAAACCTGAAGGGTGCGCATGGAGCTGGACGAGGTGTACATGACGGGCTTGACGTACATGTTCCAAGTGTCCACCGCCATGAACAGCGCGATGGTCGCCAGCGACGCCAGCGAAAGCGGCAGGATGATCCGGAAGAAGGTGATGAAGGTGTTGGCGCCGTCGATGGTCGCCGCCTCCTCCAGCTCGCCCGGAATGCCCGAAAGGAAGGTCTTGACGATCACAACGTTGTACGCCGTCGCCAGGGACGGGATAATCAGCGCCCAATAGGTGTTCAGGATGCCCAGATTTCGAATGTTCATATAGTTCGGAATCAGGCCGCAGTCGAACAGCAGGGCGAAGATCACCATGCCCATGATGAGCTTCCGGCCGGGGAGCTCCTTCTTGGTCAGGCCGTAGCCGAGGCCGAAGGTGGTGAACACGCCCAGGAACGTGG
>USDD01000119.1 GCA_900553265.1 uncultured Eubacteriales bacterium
ATTTGCATCTGACGAAAAATCCATTCGCCGGCCAACCGCCTCATTTGTGCGGTGTCACCTTAAGAATCGCCGCGCCGGAAATCCGGCGCGGCGATCGTTTTGGTTTGTGAAATTATTCCTCGTCCGCGGAGTCCAGGGAGAAGAAGGGGATCACGCCGCCGGCGTAGGCTTCGTTCTCGGTCATGAACTCGTAGGTCTTCTCGGAGCACAGGCAGCTCTGCAGCGCCTTGACCCAATCCGCGTCCACATCCTCGGCGCGCACGCAGACGTAGTTGGCGTAGATGCTGGCGGCCTCGCCGTCGGCGGGCTCATAGAAGATGGCGTCGTTCAGCGGGCTCAGGCCGGCGTCCAGCGCGTAGTTGCCGTTGATGACGACGATGTCCTTGTCCTCGAGGGTGGAGGGCAGCTGGGCCGCGTCGATGTCGGAGATCTGCAGGCCGTTCTTGACCTCAACCACGTCGGTCACGTTCAGGGTATCCAGCGGGGTGGAGCCTTCCGGCAGGGTCAGCAGGCCGGCGTCCTGAAGCAGGAACAGCGCGCGGGTCTGGTTGGAGGGGTCGTTGGGGATGCAGACGGTGGCGTTCTCCGGCAGATCGTCCAGAGACTCGTACTTGCTGGAGTAGATGCCGAAGGGCTCATAGTGCACGCCGAACGCCGGAACCACCTGCTGATCCTCAGGCACGCTCTCGTTGTAGGCGTTGATGAAGGGGATGTGGGCGAAGTAGTTCGCGTCCAGATCGCCCGCGGCCAGCGCCGGGCAGGGCAGGTTGTAGTCGTTGAAGATCTGAATTTCGATGGGATAGCCCAGCTCAGCCATGTCGTCCTTGATCAGCTCGAGCAGCTCCGCATGGGGAGAGGGCGTCGCGCCGATGACGTAGGTCTTGGTCTCGGTCTCGGCCATGGCCGCGCCGGAAATCGCGAGAATCAGAACGACGACGAGAGAAAGCAGCTTTTTCATGGGTTTTTCCTCCTTAAAATGATGGTCTTTGGGGAATGTATGTGCAGGCGAACCGCTTTTCGGCGAATGGAACCGCCGCGCTTTCGCCAAACCCGCAGGTTAGAAGAAGATTTACTTCTTGCGGTGATCCACGGCGCGCGTCAGGATGCCGCCGCCGATCTGAATCAGCTGAACCAGCGCGACCAGCAGCAGGCTGGAGACGTACATGATGTCGTACTCATGGTAGTTCAGACCGTAGGTGATGGCGATCTTGCCCAGACCGTCGCCGCCGGCGGAGCCGGCCATGGCGGTGTAGGCCAGAATGGTGGTCATGCACAGCGCCGCGCCGTTGATGAGCGAGGGCATGGCCTCGGGCACGAGCACCTTGCGGATGATCTGCCATGTGGTACTGCCCATGGACTCGGCCGCCTCGATTACGCCCTTGTCCACCTCGGCCAGCGAGCCCTCGACGATGCGCGCGCAGTAGGGGAACGCGCTGATGAACAGCGGGAAGATGCACGCCCGGGTGCCGATGGCCGTGCCCATCACGAAGCGCGTCACGTCGAACAGCATCACCAGCAGGATGATGAACGGAATGGAGCGAAGGAAGTTGACCACGGTGCCCACGGCGTTGTTCAGCGTGTGGTTTTCGCGGATGTGGCCCGGCGAGGTGATGACCAGCAGCACGCCCAGCGGCAGGCCCACCAGATAGGCCAGCAGCGTCGACGGAATGGTCATGTACAGCGTGTCGAACACGCCCTGCCGCATCAGATCCCACATCTCGCCGCTGGCGTAGTGCAGCGCGGCGGCCAGCAGCGCCGTCACGGCCGCGAACAGGAAGCCGCTGCGGAACAGACGAACCTTCCATTTGCGGCTCAGCCACGCGGGGAAGAAGGTCAGGCACGCGCCGATGACCAGCAGCACGGCTCCGGCCGCCATCAGATCCTCGTTGCGGGTGCGGATGAAGGACAGCGCCGCGTCGGCCGCTTTGGCGGGATGATCGGCGAGCACCGCCTGCGCCGTCTCGATGACGGTCTGACCAGCCTCGCGCAGCGCCTGGGCGTTGGATACGGAGGTCTCGCCGCGGGTGACGTAGTTATTGGCTCGGGTGGCCAGACGGTCGAGGCCCGTCCGATCGCCCAGCTTGGGCACCGCCGCGTGCACAACCTCGGCGGGGAGCGGCTCGAAGGCGGCGGTCTCGTCCAGCGCCTGAGCGGCTTCGGCGAGGGCCTGAAGGGCGCTCAGCGCCTCCTCGTTGGCCTTTTCGGCGCGGCCCGCGTCGGTCTTGGCCGTGTCCAGCGCGGCGATGAGGTCGGCGTTGGCCACCGTGCCGAAGCGCTCGTAGATCGCGGTCACGTCCTCGCCGGCCTGCTGCGCGTCCAGAATGGCCTGACCCAGCGCGCCCACGTCGGTTTCGGGGTCGTAGTCGCCGTCCTGCGCGGCCTGCCGGGCGTTCGCCGCAGAGGCTACGCAGTCCTGTGCCTCGCTCAGCGCGTCGGACGCGCGCTTGTCGGCGCGATCCAGCGCTTCCTGCGCGGCGGCGACGGCTGCCGAGAGGCGCTCCACCGACTGACGACGAGCCTGAGACTGGGAGTAGCCCCTGGCCAGCGGCGTGCCCGCCCGGTCGGCCGCGCGGCCGGAAATGCCGGTGAAGATCAGCAGCGCGGCCAGAATCAGCACAATCGCGCCAAAGACGCGGCTTTGGGTGAATTTCATGGGCGCACCTCCTGAACCTTGATGCCCTCTTTGGTCAGCGTGTCGATCAGCAGCTGCGCGTCCGCGTCCTTTTTGGGCCGCTCGATGGTCATCTGGCCGTAGCGCTTGCCGTTGAGCAGATTGATGTCGGCGTGGAGAATGTTCATGGCGATGCCGGTCTTCTGGGAGAACTCGGAGATGACCGGCTCGTTGATCTTCATGCCGTCGAAGACGATGCGCAGCATGTCCACCGGCGCGTCGATCTCCGGCGGGGCGGAGTAATCGCTGACGAAGCCGAACAGCCGGCGGCCGGCCTCGGACCGGGTGTGGGTGAACACGTCGTCCACGCTGCCCTCCTCGGCCACCTGACCGCCGTCGAGGATGGCCACGTGGGTGCAGATCTGGCGGATGACCGCCATCTCGTGGGTGATGATGACGATGGTGATGCCCAGCCGGCGGTTGATGTCCTGCAGCAGCGACAGTATGGACTGGGTGGTCATGGGATCCAGCGCGCTGGTGGCCTCGTCGCACAGCAGCACCTCGGGATCGCTGGCCAGCGCCCGGGCGATGGCCACGCGCTGCTTCTGGCCGCCGGACAGCTGCGCCGGATACGCGTCGGCCTTGTCGGCCAGACCCACGATTTCGAGAAGCTCCTTCACCCGCGCGTCGGCCTTGGCCCGCGGCACGTGGGCAAGCTCCAGCGGATAGCGCACGTTCTTGGCCACCGTGGACTGCATCAGCAGGTTGAACTGCTGGAAGATCATCGTGACCTTCTTGCGCAGCTGGCGAAGCTGGCGGCCCTTCATGGTCAGCACGCTCTCGCCGTCGATCAGGATGTCGCCCGAGGTGGGCGTCTCCAGACGGTTCATGCAGCGGATCAGCGTGGACTTGCCCGCGCCGCTCAGGCCGATAATGCCGAAGATTTCGCCCTTCTGAATCTCCAGACTGACGTTCTTGACGGCGTCGAACTCCTTGCCGTCGGAGTAAAAGGTCTTGCAGACGTTCACCAGTTTCAGCACTGCGTTCATTCCTTTCACGACACGAAAAAAGCGGAACCGATCGCTTGACCGGCTCCGCATCTATCTACGGCTGTCCATTGGAATCAGCCTGCAAAAGAGCACGACCAAGCGGCGTCTGACATGGGCATCAGGCGCATCATCATAGCCATGGACTTTTTCACGGTGAAGAACTTCATGGTCGTGACTCCCTTCCTCTAAGTTGGTTTGAATTATAGTACCCTCCTGGGCATTTGTCAATACGCTCCGCGCGGATTTTGCCGAAAATAAACACGCGCGCCCAATTTGCACTCAAGGCATAACCGTGCTATAATGGAGCAAAGCAGGAAAAGAGGGAAAAGCACATGGCGAAGGTGGTACTGGGGCTTTCGGGCGGCGTGGATTCCGCCGTGGCGGCGCGGCTTCTGCAGCGCGCGGGGCACGAGGTCTTCGGCCTCTATCTGGACACGGGAAGCGATGCTGCCCGGGCCGACGCAATCGCGACGGCGGAATACCTGTCCGTGCCGCTGACCATCCGGGACGTCCGCGGCGAGCTGGAGGAGAAGGTGTGCCGGCCGTTCACCGAGTCCTATCTCCGCGGCGAAACGCCCAACCCCTGCATTCTGTGCAACCCGTCGGTGAAGTTCAAAAGCCTCATCGACTGCGCCGACCGTCTGGGCGCGCCCTTCGTGGCCACAGGCCATTACGCCCGCGCCCGGGACGGCATGCTCTTCAAGGGCATGCCCGCCAACGACCAGAGCTACATGCTCTGCCGCCTGCGGCGCGATCAGGTCGAGCGGCTGCTGCTGCCGCTGGGCGAATATGAGAAGAAGCAGGTGCGCGCGCTGGCCGGGGAATTCGGCATTCCCGTGGCCCACAAGCCCGACAGCATGGAGATCTGCTTCATTCCCGACAAGGACTACATCGGCTGGATCGGCCGGCGCGCCGACCTCCCCGGCCCGGGCGACGTGACGCTGGATGGCGAGGTCGTGGCCCGCCACGAGGGCTATCCGCGCTACACCGTGGGCCAGCGCCTGCCGGGCCTCTGGCGCGAGCGCAAGCTCTACGTCGCGGCCATCCGCCCGGAAAAGAACGAGCTGATCGCCGCGCTGTGGGACGATCTGTTCAAGACCGAGGTGCGCGCCCGGAGCGTCAACTGGCTCATCGACCGCCCGGACGAGCCGCTGCGCGGCTCGGTGCGCGTGCGCCACACCAAATGGGAAAACCCCGACTGTACCGTCTATGCCGAAGGCGACGGCGCGCGCATCGTCTGCGACACACCCGTGCGCGCCCCCGCCCGCGGTCAGGCCGCCGTGATCTATCAGGGCGACCGCCTCATCGCCGGTGGATGGATCGAATAATCGCAAAGCACTGAAAAAAACAGGGACTGCAAAAAAGAGCGCATACATGGACGTATGCGGCCGATTTTGCAGTCCCTGCTGCCGCAGAAAGCGGAAATCCCGCCTCGCCGGAGGATTCTTCAGAAGATTTCCGCGGCGCGCGTCAGTAGGCGCGCCGGATGTCCGAACGGAAAAAGCGCGCCCGGATATTCTCGCAAATATCCGAACGCGCCTTTTGCATGTCATTTCGCTGTGCGACGCAGAGACCAAATTTGTCTGCGCAGATTTACGCTGCGGGCGCGTCCTTCCGCGCCGCGTCCATTTCCAGCAGATGGCCCGCGGCCAGGAAGAACACGCAGTTGACGAAGCTCGCGGACAGGAATATTGTCACCTCGGTCAGCGAGACCAGCAGCAGCGCGCCGACCAGGATGGCCGGCACGGCTTCGCCGCGATGCTGCGCGTCCTCCGCGCCCGTCAGCGCCCGCAGCGCCGGACGCACCAGCATGCACAGATAGCCCAGCATGCACAGCAGGAACGGAATGCCGCCGCGCACCAGACAGTCCACGAAACTGTTGTGCAGCGTATACACCGTCGACGTCCAGGACGCCGAATCCATGACGACGCTCTGAATCTCGCCGGAGCCAAGGCCCAGCAGGAAGGTGACGGGGTGCGCGCGCATGTAGCGCAGGGCTTCGCGCCAGATCTCGTCCCGGCCGTTGCTGAATACGTCCACCGCGCCGCCGGTCACGGCCCGGGAAACCGCCGCGGCCTCCTGCTGTCCCGCGAGGGACTGGGCGATCCACACGTCCAGCGTGAAAATCCTGCCCAAAACGACCACCACGGCGACCGCGACGGCCGCCCAGACCGCAATTCCGACGACCGCACGGCCCTTGCGGCCCTCCATGCGCAGCCATACGCCGCGAAAAGCCAGTGCGCCCAGCGCCGCGCCATAGGCGATGTTGCTCGTGCGGGACTGAGCATGGACGATGGCCAGCGTGAGAATAGCGATGCATACGCCGCAGAGCGCCTTCGTCCAGCGCCGCCGGGCGACCATTATCAGATAGATCGCCATCAGCGCGGCGACCACCGCCGCCCGCGCCGTGCCGTTGGGATGGATCAGCACGCGGATTCGCTCGCTGAACCCGCCGTCGGCGGAAATGCCGATGGGCCGGCTCTCATGCAGAAAGGGAATCGGACGGCCGAGAAACACGCTGACCACGGCCAGCAGCATCATCGGCGTGACGCAGGCGACGATCAGCGCCGCCACCGCGCGCAGCTCGCTTTGGCGCGTGGCCGCGCTCTGCCCGGGCTGCGGCTGCGAGGCAGCCAGCGCGTAGAGCGACACCAGCGCCAGCAGCAGCCATCGGTTCAGATCAAAGCACTGGCGAAGCAGACACACCAGCGCCATCCATGCCATGCCGGCAAAGAGAAAGGCGTTGGCCGCGCCGCGGCGAAGCGCCCTGCCCTTCAGGCGGACATAGAGCAGGCCCGCGCCCCAGGGAACCAGCAGATACAGCAGCAGCGCGATCTGTCCGCGCTCAAAAAAGTTCCCAATCAATGCTGAAAAAATCAGCGCCAGCAGGAACCACGTTCGCTCCGCGAGACCCAGCCGCCGCATCAAGGTATTCTGCATTTGATACACCCTTTCATCCGATGCTGGCCTCTATTATAGCAAACGGCCGTGCATTTATCAAGGGCACCACCGCCCAATTCGGCGGTGCGTCAGGCTCTGTCTTTTCCGCCATCTGCGGCATGCAGATTC
>USDD01000120.1 GCA_900553265.1 uncultured Eubacteriales bacterium
GCGTCCTGCTTCACAGGTTCTTCGCGATGAATTCCGTCAGATTCTCCGCCGGCGACTCCTTCCAGTAGCTCCGGCAGTCGCTGGTTCGATCCAGCAGGCCGAGGTCGAACATCTCCCGGCGCAGCGTGGCCGGGTCGTGAATGACCGTCCACTCGTCCAGAAGGTCGTTCACCTCGCCCTCGGAGCAGGTTCTTCCCGCCTCAAACCGCTCGCTCAGCAGCCACAGCGCCGCCAGCTTTTTCCGCTTCCTCGCCGGAAGCGCCTTCAGGCGCATGCGCTCGTCCAAAAACGGCCTGAGTTCCCGCAGCTCCGTCTCCGTCACGAAAACTCACTCCTCCCGCGCGTCGTTGGCCTGCACCATGGCGAGGATGTCCCGATAGCGCGAGATGATGTACTCGTAGTTCTCCCGCCGATGGGGCACCATGCAGTTGGAGCAGTCCTTGAAGCCCTTTTCATTGTATACGAAATTGCCGCCGCAGCGCCTGCCCAGCGCGTAGAGCGGACAGTAGCAGAACAGACAGTTGAAATCCTCGGGATGCTGCGTGGAATGGCAGGGAAAGTACTCGCACTCCCGATGGCAGAAAAACTTGTAATGCTTCTCCTCAGCCATGTTTCTTCTCCTTTCGAAAAACGGCCGTCTCCGCAAGCGGAGGCGACCGATATGAAAATTGTGAGCGACGTCTGTAAGCCGAGTTCTGTATTAGACGATCATCTGTCTGGGCCTGCAGTTGCCAGCAGGCTCTAGCGATTTCCCGAGGACGCGACGGGCCGCCGCATTCGTCCTCCTATCAATCTTGCACCGGATGGGGTTTACATCGCGGACAAGTCGCCAAGCCGTGGGTGAGCTCTTACCTCGCCTTTCCACCCTTACGCCTTCCCGAAGGAAGACGCGGACTCTTTCTGTTGCACTTTCCCTGAAGTCGCCTCCGCCGGCAGTTAACCGGCATCCTGCCCTGTGGTGCTCGGACTTTCCTCAAGCGCAAAGCGCCTGCGACCGTCTGGCGTCCTCACAATTGTCATCACGCGTTTTCTTCGATGTAAAGAATTCTGCCGCAGTTGTCGCATTCGACGATGCGGTTGCCCTCCTTCAGCTCCAGCAGCGTGGCGCTGGGCAGGGACATGAAGCATCCGCTGCACTGGCCGTCGATCAGCCTGGCCATGGGCGGGGTGCAATGCTGCTTGATGCTGTGATAGCGCTCCAGCAGCTTCGGCTCCACCTTCGCAGCCTCCTTTTCGATGTCGGCGCGCAGCTTCTGCAGCTGAGCGGAGTCCTTCTTGAACTCCGTGTCGTAGACCTGCTTGAGCTGGTCGTACTCGATCTTCGTCTTGGCCGCGCGGACGCGGATCTCCTTCTGCTGGCGATCCTTCGTCTCGGAATCCTTGCGCAGCTTCAGAAGCTCCTGCTCGTAGCGGCTCAGCGAATCCACCAGCTTCTGCACGGACTCGGCGCGCTTGTCGGCGTCCTCGGCGGTCGCAGGCGGATTGGCCTCGATTTCCGCCGCGGCGGCAGCCAGCAGCTTGTCCAGACGATCCGCCTCGTCGCGAATGGCCTCCAGGCGATCCTGCATGACGGCGATTTCGCTCTCCAGCTTCTTCATGTTGGTCTGCTGATCCATCAGGAAGGTGCGCTGCTTCAAGAGCTTCTGCCGGTTTTCCGACTGACGCATCTTGTTCTCAAAGCGATCGGCCTCCATGTCCACCTGCATAAACTGCCACAACTGATCCAAATGCATTGACGATTCCTCCTAAAGTCCTATAAAAACAGCCCCTGTGCGCTGCGCCGAACACATATATTATATTGTACATCATTTGCGGCGTTTTGTAAAGCCTTGCACAGCGCGTCCACGCCGGGATTCTCCGTGGCGGCGTGGCCCGCCTCCAGCACGCAGAGTCCCTCGTCCACGGCGGACAGCGCCTTGTGATAGGCCGTCTCGCCGGTGATGTACGCATCCGCGCCCAGCGCCCGCGCGTCGGACGCGAAGTCCTCTCCCGCGCCGCCCAGCACGGCGATTCTGTGAACGACCTTCCGCTTCTCTCCATAGGCGCGCACGCAGCCGCCCAGCCGCCCGCTCACGAGGCTTGTCAGCTTATCCAGCGTCATTTCGGGAAGCTCGCCCACGCACATGCCGTGGGCCGCGCCCTCGACGCTCTGCATCCCCAGCGCCGCCGCCAGCGCGTCGTTCACTCCGGGGTGAGCGTTGTCGAAATTGGTGTGCATCGCCGCCATCGCCAGCCCGGAACCGGCCAGCCGAACCAGCAGCCGCCCCTCCGCGTCGTCCGCGCAGAGATTGCGCCGCGCGCGGAATAGTATGGGATGATGCGTGACGATCATCTGCGCGCCGATTTCCAGCGCCTCGTCCAGCACCTTTTCGGTCAGATCCAGCGCGCAGAGCACCGTTTTGACCTCCGTCTCCCGGCTGCCCGCCAGAAGGCCCACGTTGTCCCACTCCTCCGCCAGCGCGAAGGGCGCAATGTTGTCCAGCAGCGCCAGAATCTGTTCAGCCTTCACAGACACGCTTCCAAGTCCTCCCAGATGCGTTTTTCCCGCTCCAATGCCGCGGCGGTCTCCGCGTCGCCGCCCTTCCGCGCGCCTTCCAGCGCCTTGGCCGCCACGCGGATTCGGAACCGCGCGTAGTCGCCCAGCTCCGGGGGCCGCTTCTGAAGGAATACCGGGCCGATCACGGCCTCGCGCTCGGTCAGCGCCATTTCGCCGGGCCGCGCCTCGATGCCGATGTAATGCCGCCGTCCGTCCCGGGCGATGCGCTCGTCGGTAATGCGATAACCTGCGCTTTCCATGCGCGTGCGCAGCTCGGCGATGGCGACGTTGGCCTGCAGAATCAGCCGCGCGTCTCCGAGCTTTTCCCGCCCGCGCTCGACGATGCCCGCCGCCGTGGTTCCGCCCATTCCGGCGATGACCACCGCGTCTACCGGCTCGTTCAAGCCGTCCACTCCGTCGCAGACGACGAATTTCGTTCTCTCCTTCAGCCCCAGCAGGCGGATCAACGCCCGGGCCTTGTCCAGCGACGGCGCGGAAATGTCCGTCAGCACAGCCCGATCGACCCAGCCATTCTGGAGCAAAAACGCGCCGAGCCTGCCGTGATCGCAGCCGACGTCCGCATAACTCGAACATCGGCCCACCATTTCCGCGATCATCGACAGGCGCGGATCCAGCGCGATTCTCTTTTCTCCGTCCATCAGTCGATGGAGTCCTTCAGCTTGCGGGAACGGCTGGGATGGCGCAGTTTGCGCAGCGCCTTGGCCTCGATCTGGCGAATGCGCTCGCGGGTGACCTTGAATTCCCGGCCGACCTCCTCCAGCGTGCGCGCGCGACCGTCCTCGAGACCGAAGCGCAGCTTGAGCACCATTTCCTCCCGGGGAGTCAGCGTGGACAGCACGCTCATCAGCTGCTCCTTGAGCAGCGTGAACGCGGCGGCCTCCGCCGGAGCGGGCGCGTCGTCATCGGGGATGAAGTCGCCAAGATGGCTGTCCTCCTCCTCGCCGATGGGCGTCTCCAGCGAAACCGGCTCCTGCGCGATCTTGATGATCTCGCGCACCTTCTCCTCGGGGATGCCCATTTCCGCGGCGATCTCCTCGGGCAGCGGCTCACGGCCGTACTCCTGAAGCAGCTGGCGCGAGACGCGGATCAGCTTGTTGATGGTCTCCACCATGTGCACCGGAATGCGGATGGTGCGCGCCTGATCGGCGATGGCGCGGGTGATGGCCTGACGGATCCACCACGTGGCGTAGGTGGAAAATTTGTAGCCCTTGCGGTAGTCGAACTTCTCCACGGCCTTGATCAGGCCCAGATTGCCCTCCTGAATCAGATCCAGGAACAGCATGCCGCGACCCACATAGCGCTTGGCAATGGACACGACCAGACGAAGGTTGGCCTCGCTCAGGCGATGCTTGGCCTCCTCGTCGCCCTGCTCCATGCGCTTGGCCAGCTCGATTTCCTCCTCGGCGGACAGCAGCGGAACCTTGCCGATCTCCTTGAGGTACATGCGCACGGGATCGTCGATGGACGTTCCCTCGGGCACCGAGATGTCGATTTCCTCCTCCTCGGCGTCGTTGAGCACCTCGGGCTCGGGCATAGGCTCGTCCTTGACGACCTCGATGTTCAGGCTGGAAAGCGTATCCAGAATGCGGTTGAACTGGTCGGAATCGATTTCGACGTCGCCCAGCATCTCCACGATTTCTTTATATGTCAGAACGCCCTTGGATTTCCCGGTCTCAATCAATTCGCATACGCGCTTTTTCATGGCTTCTACATTTTCTTTATTCATAACTCGCCGCTCCTTTCGACCGGTCAACCGTCCAGCTCTCTGCTGATTGCGTCCATCTGCTCGTACAGCGCGCGCTTCTGCTCGGGCGCGGCCGTCTGAATCTCCTCCTGAATCTTCGCGGCGCGAAGCATCAGTCGGCTTTTGCGTATTGTTCTCAGGCAGGTCTCCGCCAGCCGGAGGGCTTCCTCGCGGTCGTCGGGCACCGGCTCGTAATTGAGCATGCGAACGGCGCGGACGCGCTCGTCCTCGTCCATGCTCTCCAGCAGAGAATTTACGCCTTCTCCGGCAAGCAGACGCTCGGCCAGCGTCCGCGCCGTTCCTTGGGTAAAGTCCTCGATTTTCACCATTTCGGCGGGCATTGCGCCCTCCCGCAGCAGCGTCAGCAGCGCGCGCTCGGCCAGCTCCGCGTCGGACGCGGGCGCTTCCTCGCGGGCGGCGCGCCGGGCGGGCGCGTGGGTCGGCGCGGCGGCCATCACGCCCAGCTGCGAAAGAAGCACCTGGCGGTCGTAGCCCGTTTCGTTGGCCAGCCGCCGCAGATAATTCTCCCGCTCGATGGGGCTTTTGACCTTTTTGAGAATCTCGCAGCAGCGCATGGCGTACTGGGTCATTCCCTCCTGCGTGGACACATCCAGATCGTCCCGGGCGCGCATCATGCGGTATTCCGTCGCGCCGTATTTGGGTAGCGCGTCGAAGCCCGCCAGACCGTTGGCCTTGACGAAATCGTCGGGATCCATGCCGCCGGGATAGTCGATGACCCGCGCCTTCATGTCCTGCGAATCGAAGATGTCCAGCGCGCGCAGCGCGGCCTTGCGCCCCGCGCCGTCGCCGTCGTAGCTGATCCAGACCTCGGGGGCGTAGCGCTTGATGAGCCGCGCCTGCTCCTCGGTCAGCGCCGTGCCCAGCGTGGCCACCACGCCCGCCACGCCGTATTTGCGCAGTGAAACCGTGTCCATGTAGCCTTCCACCAGCACCAGCCGCCCGAGATTGCGCTCCTTCTTGGCGAAGTTCAGCGCGTACAGGCCCTGACGCTTGTTGAACACCGGCGTCTCCGACGTGTTCAGATACTTGGGCTGCACGTCGCCCATGGCGCGGCCGCCGAAGCCGACCACGCGGCCCTGAGCGTTGATGATGGGAAAGATCGCGCGGCCGCGGAACATGTCGTAGGCGCGGCCGTCCTTTCGGACGACCAGCCCGGCCTTTTCCAGCAGCGCGTCGTCAAAGCCCTGCTCCGCCATGTGCCTTTGCAGCGCGTCCCAGCCCTTGGGAGCCGCGCCCAGACCGAAGCGCCGGATGTCCGAGTCGTTCAGTCCGCGTTTGTAGAGGTAGTTCAGCGCCTCCGCGCCCTCGCCCGTCCACAGCGTCGAATGAAAGAAGCGCGCCGCGAGGGTGTTGGCCTCGTAGATGCGCTCGCGTTCGTCCGGGCTGATCCGGCCTGAGCCGGTCTGCGACTGTTCGGGAATCTCCATGTGCGCGCGATCGGCCAGCAGCCGAACCGCATCCATAAACTCCATCCGCTCCATTTCCATCACGAAGTTGATGACAGTTCCTCCCTTGTGGCAGCCGAAGCAGTAGTACATCTGCGCCTCGGAATCCACGCTGAACGAGGGGGTCTTTTCGTTGTGGAACGGACAGCAGCCCCAAAAACGGCGGCCCTTCTGCTTCAGGGGAACATACTCGGAGACGATCTCTTCAAGATTTGCTCTGGATCTCAGCTCGTCCAGCCACGCGTCCGACAGTCTACCGGCCATGCTTTCTCCCTTCTTTTCGCTTCAGCCCGCCACGCTGCGGCTCCATTGTCTGCTCGATAATGCCTTTACAATTTCGCCGCGATTGGTCAAAATTCCTGCAAAAAAACGAACTTTCCAAAAAATTCGACCTTTTCCGCACCGCGGCGCATGTCGAATCTCCGGAATGTCGCTCTATCTTTATACGCCATTCACTCCTGAAAATCCTCTTCGCTCGACCGATTTTCAAAAACTAAACAAGCCCCGACGGAATCCGCCGGAACGCCGCGCGCGCTTTGTCATAGTATACAGCGGTTTTCTGTTTCAATTCAACTCCATCCATCTCCGGAGGGATTTTTTATGAGCGTTCTCGTTTCCAAATTCGGCGGCAGCTCCATGGCCGACGCAAACGGCTTTCGCCGCGTGCGCGCGCTGATCTCCGCCCCGGCGCGGGCGCGGTTTATCGTGCTCTCC
>USDD01000121.1 GCA_900553265.1 uncultured Eubacteriales bacterium
GTCGTTTCTCGCGACAACATTGAGGATTATACCAGCTTTTCCATGCCTTGTCAACATTTTCTTGCACGAATTAACATTTTTTACCGTTCTGTCTGAATCTGGCGCAAAACCGGCTGAATTTGGCGGTTTTTCAGCGCGTTTTCGACGGTTTCGGGGATGAAATCGAAGTCGGCGACGACGGAATTGGGCTTTTCCACCCAGTCGTCCTGTCGGAAGGGCACGAAAAAAATGTGCTTCGCGGGCAACAGCGCGCCGATATTTTTCGCGCTCTGGCCGAGTCCGTCGTTGGTGGAGACGGCCAGAACTACCGGTCGACCGTTGCGCAGATGGGATTTCACGCACAGCGCGGCGGGCGTATCCGTGATGCCGCAGGCGATTTTCGCCAGCGTGTTGCCCGTGCAGGGCGCGACCACCAGCGCATCCAGCAGCTTCTTCGGGCCGATGGGCTCCACCTGTTCCAGCGTGTTCCAGATTTTTCGGCCGCAGATTTCCTCAAAAATCTGCACGGCGCGGCAGGCCGGGTAGAACCGCGTGTCCAGCGAGCACGCGTTGAACGACATGATGGGATACAACTCCGCGCCCGCGCCGCGCAGCGCCCTCCAGCTCTCGAACACCTTCTCAAACGTGCAGAACGATCCGGTCATGACGCAGCCGATTTTCTTTCCCTCCAAATTCCGCTCACTCACGGCAAATTCCTCCTCCCGCTCGAAAAATGGCGCGCATCAGCGCCCGCGCGGCGCTGTAGGGACAATAGCGTCCCGGCAGCTTCGGCTCGCGCCACGCCCGCAGATTCAGCGCCTGCGCCGCCTCCAGATCCACGCCGTAGGGCGGGCTGGCCAGATCGACGATGAGCGCGTCCCGGTCAGCGTGCTCCAGCTCCGCCCGGCCGAGCACCCGCGCCGGCGGTGTGGAGAACACGAGCTTCTTTCCCGGCAGCGCTTCGGCGATTTCCTCCGTGGCGACGCTCTGCGCGCCGCGCATCACCGCGCCGTTGCGGCCGCGCTCGCTGCGCGAGGCCACCGTCACCCGGGCACTCAGGCCCACGAGCATCTCCGTCAGCGCCCGGCCGATCCGGCCCCAGCCGACGACCAAACAGGCGCACTCCCTGAGCGACGCGTCTCCCGCGGCCATTGCTGCGGAGATCGCGCCCTCGGCGGTGAGCCACGCGTTTTCCGCCAGCAGCTGTTCGTCCGCCCAGAGATTCACGCTGCGCAGCCTCCGGGAGATTCCCTCGGGCGCGGCGGGGCCGCAGAAATAGACCTGCGCGCCGGAGGGCAGTCGGGAGAGGATTTCGCCATCGCCGGGATAGGGCCAGTTCAGCACCGCGGCGCGCGCCTCGCCCAGCTCCTCGCGCACGCCCCGGGGAACGCCGGGCACGCCGCAGTCGAAGCCGTCGATCCATCGCGCGTCGCAGCCGTTGGCGCAGAGCATGCGCGTCAGATAGGCGTTTCGCGCATCGCCCCCGAGAATTGCATAGTCCACAGGCATCGCCTCCGTTTCATGCGGCATCCTATGAAAATCGCCCCGGAGCGGTTCCTGCCGAAACCGTCCGGAGCGGTTATATAAATATGTAGCGTTACTTCAAATTCTGTCCGTCTGAACGGCGTTTCTGCGATATTCCCGGGGCGTGCAGCCGCACTGCTCAGCGAACACCCGGTCGAAGGTGCGCAGATTGGCGAAGCCGCAGGCCACGCCGATCTCCTCGATGGGCCGCACGGTCACGCGCAGAAGCCGCCGGGCGCGCTCGATGCGCAGGGCGTTCAGATAGGCGCGGAAGCTCATGTGGAGCTTTTCGTTGAGCACGTGAGACAGATAGGAATTGTTCACGCCCAGCGCCCGCGCCGTAGCTCGAACGCTCAGCGGCTGGGTCATGTTCTGGGACATGTACTGCATGGCGCGATAGAGGATGTCCGGCGGCACGCCGCCCGTCGACTCCGGGCGCAGCGCCTCGCGCAGGCGCAGAAACAGCAGCGTCAGATACGCCCGGGCCAGCGCCTCGTCCATCCGCCGCGGGTCGGCCATCTCCTCCAGCCGTTTCAGGCAATGCTCCGCGTCCCGGTCCACATCGGAGAGAGTCACCACCGGACAAGCCGGCCGCGCCCCCGACCACTCGCCCTCCAGCTCCGGCAGCGTCTTTTCCGAAAAGAACATCAGCGTGCCCGAGACGCCCTGCTCCGGCGCGATGGAGTGGGGAATGCCCGGGAAGATCACCAGCAGCTGGCCCGGCTCGGCGGCGTATTCCGTTCCGTCCACCCGCGCCCGGGCCACGCCCTCCCGGGGAAGGATCATTTCGTAGGACGCGTGGAGATGCTCCGGCGACGACAGGCGCGCATAGGGCACGATCAGGCACTCGCCGGGCAGCCGCTGAATTGTGGGATGCATCCTCAAAACCGCACCTTTCGTCTGAAATTGTTTTGGTTTTGTCTGAAAGTATACACCCAAATGTGATATGATACAAGGGCATTCGACGGCATGGTGCGAAATAAATTTTCCACTGTCCAACCTGGAAAAGACGAGAGAACACAGGAGATGCTTATGCTTCATCAGATCAAATGGCTCTGGGACAACATCGACGCCAACCTGCACCGACGGCACATTCTCGCGCTGGTCATCTGCGTGATTACCTGCGGTCTGACGCTGGTGAACCCCGCGCTGACCCAGAAGCTGGTGGACGACGTGATCGTGGCGCAGAACCCCGAGCCGCTTCTGAAGCTGCTGGCCATCATGCTGGCGGTTCAGGGCGTGCGTCTGGGGCTGCGCTACTACATGATCATCACCATGGAGCGCGACGCGCAGAATCTGGTCTACAACCTGCGCTGCAAGCTGTTTACCCGGCTTCAGTACAACGACATGGCCTTCTTCGACCGCAACCGCGCGGGCGACCTGATGACGCGCCTGTCCGCCGATCTGGACTGGTGCCGCCACTTCACCAGCTACATCGACTACCGCATCATCGACTCGGTGTGCATGTTCCTGTTCACGACAATCTACCTGTTCTGCGTGAGCTGGAAGCTGACGCTGCTGCTGGTGATCGTCACGCCGATGCTGATGCTGATTACCAAGCTGTATTCGTCCCACGTCCGCCCGCGGTTCATCGCCATGCGCGACCGTCTGAGCGAGATGAACACCGCGGCGCAGGAGAATATCGCCGGCAACCGCGTGGTCAAGGCCTTCGCCCGGGAGGAATACGAAAAGGAACAGTTCGACAGGCGCAACGAGGCGTTCATGGAGAGCAATCTCTCCATCAACAAGCTCTGGCTGAGCTTCTTCCCGTTCATCGAGCTGCTGGCCAACGCCATGATGCTCATCACCGTGTTCGTCGGCGGCCTGTTCATCATCTCCGGCGAGATCACCCCCGGCCAGCTGGCCGTGTTCACCAGCCTGAGCTGGGCCCTTTCGAACCCCATGCGCGAGCTGGGCAACCTGCTCAACGACCTGCAGCGCTTCTCCACCTCCGCCCAGAAGGTCATGGAGGTCTACTACGCCGCGCCCCACATCGTGGATTCTCCCGACGCCGTCGATCACGGCCGCATGGAGGGCAGGATCGAATTTAAGCACGTTTCCTATCGTCTGGACGGCAAGACCATCATCGACGACGTGAGCTTCACCGTGGAGCCGGGCCAGACCGTGGCGGTCATGGGCCCCACCGGCAGCGGCAAGACCACGCTGATCAACCTGCTCGAGCGCTTCTACGACGTGTCCGACGGTGAAATTCTCGTGGACGGCGCGAACGTCAAGGACTGGAAGCTCCAGCAGCTGCGCGGCGGCATCGGCACGGCCACGCAGGACGTGTTCCTGTTTTCGGACTCCGTGGACGGCAACATCGCCTTCGGCAACCAGAATCTGTCCGAGGATGAGGTGAAGGACTTCGCCCGCCGCGCCGCCGCCGGAGACTTCATCGAAAAGCTGGCCGACGGCTACGAGACCATCATCGGCGAGCGCGGCGTGGGCCTGTCCGGCGGACAGCGCCAGCGCATCGCCCTGGCCCGCGCGCTGGCGATGAAGCCCAGCATTCTGGTCATGGACGACACCACCTCCGCCGTGGACTCGGAGACCGAGCAGTACATGCAGCAGCAGCTGCGCCAGCTGCCCTTTCCCTGCACCAAGTTCATCATCGCCCAGCGCGTGTCCTCCATGCGCGACGCCGACCTGATCCTCGTTTTGAAGGACGGCAGGGTCGCCGAGCGCGGCACCCACGAGGAGCTGGTGCGCAGCCACGGCTACTACTATCAGACCTACGCCCTGCAAAACGGCCTGACCGAGGAGGTGGAATGACATGGCGCGCAACAAATTCGACGTGGATGAGCGTCTGGAAACGCCCTTTCAATGGAAGCATCTCAAGCGCGCGGGCGCGTACATCGGCCGCCACAAATTCCAGATGATCGCCGCGCTGGTGCTCAGCGCGCTGGCGAGCGTCGCCTCGCTGTTCATTCCCAAGCTGACCCAGTGGGTGCTGGACGACGCGGTGCCCAACAAGGACACGGCGATGATCGGCCGCATGGCCGCCATGTTCGTGGGCATCATCCTCATCAGCATCGTGTTCACCACCATCCGCTCCCGCATCATGGCCTACGTCAGTCAGGAGATCATCTACGACATCCGCCGCGATCTGTTCGCCCATCTGCAGCAGCTGCCCTTCAGCTATTACGACAGCCGCCCGGCGGGCAAGATCCTCGTGCGCGTCATCAACTACGTCAACTCCGTCTCGGACATCCTGTCCAACGGAATCATCAACATGATTCTGGAGATCATCAACCTGATCTTCATCGTCATCTTCATGTTCTCCACCGACGTCAAGCTGGCGCTGATCATTCTGGCGGGCCTGCCTTTCTTCGTGGGCATCGTGCTGATGCTCAAGCCGCGCCAGCGCAGGGCCTGGCAGGAGCAGAGCAACAAGAACTCCAACTACAACGCCTACCTGGCCGAGTCCATCGACGGTGTGCGCGTCAGCCAGCTGTTCGACCGTCAGGAGGTCAACATCGGCATCATGCGCAAGCTGGCCGAGGCCTGCCGCCGGGCGTGGATCAAGGCCATCTACATCAGCAACGCCGTCTGGCTCACCAGCGAATCGCTGACCCAGATCGTGCTGACCTTCCTGTATATCGCCGGCGTCTACTGGATCGGCGGCGGCTCCATGGTCTCCTTCGGCGTGATTCTGGCCATGAGCCAGTACGTGGGCCGCTTCTGGCAGCCCATCACCAATCTGGCCAACATCTACAACTCGTTCATTAACAACATCGCCTATCTGGAGCGCATCTTCGAGACGATGGACGAGCCGGTGGTGGTGGGCGACGCGCCCAACGCCGAGACGCTGCCCGACATCAGCGGAGAGGTGGAGTTCCGCGACGTGACCTTCGCCTACGAGCCGGGCATCGACATCCTCGAGCACGTGAACCTGCACGTCCGCGCGGGCGAGAGCATCGCGCTGGTGGGCCCCACGGGCGCGGGCAAGAGCACGGTGGTCAATCTGCTGTGCCGCTTCTACAACCTGAACGGCGGCTCCATCCTGCTGACCGGCCGGGACGGCGGCGTCCACGACATCAGCCAGGTCACGCTGCACAGCCTGCGCAGCCAGCTGGGCATCATGCTTCAGGACAGCTTCCTGTTCACCGGCACGCTCAAGGAGAACATCCGCTACGGCCGGCTGGACGCCACCGACGAGGAGATCGTCGAGGCCGCCCGGCGCGTGCGCGCGGACGACTTCATCCGCGACCTGAAGGACGGCTACGACACGCCCGTCAAGGAGCGCGGCGGCAACCTCTCGCAGGGGCAGAAGCAGCTGGTGGCCTTCGCCCGCACGCTGCTGAGCGATCCGGCCATCCTGATTCTGGACGAGGCCACGTCGTCCATCGACACCCAGACCGAGAAGCTGCTGCAGGAGGGCATTCAGGAAATGCTCAAGGGCCGCACCAGCTTCATCATCGCCCATCGCCTGTCTACCATCAAAAACTGCGATCGGATTCTCTACATCGGCAACAAAGGCGTCATGGAATCCGGCAGCCACGACGAGCTGATGGCGAAGAAGGGGCTGTACTATCAGCTCTACACCACTCAGGCCAAGGAACAGGGACTGAACGTCTGACAACTGCGGCGGGGGAAGCGCTTCCCCCGCCGCCTTCGTACCCAGAGCAATATCTGGGTGCTTCTTTTTTTTGGCAAAGTCCGCGGCCTCCATCCAGACAGCGCCCGCCGCCAAGGATTTGCGGCAACACCGCACAATTCGGCGGTGCGTCTGGCTCTGTCTTTTCCGCCATCTGCG
>USDD01000122.1 GCA_900553265.1 uncultured Eubacteriales bacterium
ATCCCGATGCATCCACGGAAGCGTCGGGATTTCTTTTACGCCTTCTTCTTCAAAAACTGCGGTGCGAAGATGAGGAACGCCAGCGCGCAGACGGCGCTGGTGAGATAGAACACATTCTGCTGGCCGAAAGCGTGGGCCAGAAGGCCGCCGCCCAGATTGCCGAAGGCCCGGGCGAGGCCGAAGCTGACCACCGCCAGCAGCATCTGTCCCGAGGCCTGAAGCTCCCTGGGCACGTTGCGGGTGATGTGCTTGGCCATGGACACGGTCATGACGATGAACCCCCAGCCGTGCAGCACCTGGCTGAGCATCAGTACCGGCACGCTCTTCGCCGTGGCCACCAGCAGCCAGCGGAGCGTCAGCGCCAGCGCGGAGACGCACATCAGCTTGCCCGCGCCGAAGCGGTCGAAGAGCCTGTCCGACAGCAGCAGATAGGGCACCTCGCTCAGCGCCGAGATGAAATAGCACCATCCCAGAAGCGAGCTGCTTCCGCCGGGAAAGCCGACGAACAGGGGAGAAAAGAAGGTGTAGAAATAGCCCATGGTGATCTGCACCGGCAGCATGAACAGCATCAGCTTCATCAATGTGCGATTCCTGAACAGCGCGCCGAAGGACATGCGGTTGCCCGTGGCGGACTGATAGCCCGGCGTATCGGGCAGCGCCAGCGTTGCCGGGACGATCAGCATGCACAGCCCCGCGGTGAACCACACGGCTAGCGTCTCGTGGCCCCTGGCGTTCAATATGCCGCCGAAGATCAGCGAGGTCAGCGCGAACATCAGTCCGCCCGACATGCGCACCGGGCCGAAGGGCGCGCCGCGCTTGTCCAGCGCCGCCAGAATGATGGAATCGCCCATGGGCTGGATGGACGTGTAAAAGCAGGAGAATGCGCCGCCCAGCAGCAGCAGCGGTACGAAGCCGCGCGTGGTCAGAAAGGACAGCGCCAGCAGCGAAGAGGCCGCGGCCAGCATGCGCAGCAGTCGATTGCGGCTGGCCACGCGGTCGCCCAGCGTGCCCCACAGCGGCTGCGAGAACACGCTCACCAACGCCACCACGGCGAAAATCGCGCCCATCTGCGCGGAATTGAATCCGGCGGACGTGTAGTACAGGCTCATGTAGCCCTGATAAATGGCGTTGGTCATGTAGTAGGCCATCATGAACAGGCCGTACTGGACGGGATAGCGCTGGTTCTGCATGCAGCCGATTCCCCTTCACAAAATTTCTTTCGCGCAGCCGATGGAACGGGCAAAGCCGGAGGAACGCCATGGAGGTTCCCGGTCTGCCTAATCATCATAACATGATTGTCGGCGAACTGCCTTCGGCTTTCCGCCGACCCGGCCAAGCCTGCGGCTTGCCTAATCATTATAACACAAAATGCCCAAAAGAAAACCCGAGGTGGTGCAAATTTTGGAAAGTACGTGGATTGAACGATGAAAAGCGTCCGGATGCGCGGCGCAGGAAAATGAAGCGGGTACGGCGAGGGCTTTTATCAGGGCGCAGCGCTGAAACGAACTCTGCGTTGTGTATTGGATTAAAATGAAGATAAACTTTTTAATAAGTTTAAAATATATAGATAATAAGTGTGAATATATATAGAATGATGAAAATGCTATTGACAAAATAAAAAATATCGAATATAATGAGCTTATTAAACCGGTTGAAATTTCAGAAGATGTAATTTGTGTAAAACAATAAAACGCTGAGCAATACATAACCCAAAGAAATTGATCTCCCCGGGAAAGTGCGATTCAGGAGAAAACAAACGAATTCTCTGAGGGAGAATTCGTCCAATATCGGTCGGAAATTCTTTTGAGAGTACCAATGCATAACAAGGAGGGTATCGAATGCTTCAACTGATCAATGTTTCCGCCAACTATGGCCGGCTCAAGAAATGCATTCGCACGCGGCTGGTGGAGGCCGGTTCTCCGCTGGTTCTGACCTGGGGTGCAAGGGGAGATCGCGAGAATGCCCTTCAGTCCGCCTGCCGCGCGACGCTGACCGGCTGTGGTCTGACCTGGGATAGCGGATGGGTGGAGAAGAAGGAGCAGCGCCTGTGCTATGAGGGCGCGCTGCCGGAGGGACAGCCCGTGACGCTGACGATTCAGATTCGGGACGACGCCGGCTGTGAAAGTGAAGTTTACACCAATGTTATTTACAATGCCTCCGTGGAATGGAGGGCGAAGTGGATTGCCGCCGGCGAGGATGAGCCGGGCCGGACGGTCTATCTTCGGAGGGAATTCTCGATCGATCGCCCCGTTCGCTCCGCGGTGCTGTATGCCTGCGGCGTGGGGTATCAGAAGCTCTATGTCAATGGAGAGCCGCTCGATTCCGCCGCGCTGGATCCGGCTAACACGGATTTCAGCAAAACCTGTCAGTATGTGACCTATCCGGAGTTCGCAAAGGAGCTGAAGGCGGGCTCGAACTGCATCGGCGCACTGATCGGCGAGGGCTGGCGGCGCAATGCGCTGGTCCAGGCGGGCGAGAGCGGCGAGTTTGACAATGTCAAGGCTTTTGCGGGACAGCCTCAGTTTTCGGCGATGCTCCACGTGCGGTACACCGACGGCACGGACGAGTGGATTGTCACGGACGAGAGCTGGCAGTGGGGACGCGGCGCGCGCTATGCGAACGATCTCTTCAACGGCGAGGTCTACGACGCCAACGCCTCCGTTCCCGGCTGGTGCCTGCACGGCTTCACCGGCTTTGAGCCGGCGACGATTGTCGCCGCGCCCGGTGGGAGGATGCGGCCGATGACGATCAATCCCATCATCGAGCACAAGCATTGGAAAGCGCTGGCCTATTGGCCCATGGGCGATGCGACGGTCATTGACTTCGGCCAGAACCTGGCGGGCGTGACGCGCATTCGCCTTCCGGAGCTTTGCAAGGGGCAGAAAATCGTGGTGCACACCGCCGAGGAGCTGAACGAGGACGGTGAGCTGTTCACCGCGCCGTTGCGCCGGGCGAAGGCGACGGATACCTATATTGCCGCCGGCGACGGCAGAGATCTGGAATACTGGCAGCCGATCTTTACCTATCATGGCTTCCGCTATGTCAAGGTCGAGGGCCTGGGCGCCGGCTTCGATCCCGAGCGAATCGTCGCGGTGGAGCTGCACACGGACATGGAGATCCGCTCCGCGTTCCGCTGCGGCGACGCTCAGGTGACGAAGATTCACGAAAACTGCGTTGCGACGGAGCGCGCCAATCAGCATCACATTCTCACCGACTGCCCGCAGAGAGATGAGCGTCAGGGATGGATGAACGACGCGACGGTTCGCTTCGAGGAAACGCCCTATAATTTCGAAATCGGCAGGATGTTCCCCAAGATCGTCCGCGACATCATCGACGCGCAGAGCGAGGACGGAGCCATCACCTGCACCGCGCCCTATGTGTGGGGCTTCCGGCCGGCCGATCCCGTCTGCTCCAGCTTCCTGGTGGCGGGGCTCGAAGCCTATCTCCATTTGGGCGACCGAGAGATTCTCGCGGAGGCCTTCGACAGCTACGTTGCATGGGAAAACTGCCTGCTGGCCCACAGCGAAGAGTACATCGTCAACTACGGCCATTTCGGCGACTGGGCGGGCCCGGTTTACGCCTGCCTCAAAAATTCCATGGGCGATGGCGCGGAGTCTGCGGTGACGCCCTCGACGTTCATGTCCACGGGCTATTCCTATTACAATTGCCGCCTGCTGTCCGAATTTGCGCAGGTGCTGGGACGCGACGCGGAGAAGGCGCGCTGGCAGGAGACGGCGGAGAAGATCAAAGCCGCCATGCTGAAGAAGTGGTACGATCCGGAAACCGGAAAAATCTGCACGGGCTCTCAGGGCGCGCAGACCTTTGCGCTGTGGCTGGGCGTGATTCCGGAGGAGGGAATCGCGAAGGCGGCCCGGAGAATTCACGACGATCTGGTCGCCAACGACTATCGCTTCACCACGGGCAATCTCTGCACCCGGTATATCATGGACGTGCTGACCCGCTATGGCTATCTGGAGGACGCGTGGACGCTGATTACCAAGCAGAGCTATCCGTCCTACGGTTATATGCTTCAGCAGGAGGCGACCACCATCTGGGAGCGCTTTGAGCTGAAGAAGGATCCCGGAATGAACTCGCACAGCCATCCCATGTTCGGCGCGGTAGACTACTGGTTCTACGCCTATCTCTGCGGCATTCGACCGACGAAGCCCGCGTTTGAGGAATTCACGGTCGAGCCGGTGTTCCCGGAGGGGCTGCTCAGCGCCCAGGGCGTCGTGGACACGGCCCGGGGGCAGGTGGCCGTTCGCTGGATGAAGCGCTATGGCGCGCTGCATCTCCACGTGACGGTTCCCTTCGGCACTCGCGCGAAGGTCGTCTTTGGCGGCGAGACTCACGAGGTCGGCAGCGGATTCCACGCCTTTTCCATTCCGATGGAGTGAGGCTCAAGCTTGAACTTTACGCCGTTGTGCGTAAAAAATAAGAAGGAGGACAACCCCATGAAAAAGATTGTTGCTACTCTTCTGGCACTGGTCATGCTGCTGGCCCTCGGCACCAGCGCGTCGGCCATCTCCGCGGCGGGCGAATACCCCATCGTGGAGAACTACGGAGACGTCACCCTGACCTTCCTGGTGGTAGATCATCCCGCCATTCTGGACTGGTATACCAACGACTTTATCCTCTGGATGAACGAACAGACCAACGTCAAGCTCGAGTTTGAAATGGTTTCCAGCCAGGACAAGCTCCAGAAGCTGAATCTGCTGCTTTCCACCGGCGACATTCCGGACGTCATCTGCGGCGGCGGCACCATGCTCACGGACGAGCAGCTGGTTCGCTACGGCATGGAAGAGGGCCTGCTGATGCCCCTGAACGATCTGATTGAGGAGAACTGCGTCTACCTCAAGCAGCTGTTCGAGCAGTATCCCAACGCCGAGAAGAAGATCACCATGACCGACGGCAACATCTACGCGCTGCCCCAGGTCAACGACTGCTACCACACCTACATGCCCGAGCGCTACTGGATCAACACCACGTGGCTGGACAACCTGGGTCTGGAAATGCCCACCACCACCGAGGAGTTCTACAACGTGCTCTGCGCCTTCCGCGATCAGGACGCCAACGGCAACGGCGATCCCAATGACGAGATCCCGCTGGCGGGCTCCACCAACAGCTGGCGCACCATGCCCGAGTGGTTCCTGATGAATTCCTTCTGCTACTACAACGTTGAAACGCTGACCGGTCAGACCGGCGACTACGGCCTGATGATGGACGGCGACACCGTGACCACCGTGTTCAGCGATCCCAACTTCACGGAAGGTCTGAAGTACGTCAAGAAGCTCTACGACGAGGGCCTGCTCTACAACGCCTCCTACAGCCAGGACAACGACCAGCTGACTGCGCTGATCGAGAATCCTGACGCGTGCCTGGTGGGCTGCGCGCCCGGCGGCTATCCCCTGTGGGCGACGCTTGGCGGCGAGCGCTATGCGCAGTACAGCCTGCTTGAGCCCCTGACCGGCCCCGACGGCTATGTCAATGTGGTCTGCAACGAGTACGTGCCGATTTACGGCGGCTCCTTCGCCATCAGCGCGGACTGCGAGTATCCCGAAATCGCCATCAAGTGGGCTGACCTGTGCTACAGCCAGGTTGCGACGCTGAACAGCTACTATGGCCCCGAGGGCGTTGCCTGGGAATACAGCGAGGAGGGCTCCGGCGACGTCGGCATAGACGGCGAGCCCGCCCTGTATCGTCAGCTGATTCCGTGGCAGGAGACCGAGCCCCAGAGTCTGCATCTGGTGCAGCAGATTCCCGACTTCCGCAACGACAGGATCCGCGTCGGCCTAGCAGACGACCTCACCAAGGACATCCATTCCGCGGATCGTCTGGAGACCCTGCTCTATAACGCGGCCTGCGAATACGGAAAGGTTGCCCGTCCGGAATGCAAGGTTCCGCCCATGAAGTTCTCCGTCGAGGAGGAGGACGCCATGATGGTCGCCAAGACCGAGGTGGACAAGCTGGAGAAGGAGTATGTCATTGGCTTCATTAACGGAACCAAGGACATCGACGCGGATTTCCCCACCTTCCTTGCGGAGCTGGAGACCGCCGGCATGCAGACCCTGATCGATCACTATCAGGCGGCTTACGACGCTCAGTGGAAGGATTGATTCCATAACCACTTACTTCTCGACCGCCCTTTGGGGCTGTCTCTTATACACATCTGACGCTGCCGACG
>USDD01000123.1 GCA_900553265.1 uncultured Eubacteriales bacterium
ACCCCCTGCTTGTAAGGCAGGTGCTCTAACCAGCTGAGCTATGCTCCCGTCCTTGTCGCTCTCTCGTAACGACAAGGGTTATTATACTGGAGGAACCCGGAAATGTCAACAGGTAATTTGAATTTTTTTGAGAGAATTTTCACGTCCGTTTACCCGTTTCGCGCTTCAGCCCGCAAGCGCCTGCACCAGAACGACTGCGCCGACCGAGAGCAGCACGCTCAGCACCACATACGCCGCCGCGGCCGGGAGTCTCCCCGCCTGCAGCAGGCCGCTCGTCTCGAGCGCGAACGTTGAAAACGTGGTAAAGCCGCCGCAGATACCCGTCTTGAGAAACAGGATCATCCGCGGGCTGAGCGCGGCGTGGCGCGCGGCGGCCGCGGCGATCAGCCCGATGGCAAACGCGCCGAGGACGTTTACCAGCAGCGTCCCCACCGGGAACCCGCCGTCCCTCCCGAGCGGCAGCAGCGAGCACAGATAGCGCAGCACGGCGCCGAGAAAGCCGCCGGCTCCGACGGCAAGACAGTTCAGCATAATACCCTCCGAAAAGCGCGCCCCGTCCGTGCACCGGACGGGGCGGCGGTTGTGCTTCTTCGCTCAGAGCTGGGCGAGGATGTGCTCGAGATCCTGCGCGGTGAACCTGTAGACACTGTCGCAGAACTGGCACGTCAGCTCGCAGCCGCCCTGCTCGCGCAGCATGCTCTCCAGCTCACCCTTCCCCAGCGAGATCAGCGCGCGCTCGACGCGCTCGCGGCTGCAGGCGCAGCGGTACTCGACAGGATCGCTCTCGAGGATCTTCACCTCGAAATCGGAGAGGACGGTGCGCAGCATGTGCTCGGGGTCGGGGTCGCGCTCGAGCATGGTGGAGACGTTCCCCGCGGCCATGACGCCGCCCTCGACCCTGGCGATGGTGTCCTCACCCGCGCCGGGCATGAGCTGGATGAGATAGCCGCCCGCGGATTTCACGCTCTGGTCGCGGTCGACGAGCACGCCCAGCGCGCAGGCGGTGGGAATCTGCTCGGACTCGACGAAGTATCCCGCGATGTCCTCGGCAATCTCGCCGCCGAGGAGGTCAACCGTGCCGACGTACGGCTCCTTCATGTGCAGGTCTTTGATGACGGTGATGGTACCCTCGGAACCGACGGCGCGGCCCACGTCGAGCTTGCCGTCCGCGCGCAGGGGCAGATCCACCTGCGGGTTCGTCACATAGCCGCGGACGTTGCCCTCCGGGTCGGATACGGCGAGCACCGTCCCAAGCGGGCCGCCGCCCTTGATCTGGAGCGTCAGGCTCGCGCCGCGGCCCTTGAGGGCGTTGCCCATGAGGCTCGCGCCCGAGAGCGCGCGGCCGAGGGCCGCCGTCGCCACGGGCAGGGTTTTATGAATCTGACGGGCGCGCTCGGTCAGATCGCGGCTGCAGATGGCAGCCGCCTGCACGAGTCCGTCCGAGGTGATGGCTCTGATGATACGATCGCTCATTCGGCTTCGTTCTCCTTAGTTCTGGTTTCTCTCGCAGACAAAATAGATCCGCTGCGCCCCGTCTGCCGGGCGGCGCAGCTTCATGTCGCCGTAGGTGCGGATGCGGGTAAAGCCCGCCGCGCGCAGCCACGCGGTCAGCTCCTCGGCGGTGTAGCAGCGCTGGCGGTGATACTCGAACCCGCGCTCCCACGCGCCGTCCGGCCGCAGGTTAAAGAGGTCGACATAGTAGCTGCATATCCCGCGGCTGAACTCCGTGCGCCAGACGCAGTAGGCGTCCTCCGTCTCGTCGAGGTAGACCTGCCCGTCGAGACGGAGGAACTTCTCTGGCGTGTTCACGTCGAAAATGAGCGTACCGCCGGGCGCGATGAACAGGTGCAGCCGCTCGAAGGTGCGCTGCACGTCGCGGGGATTTGTCAGATAGTTGAGACTGTCGAGACAGCAGATCGCCGCGTCGACCGTTCCGTACAGGTCGAGCTGCGGCATCGACTGGTGCAGGAACACCGGCGGGATGCCGGGTCCGGTCTTGGCCGCGGCGGCGGCGAGCATGTCCTCCGATCCGTCGACCGCGATCAGTTCATAGCCGCGTGCGGTCAGCAGCCACGTCATCGTCCCCGTCCCGCAGGCGAGGTCGAGCACCGTGTGCACCGGCAGGCGGGCGCGCTGAAACAGCCGCTCGAGAAAGTCCGCGCGGCGCTGATAGTCGACGTCCTCGGTCAGCTCGTCATACGACGCGGCCAGGCGCTCATAGCTGCTCATCGCCCTGCTTCTCGCGCTGCGCCTGAATCTTGTCGAGAATGCTCTCATAGCCGCCCGCGCCGTTGAGCAGGCAGCGGTTCACGCGGCTGATCGTGGCGCTGGACGCGCCGGTTTTCTCGAGAATGTCGTTGTAGATCATCCCGTCGTTGAGCAGCATCGCCACCTCAAAGCGCTGCTCCATGCTGCGCAGCTCGGAGATCGTGCAAAGGTCCTGGAAGAAGTGATAGCACTCCTCCTCGTTTTCCAGCATCAGGATGGCCTGATACAGATGATCGCTCTTTTCCTTCTTGGAAATTTTAGACTTGGCAGCCCTAACCATAGATATTTCCTCCTGTATTGAATCCTCAAAGTTTCGCTGTTTAGAGTATAACATTTTACTACATGAAAGTAAACACCCCAGCCGCATTTTTTATAAAGCCCCGCCGAAAATGCCGATCCCCCGGGAACAACGTTTCCGGGGGATCGGTCCTTTCCATCTTCCTCGCTTTCAAAGGGGATGGGAATATATGCGTTTGTCAGATGCGGCCGTAGAGCGCCGTCTTATGGCGGATGCGCTCAGCCAGCGCCGCGGATGCCTCGCCGGGGAGCAGGCGCCAGCGCCAGTTGCCCGCGCTCGTGCCGGGCGTGTTCGTGCGGCAGCCCACGCTGAGGCCCAGCCAGTCCTGCAGCTGGGCGACAAAGAGCGCCGAGGGGCTGGAAAGGCCGCCGCGCAGCATACCCTCGCAGAAGCCCTCCGCATCGTTCAGTCCGAAGTACTCGCCCGCGCGGGCGACGGACTCGCCCGATGCTTCCCCGCGCCAAAGGGCGAGGGGGCTGTTGTCGTGCGTGCCGGTATAGCAGATGCTGCGCTCCGGGAATGCGTGCGGCAGACCCGCGCTGTCGTCCCGGTCGTCGAAGGCGAACTCGAGCACCTTCATGCCCGGCCATTGCGAATCGCGCAGCAGCTGCGAAAGTTCGGGCGTGGGATAGCCCAGATCCTCGGCGATGAACTCCAGCTTCGGAAACCACCCGTTCAGCACACCGATCAGATCCATGCCCGGCCCCTTGACCCAGTGGCCATTCTTGGCCGTCGTCTCGCCGTAGGGCACGGCCCAGTACGCCTCGAACCCGCGGAAGTGGTCGACACGGATGACATCATAGAGCTTGCCCGCGCCGTCGATGCGGCGGATCCACCAGCCGAAGCCGTCCGCCTTCATGCGGTCCCAGCGGTAGAGGGGGTTGCCCCAGAGCTGGCCGTCGGCGCTGAAGTAGTCCGGCGGCACGCCGGAGACCTCCGTCGGCACGCACCGCTCGTCGAGCTGGAAGCTCGCCGGGTCGGCCCAGACGTCCGCCGAGTCCATCGCGACGTAGATCGGCAGATCGCCGATCACGCGGATGCCGAGGTGATGCAGATAGTCCCGCAGGCGGTTCCACTGCCGGAAGAACAGGAATTGCAGATAGATGAACAACTCCACGTCCTCGCGCAGGAGCGTGCGGTACTTCTCGAGCACGGCGGGGGATCTGCGCAGGCGGAGCTCCTCGTCGTCCCACTCCGTCCACGCGCGCATGCCGAAATGGCGCTTGCAGGCCATGAAGAGCGCGTAGTCCGGGAGCCAGCGCGCGTTTTCGCGTTCGAAGGCGGCGACGGCCTCGCGGTCGCGCTCCCAACCGCGCGCCTTGGCGCGCGCGAGCACGGCAAAGCGGCTCTCATAAATTTTCCCGTAGTCGACGTATCGGGGATCGTCTCCCCAGTCGGCGGCGGCGATTTCACCGGCGGTCAGCAGCCCGTCGGCCGCCAGCTCGTCGAGGTCGATGAAATAGGGGTTGCCGGCGTAGGTGGAGAAGCTCTGGTACGGGGAGTCTCCGTAGCTCGTCGGCCCGAGGGGCAGCATCTGCCAGTAGCTCTGGCCCGCTGCGTGCAGAAAATCGGCAAAGTCATATGCGGCCCGGCCGAACGTGCCGATCCCGTGTGGGGACGGGAGGGCATACACCGGCATCAGGATGCCGCTGCTTCGTTTCATAGTAAGCATCACCTGCTCTCTGAGATCTTGGAAAATGGGGTATCCGGGCTCAGCCCTTGACCGCGCCTGCGGCGACGCCCTTGATGATGTGCTTCTGGCAGCACAGGTAGAAGATAATAACTGGGACGATGCTCAGCATGATCAGCGCCATGGTGGCGCCCATATCCACCGTGCCGTAGCTGCCGCGCAGATACTGGATATGGATGGGGATGGTGCGGTATCTGTTCACGTCCAGAACCAGACTGGGCAGCAGATAGTCGTTCCACACCCACATGATCTCCAGCACACCCACGGAGATCATCGTCGGCTTCAGCATGGGCAGCACCACCCGGAAGAAGGTACCCACCGGGCCACAACCGTCGATGGCGGCGGCCTCTTCAATCTCCAGCGGCAGGCTCTTGACGAAGCCCGTAAACATAAACACCGCCAGACCTGCGCCGAAGCCCAGATAAATCACGGGGATCGTCCACGGGGTGTTCAGATGCAGCTGGTCCGTCGTCCGGGCCAGCGTGTACATGACCATCTGGAACGGCACCACCATGGAGAATACGCACAGGTAGTACACGATCTTACTGACCAGACTTCCCACACGGGAGATGTACCACGCCGCCATCGACGTACACAGCAGGATCAGCGCCGTGGAGGCGATGGTGATGAAGAAGCTGTAGAACACCACCTTATAGAAGGCAAAGTTGCCGAAGGTCATGCCCTTGACATAGTTCTTCAGACCCACAAAGGACTCCGCCGTGGGCAGCTTGAAGGTCTCGGTATTGACGAAGGCGTTTGCCTTCAGCGAGTTGATGAGCACCAGAACCACCGGCATCAGATAGAGCACGGAGATCACGGTGAACAGCACCGTCATAAACGTCTGACGGCGTTCTCTGCGGCGCAGAGCCTCGGTTTTCATCATTGCTGCACCTCCTTGCGGCGGCTGGCCTGAAGCTGGATAATGCTGATGGCCGCCACCACCACGAAGAAGATCACGGCCTTGGCCTGACCCACGCCGCGGTTTCCGCCGCCGTTGCTGCTGAAAGCGTTGACGATGTTCAGCGCCAGCATTTCTGTTGTCTTGATGGTTTCGCCGTTGCCCAGCTGCTGGAAGGGCCGGCCGGCGGTAAGCGCGAGGTTCTGGTCAAACAGCTTGAAGCCGTTGGTCAGGCTCAGGAACATACAGATCGTGATGGAGGGCATCACATTGGGGATGGTCACCCGCCGCAGCGTCTGCCAGCGGTTGGCGCCGTCGATGCGGGCGGCCTCCAGCATATCCTCCGGCACCGCCTGCAGACCGGCGATGTAAATAATCATCATATAGCCGATCTGCTGCCAGCACACCAGAATCACCAGCCCCCAGAAGCCGTATTTCGTCTCCAGCACCACGGAAGTATTGTACTTGATGAGGATTCCGTCAAAGATCATGGACCAGATATAGCCCAGCACAATCCCGCCGATCAGGTTCGGCAGGAAGAACACCGTGCGGAACACATTGGTTCCCTTGAACTTCTGGGTCAGGGCATAGGCAATGGCAAACGCGAACAGATTGATCAAAATCAGGCTCACCAGCGCAAACAGCATCGTATACCAGAATGCGTGCATATAGCCGGGATCCTGAAAGGCCTTCCGGTAGTTGTCCAGTCCCGTCCACTCCCACTGGCTGGTAATGCGGAAGTTGCAGAAGGACAGAAACAGTCCCTTGGCAAAGGGATACAGGAAGCCGATGCAGAAGGCGGCGAAGGTGGGCAGCAAAAACAGCCACGCCATGCGCTGAATGGGGCGGCGGATCAGCCGGGAATTCAGCGCAGCCTCATCCCGGCGGCGTTTCGGAATTTTCATGACGCCTCTCTCCTATTTCTATATAGTTTCCGGGCAGCGCCCGGAGCTCTTGCCCGGTGCCAA
>USDD01000124.1 GCA_900553265.1 uncultured Eubacteriales bacterium
GCATGGGCGACGCGCTGCTGCTGGAGGGCCGCAACTTCGCCCGCTTCAAGCGGGAGAACAATCTGCGCGTGACCACCGCCAGTCTCTGGATCATCACCCGCAGCGGCTTCGACAAGCTCAAAGCCCTCGCCGCCGCAGCAAACCAGATTGGAGGTATCACGAATGGCTAATAAGAAGAGCCCGAAGCAGCGGAAACGCAACGACGATGCCTCCCGGGCAAGGCGCTATCCGTCGATGCAGTACTGCGTATCGGATGAAGAGATCAACCAGGAACTGCTGAGCTGCAAGAACAGCTTGAAGAAGAGCAGAGATAAGGTCTACGTTGCGCTGGAGAAGATCTGCCACGCCATAGATAGCTTTAACGAAGCGTATGATAACAAGAACGCGCCTCTTCTGCTTGCTGCAAACAGGGGCATAGAAACGTATAACTACGACTTGGCCTTAGCTGCGTTGGAATTTGAAATGACGGCGCAGAGCATCCGCGACATTATGGATGCCGCAAGAAGCACGGAAGATTAAGCCCAACGGAGCAACACACCGACCGACCTTCCCCCTCCTCGGAGGGGGCATTTTTATTGCCATGAGCGAGAATTACTTCATCTTTAACGGAACGGACAGCCGCGATCTGGGCGTGCGCGTGAAGCGCATGCCGCCCCGGGTGATGCCGGCGCGGCGCTATGAGGAGCACCGAATCGCCGGGCGGCACGGCGTGGCGCGCATCTGGGACGGGGCCTACGAGCCGGTTCAGCTGCCGGTGGAGCTGTATCTGCCCTACGAGCAGGGCGGCACGGTGGCGGCGCTGCCGACGATCATGCGGGCGCTGGACGGGTGCGGCTGGCTGACGCTGAGCGACCGGCCCGGGCGGCGGTTTTGGGCCACGGTGACCGGCGAGGCGAGCTACGAAACCTGGGTGGAGGGCTACGCGGAACGGGTGTGCACGGTGACCTTCGAGGCAGACCCGCAGGCCTGGCACACGGAGAACCCGGCGATCGCCGTGGCGGTTTCGGGCGACAGCGTGACCAATCCGGGCACGCAGATCTCGGAGCCGGTGGTGACGGTGACGGGCAGCGGAGAGGTGCTGCTGATGATCGGGCAGCAGATCACGACGCTGCAGCTGGGCGAGAGCGGCGGCACGATGACCGTGGACGCGGCGTCGGGCGCGGCGACGATGGGCGGCGAGATGGTGGAGGACGGTCTGGAGGGCGACTGGCCCGTGCTTCAGCCCGGCGCGAACGCGGTGAGCTGGAGCGGAAGCGTGACGGCGGTGAGCATCACGGTCAATCCCTTCGACATTGGAGCCTGAGGAGGAAGCATGGACGCGATTACGATTCACAGCATGACAAGCGGCGACTATTCGGGCAGCGGTCTGGGACTGCTGAAGCCGCTGGACATGACGGTGCGCTGGGTGCTCAACGGCATGTATCAGCTGGACGCGACGGTGGCGCTGAACGAGCCGATGGCGGCGGCGCTGCAGCTGGGCGCGGTGATCGTCGCGCCGGTGCCGGCGCAGGAGACGCCGTCGCTGCGCATCGGCGGCACGGCGGGCAGCACGCAGAGCCGGGAAATCTGGCGCGTAAAGACCAACGGCAGCAATCTGCACCTGCGCAGCGGCCCGGGCACGAAATACAAGATCCTGAGCAAATACCGCAACGGCACGGAGCTGGTGCTGCTGGAAAAGACGAACGGCAGCTGGTACCGCATGGCCGCGCCGGACGGGGCCAGCGGCTACATGGCCGTGCAGTGGCTGAAGTACCTGCGCACGGAGACGGAGACGATCTCCGGATCGGAGGCAGACGAGGTGATCGCGCCGAAGCCGGTGCGCCGCCAGCCGTTCCGCATCCACCGGATTGAGCCGGGACTGCTGACGGTGACGGTGCACGCGCGGCAGCTGTTCTACGATCTGTCGGACAATCTGGTGCTGCCGCACACCTACGAAAACGTCACGCGGCAGGGCGCGCTTTCGGCGATTCTGAGCCGGTGTCTGAACGCGGATCACGGATTCACGGCGCGCTGCGAGGGCGCGCAGACGGCGACGCTGGAGCTGACGGAGCCGGTTTCCCCGGTGGAGGCGCTGCTGGGCGACGGCGGTCTGATCGACAGGCTGGGCGGCGAGGTGATGGCGGACTGGCTGGACGTGTACGTGGTGGACCGGCTGGGGAGCGACCGGGGCGTGGAGGTGCGCTACGGGAAGAACCTGACCGCCGTGGGCGGCGCGCTGGACGCGGACGACATGGCGACGCGCATCGTGCCCATCGGCGAAAGCGACAAGGGCGAGGATCTGTATCTGCCGGAGGTCTATCTGGAGGCCGCGGGCGCGCAGCCCTGGGCCCATCCGCGCTACGGCGTGCTGCGGGTGGAGGGTGCGCAGGTGCGCAAGAGCATGACCGCGGCGCAGGCCTATGAGAAGATGCGCGCGGCCGCCCGGGAGCTGCTGGACAGCGGCGCGGCGAAGGCCAACGCCTCCATTACGGTGGAATTCGTCGAGGATTCGAAGCTCATGAGCGCGTCGGACATGGCGAAGCTGCAGAAGCTGTTCCCGGGCGACGACGTGGCGGTCTCCATTGCACCGATGGGCATCACGGCGAAGCTGAGGCTCGTGGAGTACGTGTTCGACTGCCTGCTGCTGCGCTATCGCAGCGCCACGCTGGGCAGCGCCGGCCGGGACATTGCGACCTCGGGCATCGACCCGCGGCAGCTTCCCAGCGGGGGAATTTCGGGCGCCAAGCTGGCGAACGCCTCCGTGCAGGCCAAGCAGCTGGCAGACGGGAGCGTAAAGTCCGCGAAGATCGGCGCGGCTGCCATTGAGATTGCCCACATCCAGCAGGCGACCATCGACACGCTGAAGTCGAACAGTTTGGAGGCGGTGAAGGCCGACATCAGGGAAATTGTGGCCGGAAAGATCGACGCGGACGCGCTGACGGCCGGGGCCGTGACTGCGGAGAAGCTGGCGGCAGGCAGCGTGACGGCTGAAAAGCTCAGCGCCGGAGCGGTGGAGGCCGACAAAATCGCCGCGGATTCGGTGAAGGCGGAGAAGATCGAGGCCGGGGCCGTGGATACGGCGAAGCTGGCAGCCGGCGCGGTGACGGCGGAGAAGATTGCGTCGGGGACGATCACGGCGGACCGGCTGAAGGCGAAGACGATTACGGCGGAGAGCGGGATTATCGACGATTCGGCCATCGGGACGGCGCAGATTGCGGACGGCAGCATTACGTCGGCGAAGATTGTGGAGCTGAACGCCGATCTCATCAAGGCGGGCACGCTGTCCGCGGAGCGGCTGCTGCTGGTGGGCGAGGACGGGGTGATTTATAAGATCAACGCCGCGTCGTCGGGGCTGTCTTTGACCGAATTGCAGAAAGATCAGTATAAGAATTACATCAACGGAACCGTCATCGTGGCGAAGTCCATCACGGCGGCGCAGATCGCGGCGCAGAGCATCACGGGCAACGAGATTCTGGCCGGGAGCATTACGGCGAAGGAGATCGACGTGAGCGATCTGTTCGCGGACGAGGCGACGGTGAATGCGCTCAACGCCATGGACATCCGCGGGAACAAGTATCTGCAGCTGTATGTGACGGACAAGGTGGACGGCATCTCTGTGGGCGGGCGGAATCTGTACACGGGCACGCAGAATTTTGATGGCGACACATGGAAGGGCAAAAGCCTGTGGACGGAGGATGGAAGCTACAAAGGCTGTCTGGTCTATAAGCGAGCCGGATTGTGGAATGGCCTTGGACAGATGATTGCGCTTGAAGCCAATACTCAATATACGCTGTCCGCATGGCTGAAACAGACGGATGGCGGAACGGTGCGATACTACGACACTAAGGCAAACGGCGCCTCCTCAAGCGACAAAGGCGGCAGCGCGGTCGAAGTCGGGACGAGCTGGAGCAGACGCCATGTCACGTTTACGGTATCGACAGCCGATACGTATTGCCCGAGGTTTGAGCAGAACGGCGACGGGCACTCTCTCTGGGTTGCCGGATTAAAGCTGGAGAAGGGCAACAAGCCCACCGACTGGTCTCCCGCGCCCGAGGATGTATCCTCCGCCATTGAAGCCAACACGGCGGAAATCACGCTTGCCAAAAACAGTATAACGTCTCTTGTGAGTAAAGTCGACGGCATCAGTATCGGCGGGCGGAACCTGCTGCGAAATACGAATCAGGGCGCGACCAACTGGGGCTGGTCTATGCAGACCGGTGGGAAGACGGTTGAAGAGTATCTGGATGGCGGCGTGCGGGCATGTAAAATGACCCGAGACGCGGTGGAGCAGACGGGCTGGAGCGTTATAAGTTACGACATGGGGGCAAACGAATATGCCCTGCTGGAGCCGAACACGGAGTACACGCTGAGCTTCGATTACAAGCCGTCGGTCACGACGGCAAACGGAGCTGCATTTTCCATCAGAAGAGGCGATGGCTCGAACGCCGCAACGAATGATGGCGGTTACTGGAAAGAGATCCCGGCGAACGAATGGACGCATGTCTCGGGTACATTCACGACAGCTGCAAACCTTCCGGATTTCCTGCTTAACTCCACCGAAATCTACATCACGAGACTGCCGACGACGGCCAATTCCGTCCACATCTTTAAAAACCTGAAGCTGGAGAAGGGCAACAAGTCTACCGACTGGTCGCCCGCGCCGGAGGACATCGAAGCGCGTGTGACGACGGCGGAATCGAAGATCGACCAGAAGGCCGACAGCATTACGCTGAGTGTGCTGGAGACGAAGGTGGACAATATCTCTGTGGGCGGGCGAAACTACATTCTGAACTCGGATGAATACGACCCGATCACGGGAAACGGCGGAGCTGCTCAGGACTGCTATATATTCAAAATCGCAGACGCCTTCTGGTCGAACGACGAGAGGATTCATTCAAACATTGTCTTCTCCTTTGACTGGGAATGGAACACCGGACTTCCCGGGGCGATGAATGGTTTGATTGCATTCAGAGCGTCGCCCTATTATAACGCTTCGTTCCAGTTTCCGGCGGGGCAGAAGACGGGGCACGTCAGTCTGAGCATTGACATTCCGACGCTCGACTACACGGCGACGCATCTGTTCATCCGTCTGGTCAATGTTTCCGCCTCCTACAGCCTGACGATCCGCAACGCGAAGCTGGAGGTCGGGAATAAGGAAACGGACTGGAGCCCCGCGCCGGAGGATCCGGCGGGCAGTCTGAGCGTGAGCAGCGATTACAGCAAGGTGGACATCAACACCGAGCGCGTGCGGATTGTCAGCAAACAAATGGAAGTGGCTGTCCCCTCTGACGATGGCGAGGACGACGTGCTGCGCGTGGACGCGGACGGCGTACACGCCGAGGTGGTCGAGGCGGACATGGTTGTGTCAGACTCCGTTGTTTGCACGCAGGGCAAGGCGGACTACGCACCCGCAAATCCCGGCGAGCTGGCGGCGATCCTGGAGGGCCTCGCCGGGAAGCATCTGACAGACGATGTCAGTATCAATTGCAGCAGTATCACGTCGGGCAGCTACACAATCCGCAATGTATCCGGCACTGGAAGAGTTGTATTATGGGGAGCCAGCACAACCGTATTCAATGGCTTGTACATTGAAAACTGCGGAGATACGATCGTATCGCTGTATCAGATTGGGCTGTCCAACGCTGAGGATGCGCTGACTGTGGTTCGCTCTTACGGGGTGATCGTCAGCACGTGCCCCATCAATGCGAGGGTCGGCGTCAGAATCGGAACTTCAATCAGTACGCCCGGACAAGTGACGATGGACAGCTGTACTGGGGACTGCACCTATGTCGCTTCGGTGAATTACAGATCGGTACTGCGCTGTATCGGTTCGTCGAAGCCCGCTGGAGAGCTGTACCTCACCAATGGTTCCGAGGTCTACAACGCCACGCCCGATCCGACCTTCGCGGCCAAAGCAAGCCCGAGCATCCCGACGACGCAGACGGTAACGGTAAGCCTGTCACCCACGAGCACCTATACCAGCGGCTATGGCAGCAAGCTGTATCAGGGGCGGTATTCGGCGAGCCAGAGCCTGCGCAGGGGCGTGATGCTGTTTGCGCTGCCGGCGGATCTGGCCAGCGCGGACAGCATCGACTCGGCGACGCTGACGCTCCGGCGCATCGGCGACGTGGGTCAGGGCGGCG
>USDD01000125.1 GCA_900553265.1 uncultured Eubacteriales bacterium
TACTTCGTAGAGGCGTACCATTCGTTGACTTCCTGAGTGATCAGGTCGCCGCCGTTGGTCTTCCAGTCCTCGACGAACTGGTCGAAGGCCTCGATGGGCTTGGTGCCCATGATGATGTTGGTGAAGCACTCCAGCTCCAGCTTCTGCAGATACGCGTTCTTCTCCACCATGGCGGGCGTATCGGAGGTGCAGAACTTGTTGACCTTGATGGGCATATCCTTCCAGATGTCATAGCTGGTGGCGAAGGTGGTCAGCATCTTGGGATTGGACTGATACCAGCCCTTCCAGGTCTGCTTGGCTTCCTCGGTCAGCAGGCTCTCGTCCATGCCGGCCTTGACGGCGGCGGCGATGGTGGCGTAGTCGTTGTTGGCGCGGGAGCACAGGCGGCCGTAGAAGCCGTAGGTCAGGTTGCCATGGGTGTAGTAGTCGTTCATGAAGCCCGGGCCGACCAGCTCTTCGGGATAGTCAAACTTCCACAGCAGCTTCGGCTCGGCGACGTAGGAATACTTCTCGTTGACCTCGTCCACATTGATGGGGTCGCGGGCCTCGGTCACCGGATAGTGCCAGTTGTAGCCCTCGGCGGCCAGCATTTCGCGCAGCTCCACATCGTTGCGATAGTAGGAATCCCAGAAGGCGTTCAGCGCGTAAATCGCGGCCTCAGGATGCTCGCAGGAGGTGGTGATGGCGTTGAGGAGGTGTACCAGGCGTTCTTCATGACGCTGCAGGTGCCGTCGTCGCCCAGCAGGAAGGGTACGGCGGAGATTTCGGAGCCTTCCACGTTCGCCCAGGTGTTGCAGAAGGTCGCGATCTTCCACCAGTAGCCGTAGCAGAACAGCCAGTCGCCGCCGGAGACGATCTCGCTCTCCTTGTTGCCGTCCACGACGACGAACTCGGGATCGATATAGCCCTTCTCATACCAGGTGGCCATGCGCTCCAGCGCGGTGCGCATCTCGGGCTGAATGCTGGTGTAGACCAGCTCGCCGTTCTCGTCCTCCATCCACATGTCCATGTAGGCGTTGCAGGCGGTCAGCACGGTCTGGAAGGTGTTGCCGGAATCCTGAAGATCCTTGCTCAGCACCACGGGGTACTGGCCGGGGTACATCTCGATGTACTTGTCGAAGATGGCCTCCAGCTCGGCCAGCGTGGTGGGCATCTCGCAGCCCATCTCCTCGAGGATGTCGGTGCGGATGAAGTTGTTGGTCCACCAGGCCAGCGTGTCGGACATCTGCGGCAGGGCGTAGATGTGGCCGCCGATGGTCACGGGCGCGAAGAACGCGCCGGCGGTCTGCTCCTCAACGTCCTTAATCGCCCACTTGACCAGCGGGGAGGCGTACTGCTCGATCAGGTCGTCCAGAGGCTGGATCTTGCCCGCGGCCACATACTTGGCCAGCTGAGCGATGGAGGGGCTGATCACGTCGGGCAGGTCGTCGCTGGCGAAGGCCAGATCGAGGCGCTGGCTGTTGGACTCGCCGTCGCCGGAGGTCCAGGCCATCTTCCACTGGATGCCCAGCTCGTTCTCGTACCATCGGGTCATGCCGTTGGATTCGGCGGAGTCGCCCTCCTGGAACACGTTGTTCGTGGTCACGACGGCGTGAGTGGTCAGCGTAATGGGTTCTTCGTACTTATGGAACTGATAAACCTCCGGCTCCTCCGCGAAGGCGGCGGCGCTCAGGCAAACCAGCAGCGCCAGAAGCATGGAAAGCAGCTTGCGTGTCATGTCGAAAATTCCTCCTTGTCGGTTGCCGTCCGAGGGGAAGCTCCCAGCGGGCGCGCTCTCCCGACGAGGGGCAAAAGCGCGGCGCGCAAAGTGTTCCAGCGCGGACGAATGAAGAAGAGAGATCGCCCTTCGCCGGGGCCCTCGGCGAAAGACAACGGTCGGCGCGGCGGACGTTCGTCCGTCGTCTGTCTGCTATTATAACAGAAAGTTTCCATTCGCACTTGCGGTTTTCCCACAGGGAATTTGCACTATTTCGCCGTTTTCAGCCCACATACTGTCTCGGCGACATACCCATGCGCCGCTTGAACAGGCGGCTGAAGTGAGCCAGATTATCGTAGCCCACCTGCATCGCCGCCTCCTGCACCCTCATGCCGCTTTTCAACAGCTGGCATGCCCGCTCCATGCGCATGGAGATCAGCAGTTCCTCCAGCGGCTGGCCGGTCTCCTGCTTGACGAGATGGGACAGGTAGTTGGAATTATAATGGAAATGGTCGGCCACGGCGTTCACGGTCACGCCCTCAGCCATGGTCTTTGCGATGTAGGCGCGCACCTCGTCCGCCAGCAGCCGCTGCTGGCTGTCCTTCTGGCTGCGCACCCTCTGGACATAGCGCAGAACCGCCCCGCGGCAGCTCTGCCTCAGCGCCTCCCCGTCCTCGGCGATGCGCCGGGGAGAGCGCAGTTCGGTGTAGAATGCGTCCAGATCGTCGAAGGCGTAGCCCCGGCTCACGCCGTCGACGGAGACGGCGCTCATCAGCGCGGTCAGCAGCATCCGCCGCGCCCGGTCGCCGTCGCCGGCGGCGCGCACGGCCTCGTCCACGCAGCGCCCGACCGCCTCCTCGTCCAGCGCCGCCAGCGCGTCGCTGAGCCGGCTGTCCCGCAGGGGATCCGGCGCGTTCTCGCCGTCCAGCAGCAGAATCACACCCGGGCCGGCGGCGGAGCGCCGCGCCGCATCCATCAGAGCCGCCGTCACCGCGTGCAGCTCGTCCGCCGCGGCGGCGCGGCTGACGAAGGCGGAAACGCGGCAGTCCATACTGCGCCGCGCGCTGTCGGCCAGCACGTCCAGCGCGCCCGCCATCCGCGCGCGGAAGGCCTCGGCGGCCTCGCCGCTCTGAAAGAGGAAGGCGAAGAGCATCTCGTTTCGGCGCAGCGGCAGCGAATAGACGCGATCCGCGCCCGTCAGCAGCCGCTCCGCCAGCGTCTGAAAGCCCAGCTGATTCACCGGAGAGCCGAAGAATTCATCCTCGGAGACAAACAGCGTGCCAAAGCCCACCATCTGCGGCGTGACCTCCACGCCCGCGTCGGCCATCTCCCGGGCGTTTTCCGAGGGACGCACGCCGCCCCGGATCAGCCAGCCGCTCAGGAAGCGGTCGCGCAGCATGGAGCCATAGCTCGCCAGCGACGAGCGCGCCTGCTCCAGCAGGCGGCGCTGCTCCAGCTCTGCCTGAACCTCGGCCAGCGCGCCCTCGACGATGCTCTGCAGATCCTCGTAGCGCACGGGCTTGACCAGATACTGATACACGCCCAGCTCCACCGCGCGGCAGGCGTATTCGAAATCCCGATAGCCGGTGAGCATCACCACGCGGCACAGCGGCCAGCGCGCCCGGATACGCTCGCACAGCTCCAGTCCGCTCAGCCCGGGCATGGAAATGTCCGTCACCACCACGTCCACGCGCCGCCGATCGAGGATCTCCAGCGCCTTCTGCGCGTCGCCGGCCTTGTAGACGTCGGTAAATCCGCTGTCCTCCCACGCAATGTTGTTGTACAGGCCGTCGAGGATCAGCGTCTCGTCGTCCACCAGCAGCAGACTATACATTCTCCGTTTCCCCCTTGTCCGGAATGTAAATTTCGACGATCAGTCCCTGGGGCTCGTTGGCCGCCACGGTGATGGCGGTCTCCGGGCCGAAGAGCATGCGAAAGCGCAGCAGCACGTTCTGCAGGCCGCGAATGTTCGCGCCATCCGCCTGCGCCGCGTCCAGCGCCGAGCGCATCTGCTCCAGCTGCTCCGGCTCCACACCCGTTCCGGTGTCGGCAACGCGCAGCAGAATCCATCCGTCCTCCCGGCGCGCGGTGATGCGCAGCTCCGCCGTGCCGCGAAGGTTCTTGATTCCGTGGGTCAGGAAGTTCTCCGCCACAGTCAGCAGCGTCAGCGACGGAATGCGCAGCATCCGCAGCGGCTCGTCGATCTCCTCATCGTAGCGCAGCCGCCCGGAGAAGCGCATGCTCTGAATCTTCACCAGCAGCCGCACGTGCTCCAGCTCCTGATAGAGCGCCACGTCGCCGCTGTCCGCCCGGGTGTTGATCTGATAATACTGTCCGAGATAGACCGCCAGATCGGCCGCGTTGTCCAGATCCTCGTTTTTGATAAACGTGTACAGCGTGAACAGGCAGTTGTACAGGAAGTGCGGGTTGATCTGCGCCCGCAGGAATTTCAGCTGCGTCTGGGCCAGATTCATCTCGTCGACGTACTTCTGCTGAATCAGCGTCTGGAGCCGCGCCGTCATCTGGTTCAGCGCGGCCTCGATGTCGCCGATTTCGTTGCGGGAATCGCTGACGGCGCAGCCGGAGAAGTCGCCGCGGCCCACGCGCTGCATGGCCTGACGCACGCCGTCGATGGGCCGCACAATCTGGCGATAGACGATGTACATGTACGCCACAGCCACCGCCACGAACACGAAAATTTCCGCCAGCGACCAGTCCAGAATGGAGCGATTCGGCCGGGAAATCACGCCGTCGTCCAGTAGAATGCCGATGGCGCACTCGGTGCCCGGCAGCGACTCGGTCAGCACGGTGTAGCGCCGCTCGCCCTGCCGGTAGCCAGTCTGGGTATGGCTGAAACCGTCTGCCTCGGGCGAGAGCGCCAGCTTCTCAGCCAGCGCCCGCTGATCCAGCCCGGAAGAATCCTCCATGTACAGCGCGCCGTCCCGCCCGGCCAGAAACACGCCGGCGATGCCGTCCGAGTCGTCCAGCGGCGCGAGGGCCTCGCAGATTTCGCCCGGAGTGATCTCGATGAAGAAAATGGCGTTGCTCTGCTGCTCGTGCACATAGCCCACGGACAGGCTCAGGCAGGTCTTCTCCGGGTCGGCCACCGACGGATGCACGCCCCACACGGCGCGCTCCAGCGCGTCGGCGGAGGTCAGCGCCGGCCTTTCGCTCTCGCCGACGCGATAGATGGAGTCGTGGGTGGAGATCACCCATCCCTGCCGAGGCAGCCAGACGGAGATGCGGTTCTCCATCATGCGCTGAGACGCATAGGAGCGCAGACGATCCTGAAACAGCCAATAGCGAAACAGATCCCTGCGGCTGTCGGAGGAGATGCAGAAGCTGTTCAGATCATCGTCCACCGTCAGCGAAATGGCCAGCTGGCGCGCGTCCATCAGCCGCTCCGTAAACTGATTCGACGACATGTGCAGCAGATTGTTGTAATTCTGAACAATCTCGCTGCGAATAGTGCTCGCGCTGGTGGTGGCCATAAACACGCCCAGCACCACCAGCGGCACAATCAGCGCCAGAAAAACCATCATCATCGCGCGGCCGATGCGCGTACGATAGCATTTGCGAATCAAAAGCCCTCATCCATTCGTGCGTTTTTTTAATGAATTCGACCATGCCTGAACAAAATCCTGCCCCGGGTTTCATCCGTTTCGGCAAAAAGAGAGCGAGTCCTCCTCCGAATGGAGGCGGCTCGAGAGCGTCAATACGCCGCCGCGAACCTCCACGGACACGGCTTCGCCGCCGAGGAGATCGCGCGCCGCGGCACGGCACTGTCCCAGCCCGGACACGCGCAGCGAGCGGCAGCGCCCGAACACAGCCAGGTGCGAAACGGGATGCGGCAGAGCGAACTCCATGTCCGCCAGCGGCATGAATCGCCCCTTCACGGTGCGCGGCGGCGGCGCAGCCGCCATGACAGGCGGCTACCGTAAAGGGCGGCTCGCCGTCGCAGCGAACCTCCGGCAGCGCCATATGTGTGCCTATATGCCGCTATTTCTGCAATCAAAAGCACAATGGATAAAAATAAGTTAAAATACAGGCGCGTTCAAAACTTGGCAGTTAGGAGGTGTAATTAGATAGTGTCTACATGAGATCAAGCCAAAACAGCCAGCCAAATAGCGATACATCTGATGTGAACAGCAGAAAGGAACGATGACGTGTTTTTCGCATAGCGCGTAGCGATGCCTCTCCAGCGTTTTAACCACAGAAAAGCGTTCTCTACAAGATGCCTGATTTTGTAGAGGTAGCGGTCGTATTCGCGCTGTTCCTTACGGTTCTTCTTGGGCGGGATGACAACGTTTATTCCGGCCGAAAGCGCGAAAGCAACGATTTCCGATGTGTCATAGCCACGATCGGCCAGAAGAT
>USDD01000126.1 GCA_900553265.1 uncultured Eubacteriales bacterium
TCCTCCACAAGCTCATAGATGTGCGTAAAATCCACCGCTGCGTCGATCTTCCGCAACAGATGATCCTTTGGCGTCAACATGTCCACACATAGCATCTCGATTGCCTGCCGCTGTTCCGTTTCTCGCTTCATCATTTTCATCACCTGTTCCCATTATATCAAAAAAGGCCGCTTTATGCGACCTTTTTTGACAGGCTGAGGAGCCGCCGGATTTCCGGCGGCTCCTTGGGGAGAGTTTCTTTTTTTACGCAGCGATGTCGGCGTACTCGAAGAACATGTGGCCGATGGCGTTGCAGACCACGCCGGTGATGCCGGGCTTGACGAGATAGAACATCTCGAAGGAGTAAACCGGCATGGCGGGCATCTGCTCGGTGAGATACTGCTCGGCGGCGATCAGGCCGGCCTCGCGCTCGGCGGCGTCGGTCTTGCTCATCGCGTCGGCGTAGAGCTGATCGTAGGTCTCGTCGTCCCAGCCGTTTTCATAGGCGTTGGAGCCGGTGACGAAGATCTTCAGGTTGGCGCTGGGATCCACGAAGTCGCAGGTGTAGCCGTTGCGATCCACGGAGAAGTGGCCCGCGTCCAGCTCGCCCCAGTAGACGGAGGACTCATAGGTGGTGATGGTGTAGTCCACGCCCAGATTGGCCTTCCAGAACTCGCCGAGGATCTGAGCCATCAGCTTCTGCTGGGTGTCGTTCTTGACGACCAGCTCCACAGCGGGGAAGCCCTCGCCGTTCGGATAGCCGGCCTCGGCCATCAGCGCCTGCGCGGCGGCCACGTCCTCGGTGAACATGTCGCCGGCCACGTCGCGATAGGACTTGGAGGAATCGGTCAGGGACGGCTGCGCATAGGGCACGAAGCCGTAAACGGGCTTTTCAATCACGCCCAGCGCGTCCAGCATGGCCTGACGATCGATGGCCATGGCGAAGGCGCGGCGCACGCGGCTGTCGGAGAACTCGGGCAGCTGGGTGTTGAAGTCGCAGTACTGAATGCCGATCTTGCCCTGCTCATGGAACTCGTCGGAGTCCTTATACTGGATCAGGCCGTCGGAGCTGATGGTGTTGGACAGGAAGCCGATGTTAATCTCGCCGTTGTTGTAGGCGGTCAGCTCGGTGGTGGCATCCTCGATGATGACGAAGTCGACCTCGTCGATCTTCACATCGTCCGCCATGTAATAGTAGGGATTCTTCACCAGCACGAGGCGGTTGAGGGAGGAGTACTCCTTGAGCATGAACGGGCCGTTGCTGACGTAGGTAGCCACGTCGCTCGTCCAGTTGGGGTTGGCCTCCACGTTCGCCTTGCTGACGGGCAGGAAGGACGAGGTGGCGATCAGGCTCAGGAACCACGGGGTGGGCGCGTTCAGCCTGACGACGAAGGTCTTTTCGTCCTCGGCCTTGATGCCCACGTCCTCCACAGCGCACTCGCCGTTGTAGTAGGCCTGAGCGTTTTCGATGAGCCACAGGTCGCTGACGCACTTGGAGCCGATCTCGGGATCCAGCACGCGCAGCCAGGAGTATTCGAAGTCATACGCCGTCAGGTCGGAGCCGTCGGACCACTTCAGGCCGTCGCGCAGCGTGAAGGTGTAGGTCAGGCCGTCCTCGGAGACCTCGCAGCTCTCGGCCATGGCGGGCACGTAGGTCGCGCCGTCGGCGTCCAGCTTATACAGGCCCTTGAACAGGTTCTGAAGTACCTTGGAAGAGCGGGAATAGGAGTTCAGCGTCGGATCCATCTGTTGAGGGTCGCCCTCGATGGCGGCAATAACGGTCTTGCCCTCCGCCATCGCGGGAACCGCGAACAGCGCCGCGGTCAGCACAAGCGTCAGCAGCATCGACAGAAACTTCTTCATTCGATTGTCCCTCCTGTTTTTTTTATTGAAAACGCTCCGCGCCGACCGCGCGAAGGTTTCTTCCTTTATACCAGCTTCACGCCCATTTGTCAAGCTGTTTTTTGAGAATTGCAATTCTTAATAATTCAATAATACAACTACAAATCAGGCACTTATGTTAAAAATGCAGTTTTTTCATTTTTACGTTGCAAATTTTAATATTGATCGAGTAGAATAGCAAAATGGGAAGGGATATAGCAGCCCCTTCCGGCTTCAAATTGCTCTCCTGAGGAGGGATTCGTTTGCTGAAATACATACTCCGGCGCTTATTTGCAGGTCTTCTGACCATCGTGGTGCTCATCACCGTGGCGTTTTTTATGATGCATGCCATGCCGGGCAGCCCCTTCAATCCCTCGGAGGAAAAAAACGTTCCGCCCGAGGTTCTGCAGCGGCTGGCCGCCAGCTACGGACTCGACCGCCCCGTGGGCGAGCAGTACCTGGATTACTGGAAGCAGCTGATCCATGGAAATCTGGGCATTTCCTATAAAAAGACCGACACGTCCGTCAACGCCATCATCGCCGAGCACTTCCCCGTCTCGGCGCGGGTGGGCGCGGTGGCGGTGCTGGTTTCGCTGGTGGTGGGCCTGCCGCTGGGCATCCTCGCGGCGGTCTATCGCGGCCGCGCCATCGACATGTTCTCCATGGTGTTCGCCACCATCGGCATTTCAGTGCCCGTGTTCGTCATTTCCGTACTATTAATGTATCTGTTCTCCGGCGTGCTGGGCTGGCTGCCCACCTACGGACTGACCAGCTGGAAGCACTACATTCTGCCGGTGGCGTGCCTGGCGTTCAATCCCATCGCCTACATCGCGCGCCAGACCCGCTCGTCCATGCTGGAGGCGCTGGAGCAGGACTACGTGCGCACGGCGCGGGCCAAGGGCGTCAGCGAGCTGGCCGTGGTGGCCAAGCACGCGCTGAAGAACGCCGTCACGCCGGTGGTCACCTATCTCGGGCCGCTCATCGCCGGACTGCTCACCGGCTCCTTCGTGGTGGAGCGCCTGTTCTCCGTGCCGGGCGTGGGCCGCTATTTCGTCCAGTCCATCTCCGACCGCGACTACACCATGATTATGGGCATCGTCATCTTCTTCGGCGTGTTCGTCATCATCTGCAACCTGATCTCCGACATCCTGCTGGCGATCATCGACCCGCGCGTGAAGCTGAGCAAGTGAGAGGAGGGCGCGTTATGGCATTGAATCTTCCCAATCCCGATACCTATGCCGAGCTGCCCGACGAGATGTTCGTCCCCGGCGCGGACGACGGACAGGCTGAGGAGCTGGTGCGCCCCAGCACCACCTACTGGCACGATGTGTGGCAGCGCTTCCGCTGGGATCCGCTGGCCATTCTCGGCCTGGCGGTCATCCTGCTGATGGCGCTGGCGGCCATCATCCTGCCCATGGTCTCGCCCTATTCCTACGACGGCATGGATCTGACCCACATGAATCAGAGCCCGTCTCTCGCCCATCCCTGCGGCACCGACCAGATGGGGCGCGACCTGTTCATCCGCATCCTCTACGGCGCGCGCATTTCGCTGACCATCGGCGTGGTGGCGGCGCTGATCAACTTCTTCATCGGCGTGATCTACGGCGGCCTGTCGGGCTATATTGGCGGACGCACGGACATGGTGATGATGCGAATCGTGGACATCCTGACCAGCCTTCCGTCGCTTTTGTACACGGTGCTGATCATGCTGCTGTTCGGCTCGGACATGGGCAGCGTGATTCTGGCGCTGTGCTTCACCTCGTGGATCGGCACGGCCCGCGTGGTGCGCAGCGAGGTCATGCGCCTGAAGCACAGCGAATACGTGCTGGCGGCGCGGCTGGCCGGCGCGAACACCCGGCAGCTGCTGGTGAGCCATCTGCTGCCCAACGCCATGGGCCCGATCATCGTCTCCACGGCGTTCCTGATTCCCAACGCCATCTTCTCCGAATCGTTCCTGTCCTTCCTGGGCATCGGCATCAAGGCGCCCATGGCCAGCTGGGGCACCCTCGCCAACGACGCCATTCCCATGATGCTGTCCCAGCCCCATCAGATGTTCTTCCCGGTGCTGGGCATCTGCATCACGATGTTTTCCTTCAACTTTATCGGCGACGGCCTGCGCGACGCGCTGGATCCGCGCCTGAAGAAATGAGGCGATTCGCATGAGCCTGCTGGAAGTCAAGCGGCTGAACACCGAGTTCAAAATCGGCGTGGGCACGGTTCAGGCCGTGCGCGATGTGAGCTTTTCCCTGGCCGAGGGCGAGTCCATCGGCATCGTGGGCGAGTCCGGCTCGGGCAAGAGCGTGACCATGCTGTCGGTGATGGGACTGCTGCCCGCCTATGCTGACATCTCCGCCGATTCCATCCTCTTCGACGGCCGCGAGCTGACGAAGATGTCCGCCCGGGAGCTGCGCGATTTGCACGGCCGGGACATCGGCATGATCTTTCAGGATCCCATGACCTCGCTGAATCCGCTGTTCACGGTGGAGAGCCAGCTGACCGAGCCGCTGCGCATTCATCTGAAGCTGAGCCGGGCCGAGGCGCGAAAGCGCGCGCTGGAGCTGCTCAGGCAGGTGGAAATTCCCAATCCCGAGGCGCGGCTGAAGCAGTATCCCCACGAGCTGTCCGGCGGCATGCGCCAGCGCGTGATGATCGCCATCGCCATCGCGTGCAGCCCCAAGCTGGTCATCGCCGACGAGCCCACCACGGCGCTGGACGTGACCATTCAGGCGCAGATCCTCGATCTGCTCGCCGGCCTTCAGCGCAGAACCGGCACGTCGGTCATCATGATTACCCACGATCTGGGCGTGATCGCCAGCATGTGCAGCCGCATTCTCGTCATGTACGGCGGAACCGTCTGCGAGCAGGGCTCCGCCCGTGAGATCTTCTACGAATCCCGCCATCCCTACACCTGGGGATTGCTCAACTCCATCCCGCGCATCGACGGCGACCCGGACGCGAAGCTGATTCCCATCCACGGCACGCCGCCGGACATGCTGATGCCGCCCAAGGGCTGTCCCTTTGCGCCGCGGTGCAGCTGCTGCATGCCCGTCTGCCGCGAGTACATGCCGCCGAAGACCGTGCTCAGCGAGACACACGCGGTGTCCTGCCATCTGATGCACCCGAAGGCGCCGAAGATCGGAAGGGAGGATGTGCAATGACAAAGCCCCTGATCGAGGTCAGGAACCTCAAGATGTACTTCCCCGTGGGAACGTCGTTTCTGGGCGGCAGGAAGCTGCTCAAGGCCGTGGACGACGTGTCCTTCGACCTCTTTCCCGGCGAGACCTTCGGCCTGGTGGGGGAGTCCGGCTGCGGCAAGACCACCGTCGGCCGCTCGCTGGTGCGGCTCTATCGCCCCACCGGCGGCCAGATTCTGCTGGACGGCACGGACATCGCGCCGCTGAGCGAGCGCGACGTGCTCCCCTATCGCCGCCGCATGCAGATGATCTTTCAGGATCCCTACGCCTCGCTGAACCCGCGCATGACCGTCTCCAGCATCATCGGCGAGCCCATGCGGCTTCAGGGCGCGTCGCCCGACGCCATCGACGCCCGCGTGCGCGAGCTGATCGAGCAGGTGGGCCTCAAAAAGGACCATCTCAACCGCTATCCCCACGAGTTCTCCGGCGGCCAGCGCCAGCGCATCGGCATCGCCCGCGCCCTGTCCACCCGGCCGGAGTTCATCGTCTGCGACGAGCCCATCTCGGCGCTGGACGTGTCCATTCAGGCGCAGGTCATCAACATGCTGGAGGATCTGCAGCGCGAGATGGGCATCACCTACCTGTTCGTCTCCCACGACCTGTCCATGGTGCGCCACATCTCCCACCGTGTGGGCGTGATGTATCTGGGGCATCTGGTGGAGGTGGCGAACGTTCACGACCTGTACGCCGACATGCGCCATCCCTACACCAGGGCGCTGCTGTCCGCCGTGCCCGTGGCCGACCCCGACCTCGCCGCCAATGCCAACCGCATCATCCTTCAGGGCGACGTGCCCACGCCCATCGACCCGCCCTCGGGCTGCCCGTTCCGCACGCGCTGCCGCTTCAGCGAAAAGCGCTGCGCCGAAACCCGACCCGAGCTGCGCGAGGTTGCCCCGGGCCATCTCGTCGCCTGCCATCTGGTGTAAAGGCAACACCGCACAATTCGGCGGTGCGTCTGGCTCTGTCTTTTCCGTCCTCTGCGGCATGCAGATTCCTCGATTTACCTCCAGTA
>USDD01000127.1 GCA_900553265.1 uncultured Eubacteriales bacterium
AGGCCGCCGGCGTTGTCGGCGATGGGGCCGAAGGCGTCGATGGAGACCGTCGCGCCCACGAAGGCCAGCATGCCCAGAGAGGACAGCGCGATGCCGTAGGTGCCGCAGATCTTGCCGGACAGGAACAGCGCCACGCCGATGACCAGCACGGGCAGCAGGCAGGAGCGGGAGCCGATGGCGTCGCCCTTGGTGATGACGAAGGCCTCGCCCTCGGGAGCGATCTGAGCCAGCTTCTGAGTGGGCTTAAAGTCGGTGGAGGTGTAGTATTCGGTGATGGAGCCGATGGCGATGCCGCTGACGATGCCCAGCACCGAGGAGATCCACGGAGAGGCCCAGCCCGCGCGGAAGGAGTCGTACAGCGGGACGTTCTTGAACAGAATCAGCGAGGCGAAGAAGCCCAGCACGATGGTGATGCCCGCGGAGATCCAGGTGGACAGGTTCAGCTCCCTGGAGGGGTTGTCGGACATTTTGCGCACGGAGGCGTAGCCCAGACCCAGCACGCAGCCCAGCAGGCCCAGACCCGCCAGCACGATGGGGAACACGCAGGTGGCGTTGAAGGTGGCCTCGGTCACGGATTCTGCCGCATTCTTGAACACGGTCAGCGCGATCATGATGGCCGCGGACATGGTGGCCACGAAGCTCTCCAGCAGGTCGGAGCAGTTGCCGGCGATGTCGTTGACGTTGTCGCCGATGAAGTCCGCGATGACGTTGGGCACGCGGCTGTCGTCCTCAGGCATGTCGTGGCGCAGCTTGGCCAGAATGTCGGAGGAGATGTCCGCCGCCTTGGTGTAGTTGCCGCCGGCCACGCGGTTGAACATGGCCACCAGCGAGCAGCCCAGCGAATAGGTGGAGATGCGCATGATGGAGGGATTGCACTTCATGCTGGCCAGGAAGCCCGTGCTCTCGGCGTGGATATCCACGCCCCAGATGATGAGCACCAGCAGCAGGCCCAGCATGCCGAAGGCCTGCACGCTCAGGCCCGAGATGCTGCCGCCGCACAGGGCGACCTTCACGGTCTCGCCGATGGACAGAGACTCGCGCGCCTTGTTGGCCGTGCGGACGTTGGCGTAGGTGGCGCTGCGCATGCCCAGCACGCAGACCGTGCTGCTCATCAGCGCGCCCAGGATGAACGTAATGCCGCTGGTCTTTTCCACAAACAGGGAGAAAACCACGGCGACCAGCACGACCACGATGGCGACCGTGCGGAACTCCGTTTTCAGAAAGGTGGACGCGCCGCTGCGGATGATGCCCGCCATTTCGGCCATTTCGGGCGTGCCTTCGCTCATTTTGCGAATGCGTCCATAGTTGTAGAACACGTAGACGATTGCCAGCACCACGATTGCCAGCATAAGAACCCATGCCATACCCTGTTCCTCCCGTTTTCTTTCGTTTCGGATTGGAATTTTTATACCTGCACCCCAAAAAAATCCCAAATTCCCATGTATACATTATAATTCAGAAGACATAAAGATTCCATAGTGAAACAGACATTCACGGTAAAATGGGCGTTAAAGGAAACGACTTTCGACGCTTTTTCGCAGGAAAAAGCCCGCCGCGAAGCCGCGGCGGGAAAGAGAGAAGCGTGTATGTTCATGCAAGCGCGCCCTCGGGCAGCGCCTGGGCCACCATGGTCATCAGCTCGTTCAGGCGCTCGGGGGTGTCGGCCTCGGCGCGCAGGGTAATCTGCTCGGCGGTGACGCTCTTGCGCATCAGCACCCAGCCGTCGTCGAAGTCCAGCCGCACGCCGTCCATGTGGGAAACTTTGCACGGATGCGTCTCGGCCAGCGCCTCCACCCGGTCGAGCCAGCTCTGCTGCTCGGCGTAGGGGCAGCGCAGGCGGATGTCGGGCGTGATGGGCGGACAGACGATCTCGTCGGCCAGCGCGGAGAGCGGTTTTTCGCTCAGCCCGAGGATCTCGCCCATCATCAGCGCGGCGTACAGCCCGTCGTCGTAGCCCAGCTCGCCGAAGAAGAAGTGGCCGCTGACCTCGCCGGCCACCGCCGCGCCCACCTCGAGGAAGCGGCGCTTGATGAACGCGTGGCCGCTGCGCTCGGGCACCGGCGCGCCGTCCATGGCGAGGATGGCCCGCCGCACCGCCGAGGACGACTTCTGGTCGTACACCACCGGCGTGGGCCTGTCCTTCAGCAGATGGCGGATGAACAGCGCCAGAGACTTCTCGTTCTGCACCGGCCGGCCCTTTTCGTCCACGAAAACCACGCGGTCGCCGTCGCCGTCGAAGGCCGCGCCGAAGCTCGCGCCCGTCTCGACCACCTTTTCGCACAGCGCGCCCAGCTGGTCGTACTCGGCGGGGTTCGGCGAGCGGTTGGGGAACGCGCCGTCGAACTCGCAGAACAGCTCGGTCACGCGATAGCCCGCGCCGCGAAACGCCGCGGGAGCCAGCCTGCTCATCGCGCCGTTGCCCGCGTCGATCACCGCGCTCAGGGGCCTGCGCGCGCCGAAGCGCTTGAGCAGCGAGGCCTGATAGGCCGGGTTCAGGTCGACCTTCGTCACGCTGCCCTCGCCCGAGGAGAAGGCGCGCCGCTCGATGATCTCGGCCAGATGCTGAATCTGCCGCCGGGTGATGGGCTCGTGGCCCAGCATGAACTTCACGCCGTTGTATTCCGGCGGATTGTGAGAGGCGGTGACGGTCGCGCCCGCGTCCGCCTTGCCGCCGGAGAGGGCGTAATACAGCAGCGGCGTGGGAATCAGTCCCAGATCCTCCGCCTTTGCGCCGCCCTCGCACAGGCCGCGCAGCAGCGCCTCCTTCAGCGCGGGCGTGGACAGGCGCGCGTCGCCGCCCACGCGCACGGTGCCGCCGGCGGGAATCATCGTCGCCAGACCCCGGCCGATGCTGTACGCGTCAGCGTCGGTCAGCTCCGCGCCGTAGACGCCGCGGATGTCGCAGTCCTTGAAAATGCTCATTGGTTCCTCCCGTTTTGCCGCACGAGGTTCAGCTCGGCCTCGAAGCGGCGATAGATTTCGTCGTAGCGCCGGCTCAGCTCCGCCTCCGGCTCCACGATCTTTTCATATTGAATCATGTCCCTGGCCGCGGCGCTCAGCGAGCCGAAATCTCCCGCGGCGGCCAGCATGGCCATGCCCATGGCCGCGTCCACCACCCGGGGAACGGCCAGCCGGCGGTTCAGAATCGCCGCGCGGATGCGCAGCCACAGGTCGCTTCGGCACACGCCGCCCGCGGTGCAGACGGTGTCGCCCACCTGACAGCCCAGCGCCTGCACGCGCTCAAAGGCCAGCCGCTCGGCAAAGCCCACGCCCTCCATCATGGCCGGGTACAGTTTGCCCGAAAGGATGTCGCCGAAGTAGAACGCCTCGAAATTCGGATCCACGAAGGGGAAACGCTCGCCCCGGCCCACCAGCGGATAGCACCGCGCGCCGGTGGGAATCAGGCCCTCGCTCTCCCGGTTCAGCTCGTCGAAGGAGCGGCCGCCGCGCGCGAGGTTCATGCATCGCCCGCCGATGTTGCCCGCGCCGCCCAGCATCCATTCGCCCGAGGGCAGGCGGTGGGAATAGCACGCGCCGTCGGGATCCAGCACCAGATGCTCGGTCACGCCCTTGAGCACGAAGGTGGTGCCGATGATGGAGGCCCAGTCGCCCGCGCGCACCGCTCCGGCGGACATGGCCGAGGCGCAGCCGTCGGTGCTGCCGCCCACGACCCACGTCTTCGTGCTCAGCCCCGTGCGCGCCGCGGCCTCGGCCGTCACCCGGCCGATCCTCTCGCCCGAGCGCACCACCCGGGGAAATTTCGAAAGCTCCATGCCCAGACGCTCAATGGTCTCCGGCCAGAACCGGCCCAGCACGTCGTAGCCCGTCTTGAGGGCGTTGGATTCGTCGGTCACGGCGCATTCGCCCGACAGCATGCCGGACACGTAGTCGGCCTGATGGGCGAACACCCGGGTCTCTGCGCACAGCTCCGGGCGATTGCGATAGAACCACAGAATGCGCGGCAGCGAGAAGGACGCGCCGAACTTCAGCCCCAGCCGCGCCTCGTGGGCGCCCATGGCCGCGTGCACGTCCGCCGCCTCGGCCTTCGCCCGGGGGTCGTTGTACATCACGCCCCGGCACAGCGGCGCAAAGTCCGCGTCCAGCGGCACGATGGTTCCGCTGGTGCCGTCCACGGCCACGGCGCGAATCTCCTCCGCGCGCCGTCCCAGCTGCGACGTGCAGGCGCGGATGGCCTCCTCCGCCGCGGCGCGCCAGTCCTCCGGCCGCTGCTCGTACCAGCCCTCGACCTCGGCGGCGTTCAGCGCCCCAAAGGCCACCGACTGCGCCGCCCAGACCTCGCCGCCCTCGTCCGCCACGACGCACCGCACGCCCTGCGTGCCCACGTCCAAGCCCATGTACAGCATTTTTCTCACGCTCCGTGTCATATTCTCTACCTCTATATTGTATATCATTATAGCGGGTTTGCGTGCGCTTGTAAATATGCCAAATGCGACGGAAAACGCGCAGGTGTTGACAAGATATTGCCGAATGTGATATAATTATTGCATATTATGAAATAAGTATTACAATTGCGACTGCGAAAGGATTTTCTCATGCATATTACCCGAAAGATTCGTCGAATTCTCGCGCTGCTGACGCTGGCGGCGACGCTGAGCACCTCCGCCATGGCCGAGTTCCCCGCCGTGGTGACCACCGGAAAGATGGCGGTCTACGCCGACGCGGCCCGCTCGTGGAAGCTGGGCACGCTGCCCGGGGCCACGGTGGTGACGGTGCGCTCCTATGAAAACGGCGTGGCCGAGATCGAGCGCGACGGCAACGTGGGCTATGCGAAGGTTTCGGACATGACGGCCCTCTCCGAGCTGGCCACGCCCGTGGTGGTGAACACCGCCTCCCGCGTCTATCAGCAGCCGAACCTCAAGAGCCGCTGGGCCTCCCTGAGCAAGGGCACCGAGGTCAACCTGCTGGCCACCAACGGCCGCTGGGCCATGGTGGAGAAGAACGGCTGCGTGGCTTACACCAACAAGGATCACCTGACCGAGGCGGGCCAGTCTCAGCCCGAGGAAACGCCCGCCCAGCCCGAGGTGGTCTGGGAGACCTTCACAGCCTACGTCCTCGACGGCGGCGCGGCGGTCTATGCTCAGGCCTCCGCCTCGTCCAAAGAGGTTGGCCGGCTGCCCAGGGAGACTGCGGTCACCGTGACGGCCTGCGGCGGCGGCTGGGCCTACATCGAGCTGAATGGCAACCGCGGCTTTGCGCAGATCGCCGACCTGACCCGGGAGCAGCCGAAGAAGGTCAAGACCATCGCCGAGCAGCAGGCCGACGGCGTGGCCATCCAGAAGATCATCTACAGTTTCCTCACCGGCGAGATGAAGCTGAACGCCGCGGCGGCCTGCGGCATTCTGGCCAACATCGAGCGGGAGAGCGACTTCAACCTCACCTGCCAGAGCTACGACGGCGGCTACGGCCTGATCCAGTGGACGGGCGGGCGCAATACGAAGCTCAAAAAGTGGTGCGCCGAGAACGGCTACGACCACGCGTCGCTGGAGGGCCAGCTGCGGTTCCTGAAATACGAGCTGGAAAACACCCAGACCAGGACGATGACCTATCTGAAGGGCGTGGAAAACAGCGCCGCCGGCGCCTACGACGCAGCCTACTACTTCTGCTACAACTTCGAAATTCCCGCAAGCCGCGCCAAGCGCAGCGTCGAGCGCGGAAACATCGCCAAGAACACCTACTGGGTCAAGTACGCCGCGTAAAAAATGGTGGACGGGGGAGCAAGCTCCCCCGCCACTGCCACCCCCACGGTGCCGCGTCAAAATCTTTGATTTTGCCGTCGGCAGTTTCGCCTTTGGCGAAACCTGAAAACCCTTTGGGTTTTCAGCCTCGCAGATTTTGCTAGGATTTCTTCGAAATCCCCGGGCGCAAAATCTGCAAGG
>USDD01000128.1 GCA_900553265.1 uncultured Eubacteriales bacterium
TCCATTTCAGCACGTTCACCTGCGTGCCCCTGCCGATGGTGCCCAGATATTTGCTCGACGCGCTGGCGCTGGCGTAAACCTTCACCTTGTCCGCGGTCACCGTTCCGGGCACGGCGTTCTCAATGGACGGCGTGGCCGTGGGAGCCGCCGTCGGGGTGGGCGTGGTCTTGTTCAGCTCATCCGTGCGTGTCAGCGCGCTCACCGCGCAGTAGCCGTAGTTGCCGTTGAGCTCAATGTAAGCCCAGCTGCCGTTGTACTTCAGCACGTTCACCTGCGTGCCCTTGCCCAGCGTGCCCAGATACTTGCTGGACGTGTCGGCCTCCTTATAGACCTTCACCTTGTCCGCCGTCACTGTGCCGGAAATCGCGTTTTCCGTGGAGGGCGTGGCCGTGGGAGCCGGAGTCGCGGTCAGCACGGGCGTTTCCGAGATGTAGGCCAGCGCGGAAACCTGAATATACGCGCCCACGCCGTCCTTCTCGATCATGGCCCATCCGGAATCGAAGGCCTTGACCAGGCGCACCTTCGTGCCCTTGGAGACGCTCAGCGACGGGCTGGAGGTCTTGGGCTCGAGATAGACCTTCGTCTTTTCGGCGACGGCGGCCTCCGGACAGCCGTCGTCCACGCGGTGCAGGTCGCGCACGCGCATGTAGCCGGGATTGCCGTAATAGAGCACCGCGGCCACGTCGCCCTGCCACTTGACCACCGTGACGACGCTGTACTGCTCCAGCGAGCCCACGCGTTTGGATTGCTTCGCGTCCGACCACACCGAGGCCGAGCTGGCGGAGACGTAGGCGGCAAAGCTCTCTGCCAGCGCCGCGGGCGCGGCGGCCAGACAGAGCGCCAGAATCAGCGTCAGCGCCACGCTCCTTCGGATGAATTTCAATCGTTCCTTCATGCTCTTTCTCCTTGTATCTCGCGCGCGGCGGCAAATGGGCCGCTTCCCTGCGCAAATTGAGTTTCTCTGTGCGCCGCGGCAGAATCCGCCGCGGAATCTCATATAGATATATTATTTCACCGTTCGTCACAGAATTCCTTCAATTTGCAATGTAAAATAAGTATGGCTGAATTATGACCGTAATACTTTCGAAATATCTCGCAATATCTTCACTCTCCGGCGTAGGGCCGGTCGATGTTGACCACGGCGTAGTAATCGCCGTCCATCTCCCGCACCAGCGCGCAGACCGCCTGCCTGAGCGCCTCGTCGCTGCGCTCGTCCTGAAGGGGAACCACCGCGTCGAAGATGACGTTGGTGTGGGTCGGCCCGGCCACCATGCGGAAATCGTGGATGGTCACGCCGGGATTGAGCTTCTGCCGCAGCATGGACAGCACGCGATCCCGGGTCTGGGCCACCAGCGCGTCGTCGGTGGCGATGGGATCCATGTGAATCACCGCCTGACAGCCCAGCTCGGCGCTCAGCCGCCGTTCGATGGTGTCGATCACATCGTGAATCTCGGAGAAATTCCCGTCCGCGGGCACCTCGGCGTGCAGCGAGAGCATCACCCTCCCCGGGCCGTAATCGTGCACCACCAGGTCGTGCACGCCGTGCACCGCGTCGTAGCTGTTCACAATGTCGTACACGCGCCGCACGAACTCCGGGTCGGGCGGATTGCCCAGCAGCGGGCTGATGGTGTCCTTCGCCGCGTCATAGCCGGCCTTCAGGATCATCAGCGAGACCAGCGCGCCGGCGTAGGCGTCCACGTTCCAGCCGAGAAAATGTCCCGCCAGCGACGACAGCAGCACCGCCGACGTGGCCGCCACGTCGCTCAGGCTGTCCAGCGCCGCGGCCTCCATGGCCACGGAATGAATTTTCCGCCCCACCGAGCGGTTGTAGGCCGCCATGTAGAGCTTGACGAGAATCGACCCCAGCAGGATGGCCGCCGAGAGCATGCTGAAGGACACGGCCTCGGGCGCGAAGATCTTCTCCACCGACGAGCGCGCCAGATCGAAGCCCATCAGCACGATGACCATAGCGACGATCAGCCCGGCGACGTACTCCGCCCGGCCATGGCCGAAGGGATGCTCCACGTCGTGGCGCTTGCCCGAGACCTTGAAGCCGATCAGCGTAATCACCGACGAGCCCGCGTCGGACAGGTTGTTGAACGCGTCGGCGCGGATGGCGATGGAGCCGGTCATCGTGCCCGCCAGCCATTTGGCCGCGAACAGCACAATGTTCAGCGCGACGCCCAGCACGCCGCACAGCGTTCCATAGGCGCGGCGCACCTGCGGATTTTCCACGTCGTCGCGATTTTTGATAAACAGCCTTGAAAGCAGCCGAAGCATGCGCATTCCTCCCTCGGCGGAGAGTCAGCCTCCGATTCCCTCCATTATATCATTCTTTTCCGGGCCAATTCCGCTCGCCATCGCACAATTGTGTTAAATCGCCCGCCGCATTTCTTGCGCCGCCGCGCCGGGCGTGCTATAATGCGTTGACAAATCCATTTATAAAGAAGGAATCCATCCATGAATCTGTTCGACACCCACTGCCACATCGCCGACCCGGCCTTTGACGGCGACCGCGCCGACATGATCGCCCGGTTCCGGGAGGTGGGCGTGCGCCGTGCGCTGGTGGTCGCCGACCCCTGCGAGGAGGAGCCGAATCAGGCGCGCGTGTTCGCCCTTGCGGAGGAATATCCGTTTCTCTATGCCGCCATCGGCGCGCATCCCCACAACGCCTGCCGCTATTCGGACGAGGCGGAGGCGACGATTCTGCGCTGTCTGAGCCATCCCAAATGCCGTCTGCTGGGCGAAATCGGCTTGGACTACCACTACGATCTCTCTCCCCGGGAGACCCAGCGCGCGGTGTTCGACCGCCAGCTGGAGCTGGCCTTTGTCCGGAACGTTCCGGTGCAGCTGCACATCCGCGAGGCCCACGGCGACTGCATGGACATGCTGCGCGCCCGGGCCGCGGCGGGGCGCATGCCCGCGGGCATCCTCCACTGCTTCACCGGCAGCTGGGAGTCGGCGAAGGTCTATCTCGATCTGGGCCTGTACGTCTCCCTGTCCGGCGCGGTGACGTTCAAGAACGCGCCGAAGCTCAGCGAGGTGGCGCGCAATCTGCCCGAGGATCGCATCCTCATCGAGACGGACTGCCCCTACATGGCGCCGGTTCCGCTGCGGGGCCAGCGCAACGAGCCGTCCTTCCTGCCCCACACGCTGGCCAAAGTCGCCGAGCTGCGCGGCGCCGCCCCCGACCGCATGGCCCAGACGCTCTACGACAACGCCTGCCGCGCGCTGAGAATTGAAGAATAAAAACAATAAACCGCCCGCGGAGCGCTCCGTTTTCCGAAGCCTCCGCGGGCGGTTTTCGTTTGATTTGCTTTTTCAGACCTTCACCGTCACCGGGAACGCGAACTCCGCGCCGGGTTCCAGAGACTGAATCCGCTCCTTGCGCGTGAAGTCGCCGTCCGCGTCCCAGCGGTCGTCCACGCCGTACCACGGCTCGATGCAGACGTATTCCGCGCCGGGCCTGGCCCAGAGGCCCAGACAGGGCGCGCCGCCGAAATCCACGTGCACATTGCGCCCGTTCCGCCGAACCAGCGCCGCGCCCCGGGACTTCAGGCCGTCAAAGATCAGCGCGTCCCGCGCGAAGGTGTCGGGCGCGAGGGCGAGCTGGCGGGAATGGTCGAACACGGGAACCTGCTCCGGCTCGCGCAGGCCGTTTTCGCCCAGCAGGAACGCGCTCACCGTCTCCTCCGCGTCCATGACGATCTGGTCGCCCATCTCGCACCGGAAGCCCGGATGCGCGCCGAGGGAGAACCACATCGTCTCCGCGCCGGTGTTGCGCACGCGCGTCTCCATGACGAAGCCGTCCGCCGTCAGCGCGTAATGCGCGCGCAGCTCGAAGGGAAAGGGATAGCGCTCCAGCGTCTGGACGCTGTCCGTCAGCAGGAAGGTCATCTCCGTCTCGCCCTGTGTCTCCAGCATAAACTCCGACCGCCGGGCAAAACCGTGCTTGTTCAGAGAATACTCCCGTCCATTCAGGCGATAGCGGTCGCCCTTCAGCCGACCCACGATGGGAAACAGCAGCGGCGACTGGCCGTTCCAGATCTCCCGGTTCTGCCAGATATACTCGTACTCGCCGCCGCGCAGATCGCAGAAACTGGTCAGCTCCGCGCCCAGACTGCGCGCGCGCAGCCGAAAGGACTCGCTTCGAATCTCGCCGATCATGCTCTTCTCTCCTTCTTATTCCGCGAAGAACGCCGCCTCGACCCGGGCGCACAGTTCGTGATAGAGCTTGATGTGCTCCTCCTGTACGCGATAGGTCTCGGTCTCGGGCGCTTCGATCAGAATATCGCTCAGCGCGCGCAGGCGGCCGCCGCCCATGCCCGTCAGGCCCACGCAGGTCACGCCCTTCAGCTTCGCCGCGCGCATGGCCAGCTCCACGTTCCGGGCGTTGCCCGACGTGGAAATGCCCAGCAGCATGTCGCCTGGCTGACCATAGGCCAGCACCTGCTGGGCAAACATGTACTCGCCGCCCAGATCGTTGACGATGGCGGCGATGACCGCGCCCTGCGCCGTCAGATCCAGCGCCGGCAGGCCCATCTGCAGCCGGTTCTCGCCCAGCGCCTCGTTCCATTCCGCCGGCAGGGGCCGCTTCTTCAGAAAGCCCTTGACCAGCTCGCCGACGATGTGTGCGCTGTCCGACGCGCTGCCGCCGTTGCCGCAGACCATCAGCTTGCCGCCGTTTCTGTAGCACTCAATCAGTTTCTCCACTGCCCGATCCAACGCCGCGTTTCCCATGGCCGTCCACACTCCCTGCAAAAATCAATCAATTTAAGTATATGGCTTCACAGGCGCGTTGTCAAGTCAAAAAACGCCGGAGCTTCTTCGTGAAACCCCGGTTTGCATTTCTCACACACCCCGCTTCATCCGATGATGGAACGTCCACACGGCCAGCGCCAGCACGCCCGCCGCCCAGAAACAGACGTTCAGCAGCGGGCCGCCGATCCCGGCAGTTTCTCCCGCCAGCGCGGCCCGAGCGGCGGTCACGGAATTGGCGAAGGGCAGCGTCTCGGCGGCGCGGCGGAAGCCGTCGCCCAGCAGGCTTAAGTCGAACCAGACGCCGCTGAGCCACGCGCAGACATTGGTCAGCAGCGCGCCGCACACGCCGCCCACCTGCCGGTCATTGAGAAGCGTGCCGCAGAGCAGGCCGATGGCGACGTACAGCGCCGCCGCGGGCAGCAGCATCAGCATGGACAGAATCGCGTTTCCGTCAAAATGCAGTCCCGCCGCCAGAGCCGCGGCATAGCACACGGCGATCTGCGCCGCGCACAGCGGCAGCATGGGGGCCAGATAGCCCGCGATGAAATCCCCGGGGCGCATGGGCGACGCGCACAGCCGCAGCATCAGCGACGACGCGCGGTCCCGGGCGATGAGCGTCGCCGAAAACAGCGCCGCGAAGGTCAGCCCGAAGGCCGCCACGCCCGGAGCCAGCCGATCGATTTCGAACATGGACACGGGAATATTGCGCTGGATGATGGTCAGCAGCGCCAGCAGCACCAGCGGAAAGCCCAGACTGAACCCCACCGTCAGCGGATCCCGCACCAGCTCCCGGGCATTGCGCCGCGCAAAGGCCATGGCTCGTTTCATTCTACCTTTTCTCCTTCCGCATGAAAGCCCGGCGGCTTTCAATCCTCACATTTCCTCCGTTCCGCCCGCCAGCCGCCCATGGGACAGCACGGCGATGCTGTCAGCCCCGCACGCGTCGCCAATTTCGCTGGGAGCGGCTTTTTCGCTCAGCCTTCTCCGCCCGCCAGCCGGACGAACGCGTCCTCGAAGCTCGCCGCGCCCGCCCGCGCCATCAGCTCCCCGGTCGTGCCCAGCGCCGC
>USDD01000129.1 GCA_900553265.1 uncultured Eubacteriales bacterium
AGAAAGGTCTGCGTGTATTGCCGCGTTGCAGCGGCACGCCGGGCCTGCTCCTGCCAGCGGGAAAGGTTCGGATAACCGGCCTTCAGGTTGGCGATGATGCCCTCGCAATCCGACAGCGACTTGTCCAGACCGGCCTTGAACCGCAGGGTTCTCTGGAGGCCGCGAGGGAAAAGCCCGTAGAACACGCCGAAGTTTACGTTTTTCGCAATCGTGCGGCGCTCTTTGTAATCCGGAGCATTCTTGTCCACGGCCTGCGCGTAGGGAATACCGAAAATGACGCTGGTGGTGGCCGCGTGAATGTCGCCGTCCGTGCGGTAGGTTTCCAGCATTTTCGGGTCGCGGCAGTAGAATGCGCCCACGCGCAGCTCAATCTGGGAAAAGTCGCAGGAAACGAGGACGTGTCCCTCGGGCGCGAGGATAAAGGCGCGGATGCCCACCGGGTCGTTAGTCTTGCGCGGGCAGTTCTGCATATTGGGATTCCGGGCGGCGAACCGGCCCGTTTCCGTTGCCAGCGGCAGAAGATCGGGATGGATGCGTCCGGTGGCCGGATTGACGAAGCGCAGATAACCGTCGATATACGTCGTTTTCAGCTTCGACCAGCGCCGGTACTCCTGCACCAGTTCAAACAACGGCACCAGCTCCGGGCGGTTTTCCGCGCACCATTCCGCCAGCATGGTCAGCGTCTGGTCGTCCGCAGCCTCAGCGTTTTTCGCGGTCGTCTTGAGTACCGGCAAGCCCAGCTCCTTGAACAGATAATCCTTGAACGCCTGCGTTCCGGCATTGGCTCCGACGTCTACGTCGCCGATCATGCCGCGAATCTGCTCCCTTAATTCTAGCAGCCGCGCCGCGCATTCGCCCTGCTTGCGGATCATGGCGGGCTCGTCCATGAGCAGGCCGTTGTATTTCATCAGGCCGCAGTAGACCGCCGTGGAACTTTCAACGTTTTCTACAATCCAGCGATGCCGCGGCAGAAAAGCGTCGAACCATTCGTTGAACCGGCGATACAGGTGCAGGGCGTAATCGCTGTCGGCACAGGCATAGCGCACCGTTTCGGGATCATGGCTGTTCAGTTCGTCGAAGAATTTACCGCCGGTCACGTCCTCGAAGGAAGGCAGCTCGTCGCCCAGCAGCTCCGGCACCAGCTTTTTCAGACCGCTGTCGGACAGGCCGCGGAATTCAAAGCTGTTCTTCAGCGTCATCTGCGCCGCGGCGATGGTGTCATAGCAGGGCGGCTGAATGATAATGCCCAGCGCATACAGAAACATGGACTCAAAGGCCAGATTGTGGGCCACCTTCGTAACCGCAGGATTCGTCCAGAGTGCATCGCGCAGAAACGGAATCACCTGATCGGAATCGGCATTGCCGCCGTCGAAATGCTCCAGCGGGATATAGATAGCGCAGCCTTCAGAAATAGACAGAGAAATTCCCACAATGCAGGCCCGGTGCCCATCCAGCGCCGCCCGAGGATCGTCCCGATATTGCAGCAATGGCGCGGTTTCAAAGTCGAAGGCCACCACCGGCGCGTTTTGAAGATAATCTTTAATGGCAGGCAGTTCGGTTTCACATCTGTAATTCATAATAACCTCCATGGGAGGGCTGGGGCTGCCAGCCCTCCGAAAAGCGTCAGTTCAGCGGCTGCATGACCTCGCCGGTTTCGGGATCAATCACTTCGCCGGGCGCATCGTCATAGGCCACGCGGCTGGCGAAGGCCTTCACCTGCTCGGCCATGGCGGAAATGTAGCGCTGTTCCTCGTCCGTCAGCACCCGATCCACGGCGAATTTCGCCTGGGAATAGGCGATGCCGCCCGAATTCTGCACCTTCTGCAAAGAGAACCGCGTCACTACGCTGCTGGATTTCTTGCCCTTGGCCAGCAAGCGCTTGACGTACACGGCAAACTCCTTCATAGAGCCGGTGGGCAGCGTCAGCAGGATGGGAATCAGCTCACCCTCCCGCAGAATAAAGATGCGGCGCTTGTTCTTGCAGGCCTTGCCGCCGTTTTCGCCGCTGCCGAACTGGTTCAGCGGGCACTGGGCGCATACGCCGCCCGGATTGCCTGCGCCGGTCACGCCGTCATAGCTGCCGCAGTCCGGCGCATTGTTGCCGCCTGTGAAGCGCTCGCGGTAATAGGCGAACAGCGGATGATGATAGAGGATCACGCCGGTGAATTCCTTAGCCGCATCCGTTTCGCCCGGAAGCTCGCCGGGAAGTTCAAAGGTGGTGCCGCCCGCGGCGGGAATCGTCACGCGGTCGAAGCTCACGTCCATGCCGTTCATTTCCGAGGCCATGGCCTCCGCCAGATTGAAATCCTTAAGGGCGGTGTAGCTGGTTGCAGGGATCATTTCATTATTGCTCATTGCTTTGTTCCTTTCTTATCGGGCTGCCTTACGCACGCCCACAGTCGTTTTCTCAAAGACATTCACGAGGCCGTCCAGCCAGCCGGGCAGTACATCTTCGTTTTCGGCGATCTGCTCCTTGACGAAGCTGGACAAGGAACCGGCGTTGATCGTCTCCGTGATCAGGTCGCCGTAGCCGTTGGCCCGCAGCGCGCCGAAAAGCTCGTCCTTCTGGCCGGCCTTGGCGCTGGCGCGGGTCTTGGTAGACAGGAAGAACATCGTCCCTGCGCGGGTGAAATTCTGCGTTTCCATTTCACCCATCAGGTTGGAAAGATGCCATTCCACGTTGTCGATGTCCATATTGACCTGCTTCAGCTCGGCCTCCAGCGCGTCCTTGCGGTCGCGGAGGGCCTTCAGCTCGTCGGCCAATTCAAAAAGTCGATTGTTCTCCATTTCATCCTCCAAAGGGGTTTCGGCCCGCCCTGTAATCGTCTACCAGCGCCTTGGCCAGATTGGCCTTGTCCTGCAGGGCCTTGAGCACCTTTTCATCCACGGTGCCCTTGGCCACCAGATGAATATAGGTGCAGGGGTGCTTCTGGCCCACGCGATGGATGCGGGCACGAGTCTGCTCGTAATTGCTCATAGAATAATCCAGCGAGTAGAAGATCATGGTGGAGGCCGCCGTCAGCGTTATGCCCAGACCCGCCGTGGCGATCTGGCCCACGAACACCCGCACCGCAGGATCGTTCTGAAATGCTTCGATCTGGGCGGGACGGTCGGCCACGCCGCCGTGGATCAGCGCGTATCTCAGCTGCTTTTTCTGGAGCAGCTTTTCGATGGCGTGGATTTCCGGCAGGAACCTGGCGATGACCACCACCTTGCGACCATCATTTTCAGCGCTGTCGATCAGGTCGGAAAGCGCGTCCAGCTTGGCAGAGGAAACCTGCTCCGTTGCGGCATCCTCGTCATTGCCTACAAAGCCGCCCGTCAGCTGAGAAAGTCGCAAAAGCCTTGTCAGCACGTTGGTCACGGTCACACTGCCGGAGGTAAGGTCTGCATAGCTGTCCTTCACCAGCTGCAGGTACACGCGCCGGGCGACAGGTTCCAGTTCCACCCGCTGCACAATGTCCGTGCATTCCGGCAGGTCGAGGCATTCGGCCTTTGTCGCCCGAAAGGCGATGCTGTGCAGTTTCTCGGTGAATTCCGCCTCCATGCCTTTCTTCATGACCGGCGTATAATTGCCATAGCCCACCATGTCGAAATAGCGGTTGCGGAACAGGTAGAAGCTGCTGCCGAATACGGTGGGATCGGCGAATTTGTACTGGCTGAACACGTCGATGGGCTTGTTGGTGATGACCGTGCCGGTGAGCAGCAGGCGATACCGCACCTTCGCGCCCAGCCGATGCAGCGCCTTGCTGGCGGCGATGTTGTGTGTCTTAATCTTGTGGCCCTCGTCGCAGACGATGCAGTCCGGCTTCCATGCGGCCAGCTCCCTTTCCAAGCGCCATGCGCTCTCGTAATTCACCACTAGCACCTGCAGCGCCGCGCCGGTCATATGCCGAATGGTGTCCGCCTTCCGCGCGCCGGTGCCCTCCAGCACAGCGAGAGAATAGTCGTAATCCGCGAATTTGCGGAATTCATCCTCCCACACGCCGAGAATAGACAGCGGCGCAACCACCAGCAGGCGCTGAACGCGCTTCTCCTGCCAGAGACGGCCTACGATGGCGATGGTGGTGAGCGTTTTTCCCGTTCCCATTTCCATGAGCAGCGCGGCTCCGCCGCCTTTGATGAGCCTGTCCAGCGCAAACGTCGCGGCCTCCCGCTGGTGCCTGTAGGGCGCGGCCCGGATCGGCAGCTTCAGATTGTTACTGCACATTGAATCCCTCCTGTAAGGTCTGCCTTGTTTTCGGAGAGCCATATTCCAGGAGCATTTCGCGCAGGACTTTGGCTTGCTGCTCACTGGCCGTCTGGATGATCTCGGCAAGGACGCGCTGCTGCTCACCGGAAAGGATGTTCCGGTGCGGATGGTACCACTGAGCCACCCTCACGCAGCCGCCGTTGCCGCGGGACGTTTCCAGAGGATAATCGGCAGTGAGAATTTCAATATCCGTACAGATTGTGCGCCTGCATACGCCCATCTCCGTCGCCAGCGTGCGAATATTGCTCGAACGCCGCGCCGTCAGAATGCGCATGATTTCCGTGCGCCTTTCGATTGCGGTCACTGCCGATCCCCTCCTTTCCCTTGGCTCTGGCTGCATGGTAGCAACCAAAGGTGCAGCCTGATTGCACCTTTGAAAAATTCGTTAGTGGAAATCGGAGGCCGGTAAAATATGCTGCAGGCATTTTTCATGAATTGCTCCTTTCGGAGCCCCAAGCAGCCTATCGCAAAAAGACAGAGAGCCTATGCATAGCCAATAAGCTACTTGTAGGCTCTCCGTCATTGATCGCGCATCCTCAGCCGGAACGGCTCCATGGCCGTCGGCGGGATGGCTCGCGCAGTACTCTTCCCAAGTAAAAATCGTTATTCAGTTATCTTGTAGAGATATAATTCCGTTTTGCAGGCCGAGCATTTCACAAACACGTCCGGCTCCCATGGCGGGCGCTTCTCATCGTTTTCCGTAAACTGCTCTACACGGCTGCCGGGCGAGATATCGCAGACCCTCGCGCCGCATTCCGGGCAAAGGACGGCGAATCTGCGCCGATAAATATGTGACACTGCTGGCACTGCCTTCGTCAATTTCTTTTCCATTCAACCCTCCGTTCATTTCAATGTCCAGCACCTGCCGGTAATCAAACCCCATGGCGCATACCGGCGACTCAGACGCCATGAAGGAAGCAGCGTTATTGATACATCAGGCCCGGCATCATGACCATTTCGCATTTGTCCTGCGCCATCTTCAGATCGCCCATGAGCGACGCGGCGCAAATAGCCCGATTGCCGAACCGGCGGCGAATTTCGTCCACGCAGTCGTCCAGCGCCCTGCGCCTTTCCCGCGCCTCGGCGTTGCAGAACATATCCAGCTGCACCGGCTGGCGCGCCGATACAAGATTGATGCCGCGAATGGTCAGCGCTCGCACGGGCTTCTCCCAGAAATAGTGCTGACGGAAAAGCGCAAAGCCCGCCTGCGAAATCTCCAGCGGCGACTGGCTCGGAAAGGGCAGCGGCGTCTGATACTGCCGGTAATCCAGGTCATTATCCTTGACCGTGATCTGCACGCCCCTCGCCGCCAATCCGTTCTTCCGCAGGCGATGGCCCACGTCCTGCGCCAGCTCGTACAGCACCAGCCACACCGGATACTCTGCCTCCAGATCGCACATGCAGGTTGTGCCGTGGCCCACGGATTTGATCGGCGGCACAAATTCCGCGGGCATGACCGGCGAATGATCCGCGCCGTTGGCAAAGCGCCAGAGCATAACGCCGTTCTTCCCCAAACGGCTCCGAATCAGCTCGGGATCGGCCTTGGCCAGATCGCCGATGGTCATGACGTTCATGC
>USDD01000130.1 GCA_900553265.1 uncultured Eubacteriales bacterium
TTCCGCTGAGCAGGCAGAGCGCAAGCGCGCCCAGCGCGATAAATCGTTTCATCTTCGCAATCCTCTTTTACTGCTTCTTCTTTTTCCGAACCCAGTGCCTCGCCAGCGCGATCACAGCCGCCGCGGCCGCCGCCCACGGCAGCGCGTAGATCAGGCCGAGCACCGCGCCGAAAACGAACTCGCCGAAATTCTCCATGCCCTCGACGAATTCCTCGCCCATCCGGGTCAGGAGCGGCTGCTTGGCGGCGACCGCGCTGCTCTTTTCGTTGATGGTCACATACAGAGTCGCCATGCTGGCCTGATTGTCAATCCGGCGATTCTGCCCCTCCAGCCACTCGATCTCCTCCTGCACGTCGAAGATCGCGTCGGTCAGCGTGATGATGTCCTCCATGGTTTCGGCCTTTTCATAGAGCGCGTCCAGCTGCCGCTTCTTCGCCCGCGCGCTTTCCAGCCGGGATGCGTTGTCCGTGTAGGCGCTCGTCATATCGACGGCGCTGGTCTGCTCGCGCGTCACCTCGCCCCACTCGCCCGCGCCGGAGAGCACGCCGTCCAGCATATCGCTCGGCACGCGCAGCGTCAGGCTTGCGCTTCGGCTCGCGTTCTTCGCGCCGCTGATGTCTCGGCTCTCGACAACGCCGCCCGCCTGCTCGATCTGCCCGCAGAGCGCGGAAACCGCCTCGTCAAAGCGCTCGGTTTTCAGGGTCAGCCATGCGTTGCGGACGATCTTCTTCTCGTCCTCCGCCGTGCTGTCGTTCGCCGCGCCCTTTTCCGCCGCGCTGCGCGCGCCAAGCGCCGGGGCACTGTTCTCGTAAAGCGCAACCGCATCCTCCTGCGGATAGGTTTCGTAGGTATCGGAAGCGCCGTAGTCGTAATCGTAGGCCGTCCGCGCCACGTTTTTTTCGTTTCTGCCCAGCCGTCCGACGCCTGTGCCCGCCGCGAACACCAGCGCCGCGCAGGCCGCATACCCGATGACCCGAACGCCCTTGCGCCGCATCCAGTCGCTGATGGAAATGACGCGCGGCGTCTGCCGAATCGCCATGCGCCAGCCCCTTGTGAAGGATTCCGGCGGCGTCACATCCTCGTCGATCCGCTGCATCCCGCGAAGCGCGTCCGCATTATCCATCAGCGCACGGCATGCTTCGCACGTCTCAGCGTGCGCTTCCATTTCCGCCCGCTCTTCCGCCGTGATTTCCCGCCCGGAAAAGACGATGGCCTCCAGTTCCTCACACCGCATGTCGTTCACCTCCCGTTTGTCCGACGCCGCGCCGTTTCAGCTCCGCGGCGATCTTCTCCCTCGCCCTCGCCAATCTCGATTTCACCGTTCCCTGCGCGATTTGCAGCGCCTGCGCCGTCTCCTCGACGCTCAGGCCGTGCACGTCCCGCAGAAGGAACACCTCGCGCATCCCCTCCGGCACGGCGGCAATCGCCTGCCGGATCGCGCTCCGGGTTTCCTTCCGCTCCGTCTGCTCCTGCGGGGTCTCGCTGTCGTCCGCCGGGTCAAAGCCGCTCGCCTCGCCCATTTCCTCCAGCGACGGCTGCTCGTGGCGCTGGCGCTTGCGTATCGCGTCCATGCAGCAGGAAGCCGTCACCCGGTATACCCATGTGGAAAACGCGCTCTCAAACCGATACTGGCCGATCGTGCGCCATATCCGCAGCATGGCCTCCTGCGCCGCGTCTTCCCCGTCGTGCGGATTGCCCATCATCCGCAGGCACAGCGCATAGATTTTCTTTTCGTATGCGCCCATCAGCGTTTCAAAGGCGTTCGCGTCGCCCTTCGCCGCGCGGGCAATGTTCTCGCGCTCCATTCGCGCCCCTCCTTCCGTGTTCCTTCTGATATTTAGACGGATGAGCTGCCCAAATCGTTCCCGAATCCTTCAAAAATTTTCCTGTGCCCTTCAATGCGCGTGCGCCTTACTCCTTCCGTCTGCCTTTCGGCAGCCAACCTTCGGCGTTTTTCATCGGCTGATTCCGCCACAGGCGGCACCGATTTCAAACGTCCCTCTAAGAGGGAGATATTGTTTTTTCACTACCGAGACTTTACAAAGTGCTCCTCCCTCGATTTTTTGCCCAGATAGCGAATAACCTGATAAAAGAGCTCCCTCTTCGAGGGAGCTGGCACGGCATAGCCGTGACTGAGGGAGTTCGCCGTGACTGAAGGAGTCCAAAAAAACGCCGACAGAGGCGTGAACCCCTGTCGGCGCGGAATCTATCAGTCTTCGATGATGCTCTTGCCGGTCATTTCCTTCGGCACGGGCAGCCCGATGTAGGGCAGCATGGTCGGCGCGATATCCGCCAGACAGCCGCCCGCGCGGAGCTCCACGTTGCCGCAGCCCGCGACCAGGAACGGAACCGGGTTGGTGGTGTGCGCGGTGAACGGCGTGCCGTCCGGATTTTCCATCTTGTCGGCGTTGCCGTGGTCGGCGGTCAGGAACATGCAGCCGCCCATATCGCGAACGGCCTCCCAAACGGTTTCCACGCAGGCGTCAACCGCCTCGACCGCCTTCACCGCCGCGTCGAACACACCGGTGTGACCCACCATGTCGCAGTTCGCGAAGTTGAGGATCACCACGTCGTATTTGCCGCTGCGGATGCGCTTGGCGCACTCGTCGGCCACCTCGTAAGCGCTCATCTCCGGCTTGAGGTCGTAGGTGGCAACCTTCGGGCTGGGGATGACCTTGCGATCCTCGCCCTCGTAGGGCGCTTCCACGCCGCCGTTGAAGAAGAACGTCACGTGGGCGTATTTTTCCGTCTCCGCGATGCGAAGCTGCGTCTTGCCGTTCTTGGCGAGGTATTCGCCCAGCACGTTGGTCAGCTCCACCGGCGGATAGGCGACCTCGACATTCGGCATGGTCGCGTCATATTCCGCCATGCAGACATAGTGCACGGGGAAGCGGCCATAGCGGCGCTCGAAGCCCTTGAAATCGTCATCCACAAAGATGCGGGTGATCTGGCGCGCGCGATCCGGGCGGAAGTTGATGAACACAACCGTGTCGCCCTCCTGAATACGGCCGCCCTCGCAGGTGACGCACGGCACGACGAACTCATCCGTCACGTCGTCGGCGTAGCTCTTTTCGATGGCCTCCATCGCGCTGCTCGCGTGGTTGCCCTCGCCGTAGACGAGCGCCGCGTAGGCCTTCTCCTCGCGATCCCAGTTGGAATCGCGGTCCATCGCGTAGTAGCGGCCGGTGACGGTCGCGATTTCGCCCACGCCGATCTCGTCGAGCTTCTTCTGAAGGTCGGCGATGAAGCCCTTGCCGGAATGCGGGTCGGTGTCGCGGCCGTCCATGATGCAGTGCACGTAGATCTTCTTCGCGCCCAGATGCTTGGCCAGATCGAGCAGGCCGAACAGGTGGTCGATGTGGCTGTGCACGCCGCCCGTGCCGAGCAGACCCATCAGGTGAACGGCCTTGCCCGCGTCGATGGCCGCGCGCATGTTGCGCACCAGCACGTCGTTTTCCTTCATCGTGCCATCCATGATGGACTTGGTGATCAGCGTCAGCTGCTGATAGACGATGCGGCCCGCGCCCATGTTGGTGTGGCCGACCTCGCTGTTGCCCATCTGCCCTTCCGGCAGGCCGACCGCCATGCCGGAGGCCTGAATCGTGGTATAGGGATAGGTTTCAAACAGACGGTCGAGGTTCGGCTTCTTGGCCGCCGCAATCGCATTGCCGAACGTCTGCTCCGGCACCCAGCCGAAGCCGTCCATGATGCAAAGCAGAACAGGTTTCTTTGCCATACTTGCTCCTTTATGCGTCGAAACGCACGACCTTGGAGAAATCCTCCGCCTTGAGGGACGCGCCGCCGATCAGGCCGCCGTCGATCTCCGGCTGCGCCATCAGACCCTTGCAGTTCTTCGGGTTCATCGAGCCGCCGTACTGGATGCGCACGTCGTCCGCCGCGTCGCCGTAGGCCGCGCGAACCGCCTCGCGGATCACGCCGATGGTCTCGTTCGCCTGCTCGTCCGTCGCGGTCAGGCCGGTGCCGATCGCCCAAACCGGCTCATAGGCGATGACCACGTGCTTCACCTCGTCCGCCGTCAGGCCGGAGAGCGCGATCTGCGTCTGATAGGTCACCAGCGCGTTGGTGTAGCCCGCCTCGCGCTCTTCCTTCTTTTCGCCCACGCAGATGATCGGGGTCAGCCCCGCCTTGACGGCTGCCAGCACGCGCTGGTTCACCGTCGCGTCCGTCTCGCCGAAGTACTGGCGGCGCTCGCTGTGGCCAAGGATGACGTATTCCACGCCGGATTCCTTGAGCATCGCGGCGCTCAGCTCGCCCGTGTACGCGCCGGATTCCTTCCAGTGCATGTTCTCCGCGCCGAGCTTGATGTTCGTGCCCTTGATGACCTCGCTCACCGCCGCGAAGTCCACCGCCGGGGTGCAGACCACCACGTCGCATTTCGCGTCCTTAACCAGCGGAATCAGCGCGGAAACCAGCTCGCGCGCCTCGCTGGGGGTCTTGTTCATCTTCCAGTTTCCGGCAATAATCGGCTTACGCATGATGTTGTTCCTCCTACTCATTCATAAAGACCCTGAGCGACCCCAAGGCCGCTCAGGGCGAATCATTTACAGCTTTTCGTCAAGGCAGGCAACGCCCGGAAGCACCTTGCCCTCGAGATACTCGAGGGATGCGCCGCCGCCGGTGGAGATGTGGGTCATCTTGTCGCCCAGACCCATCTGCTCGACCGCCGCCGCGGAATCGCCGCCGCCGATGATGGTCACAGCGTCGCTGTCGGCCATCGCCTGCGCCACGGCCAGCGTGCCGGCCGCGAGGGTCGGGTTCTCGAACACGCCCATCGGGCCGTTCCAGATGACGGTCTTGGCGCCCTTGACGGCGTTGGCAAACAGCTCGCGGGTCTTGGGGCCGATATCGCAGCCCTCCATGTCCGCCGGAATCGCATCCGCGTCCACGGTCACGGTCTCAACCGCCGCGTCGATCGGGTCCGGGAAGTCCTTAATGCAGACGGTATCGACCGGCAGCAGCAGCTTGACGCCCTTCGCCTCGGCCTTGGCCATCATATCCTTGCAGTAGTCGATCTTCGTCTCGTCCAGCAGGCTCTTGCCCACGCCGTAGCCCTTCGCCTTCAGGAAGGTATACGCCATGCCGCCGCCGATAATCAGGGTATCGACCTTCTCCAGCAGGTTTTCGATGACGTTGAGCTTGTCGGCCACCTTCGCGCCGCCCAGCACCGCCACGAACGGGCGATCCGGGTTCTCCAGCGCCTTGCCCATGATATCCAGCTCTTTGCCGATCAGGTAACCGGCCACGCACGGGGAGAGGAACTTGGTCACGCCCTCGGTGGAGCAGTGCGCGCGATGGCAGGAGCCGAACGCGTCATCCACATAGCAATCCGCCAGAGAGGCCAGCTCCTTGGAGAAATCCTCGATGTTCTTGGTCTCTTCCTTGCGGAAGCGGGTGTTCTGGAGCAGCACCACGTCGCCGTCCTTCATCGCGGCGACGGCGGCCTTCGCGTTCTCGCCGACAACAGTATCGTCATCCGCGAACACGACCGGCTTGCCCAGATACTCGCTCAGGCGCGCCGCCACCGGCGCGAGGGAGAACTTCGCCTCCGGGCCGTTCTTCGGCTTGCCGAGATGGCTGCACAGGATGACCCTGCCGCCGTCCGCGATCAGCTTCTTGATCGTCGGCAGCGCGGCCACGATGCGCTTGTCGTTGGTGATCTTGCCATCCTTCATCGGAACATTGAAATCGCAGCGCACAAGCACTTT
>USDD01000131.1 GCA_900553265.1 uncultured Eubacteriales bacterium
CCCCGCGGCGGAAGCCATACCACGCCGCCTTGGGCCGCGCGTAGTAGTCGATTATGGCCCAGCCGCAGGCCGGCCAGCAGTCGTTGAGCATCCAGTAAATCAGCCCGGACGAGAACCACTTCTCCCGCCGGTACAGCTCCATAGTGATGCGCACCCACTCGTACTGCACATACTGCCGCTTGGCGATCTTGTCCTCCGGGCAGCGCGGCGCGCCCAGCAGCTTGTCCGTGATAGCGCACAGATAGTCGTAAATCTGAAACTCTCTGAACGCCTCGGAGGGATTGTTCTTCGTGTGGAAGCGCAGCATGCCCTCGTCATCGCCGAAGATGTCCTCATCCGTCAGAAATCTCCGCAGCGACGCGGCCGACGGCATGCCCATCACCGGCTCCTCGGCGCAGAAGCGCGACAGATAGCCGTCGAAATACGTGCGGTAGTCCTGCATGTCGTGGTGTCGAATGTAGGAAAACCACTCTCCGATGTAGTTGGTGTTGTGGGTCGTGCCCCGGGTGATGGAGCCGTAGGGCCGGCCGCCGTAGGGACTGGAGGGCAGGAAGGGCCGGTTGGGATCCAGCTGCTCCAGCACCGGGCCGATGGCGCGCAGCGCCGAGCGCCGGCCGCCGTAATCCACCATGTCCTCGTCGCCGTCCATGCCGTTCTCGTTGTCGCCCGTCCACCAGACCAGACATGCATGGCTGCGCAGCCGCAGCGCCGCGTGCCGCGCCTCCATGCGCAGATGCGCCAGGAAATCGTCGTTCCACTCGGGATAGCGCCCGCAGGCCATCAGGAAATCCTGCGTGACCATCAGGCCCAGCCGGTCGCAGGTCTCGTAAAACGCGTCCTGCTCGAAGATGCCGCCGCCCCAGACGCGGATCATGTTCATGTGCGCCTTTTGCGCCATGCTCAGCAGCCGCTCGATCTTCTCCGGCGTCTCCTCCGAGGGGAACGGCTCGCAGGGCACCCAGTTCGCGCCCTTGCAGAAGATGGGCACGCCGTTGACGATCAGCCGGAAGCCGGAGAATTCGTCCTCCTCGTTGCGATCCCAGAAGGCGTTTTCGCCCGAGACGTGCGGGCTCCGCTTGAGCTTCAGGCACTTTTCGAAGCCCTCGCTGCCGGGCAGATCCCGAGGCTGGAAGATGCGCGCGGTGCGAATGCCCACCGAGAGAGCGCGCTCGTCCAGCACCCGCTCGCCGTCCTCCACCGCCGCCGTCAGCCGATACAGCGGCTGCTCGCCATAGCCGTTGGGCCACCACAGCCGCGGCTGCTCCACGTCGATGGTCTCCGAAATCGCGTCCTCGACAATCCTGCGCCGCTTCGTCCAGACCACCGCGCCGTCGGGATCCTTAAGCGTCAGGCGGCAGAAGGTCTCCTCCCCCGCCCCGCGAAACTTCGCCTGCACGAACAGCTGCGCGCCGAAGTCGTCCAGACAGCGCGTCTCCGCGCGCAGATCGTCCACCTCGCGGCGCTCCGGACGATGCAGACAGACCGACCGGAAGATTCCCATGGTCACGAAGCGATCCACCCAGTCCCAGGAATAGGTGCACTGCATGCGGCGGGTGTACAGCCGCTCGCAGGTGAACGCCGCCGGGCGCTCGGGCAGACCCGCCGTCATGGCGATGGGCGACAGAAACACCACGCGCAGCGTGTTGCCGCCCTTGCGCAGACCCTTCGCCGGGAAGACGTGGGGCACGAACATGTCGTCCGCCGCGCCGATCTCCAAGCCGTTCAGGAACACGCGGCAGCAGGTGTCCAGCCCGCCGAATTCGATTTCCGCGTCCTCCCATGCCTCGGGCGCGTCAAACTCGCGCTCGTAGGCCCAGTTCCACTTTTCCACCCACTGGGATTCCTCGGCGTTGTTTCGCCAGAAGAGCTCCTTCAACGTGCCGTTGCGCAGGAGATCGGCGTGCACGCAGCCGGGCACGCGCCCCTCAAAGGCGATGCGCCGGCCGTCGGGCGCAAAGCCCTCGCCGCGCCACGCTCCGTCCAGAGACAGTTTCATTCTTTTTCCTCCTTCATGCAAACGGACGCGCCGCTCTTTGACGCGTCCGCAAAGCTCATTTTTTCCCGTTGGCGCGCTGCCGCGCGATCTCGTACAGGCAGATAGACGTGGCGCAGCCCACGTTCAGCGACGACGCCGCGCCAAAGATGGGAATCCTCGCCAGCACGTCGCAGCGCTCCTTCCACGCCTTGGACAGGCCGAAGGTCTCGTTGCCGATAATCAGCGCCACCGGGCCGGTCAGGTCCACCTCGTCGATGTTCACCGTGCCGTGGGCGCTGGTTCCCAGCACCAGCGGCCGCTCGGGCAGCGCGTCCAGAAACTTCAGCGCCTCGTCGCAGGAACCCAGCGCGGCATGAGACACATGGAACAGCGTTCCGATGCTGGCGCGAATGCACTGCGGATCGTAGAGATCCGCGCCGTGGCCGGTGGTCAGCACGCTGCGGCAGCCGAACGCGTCGGCGGAGCGGATCACCGTGCCCAGATTGCCGGGTGAGCTGGGCCGGTCGAACACCGTGTACAGCGCGTCGGGCGCGTCGATGGTCTTCAGCTCCGGACGCATGCGCACCAGACAGACCAGCTCGCAGGGATTTTCCCGGTCGGACAGCTCCTGACGCAGCGCGTGCGCCATGCGATAGACGATCTCCGGGTTCGCGCGGCGAATCATGTCGTTGGCCCAGCCGGACAGCCGCTCCTCCGCGTCGCAGCCAATGGCGTAAAACTCATAGCCCGCGGCAATGGCCTGCTCGATGGGATGAACGCCCTCCAGAAAGAACAGCCGCTGATGCGTGCGCTTCTCGCGGTTGCGCTTGAGCGTCTCGAACTGCTGGAACGCCGCGTTTCTCGAAAACATGTCCTTGTAGGCCGGCATATCCATCCCCCGCTTTTTTCATCCTTCCGAGGGGTATACTACCATATCCTGCCGCCGAATGCAAGCCTTTTTTCAGTCTTCCCCAAAGCCCTCGAACTCGTCGAAGCCCGCCTGCTTCAGGCAGCGCAGATACCACGCATAGTCGCAGCTCGGCCTGCCCTGAAGGTAGTGGTTGCGGCCCTTCTCACCGTCCGCGTTCTCCCACTCGATCAGGTAGAAATGCGCCCCGCCATCGTCGCGCACGGCAATCAGCGGCGTGGACGCGTCGGCGCGCAGCACGTCGTCCGCCTCGGCCACGACCCGCTCCGTCTCCACATCCGTCACCTTGTAATGCACCGCGCAGTCCTCAAAGCGGTCGCTCACGCCGTAGACCACGTTCTCACCGGTGTGGTCGTCCATCATCAGGCAGACGGGCTGCTGGCTGCGGCGAATGAAGAAGTACGCCAGCTTCCGGCAGAAGTAATAGTCCACCACCGCGTCGGAGATCTGCGGCCAGCAATCCATGATGTTCCACCAGATCAGACCCGTCCGCCGGCCCTTGCGGCAGCGGAAGCTCTCCACGAAGTACTTCTTCGCCTCGGCCTGAGAAATCTGGCTCATCCGGGCGTACTCGTCCAGATTCCGCGGCTCCTGCCCGAACAGCGTCTTCAGCTGGCCGGACATCAGCGGAATGCGGTAGTTGTAGGGCGCTTCGCCCAGCTCCGGCGAGGCCGCGTGGTACAGATACATGGGATTGCCGTCCACCGGCCATGTCCGGTCGCCCAGAAAGCGCTTCAGGCTCTTAGGCGAATTGCAGCCGTGATAGCCCATCTCGCTGGCAAAAGTCGCGCTGTGGTCGTGGTAGAAATGGCTCTTGAAGTAGTCGCGCGGGCCCCAGAGGTGCTGCTCGGGCGTCTCCTGCTGCCGTCCCTGACGGAAGGCCTCGGAGGAGACATAGGGTGAGCTGGGCAGATAGGGCCGGGAGCAGTCCTCGTCGCGCAGCACGGCGGGAATCACGCCGCGGGTCAGCACGTTCAGCGAGGGATCGCGCCTGTTGTCGCCCCAGCAGTAGTTCTGGTCGCACTCATTGTCCCCCGCCCACAGGCAGATGCACGCATGGCGGCGCAGCCGGCGCACCGTCGAGCGCACCTCGTCCTCCAGCTGGCGCTTCATGCGCTCCGTCTGCGGATAGACGCCGCAGGCCATCATGAAATCCTGCCAGATGAGAATGCCGTTTTCGTCGCACAGATTGTAGAACAGCTCGCTCTCGTAAACGCCGCCGCCCCAGACGCGCATTGCGTTGCAGCCCACGTCCTTCACCAGCTCGATGATTCCGGGCGTGCGCGCCTCGTCGTTGGAATGGAACGCGTCGACGGGCACCCAGTTGGTTCCCTTGATGTAAACGCGCCGGCCGTTGATGACGAAGCAGAACTCGCCCTCGCCCTTTTCGTCCAGCGTGTCGTCGTGAATCAGCTCCGCCGTGCGCAGGCCCTGACGCAGGTTCAGCCGGTCGATTTCCTCACCGTCGCGCAGCAGAATCACGGAGATGTCGTACTGCGCCGGCTCGCCATAGCCTCTCGGCCACCAGAGCCGGGGCTTCTCCACCGAGAAGTGCAGCCGCCCGAAGGTGTGCCAGAGACTCGTCTCCGCCGCGAAGCGGCTGTCGCCCGAAACGCCCTCCACCCGCAGCGAATATCGCTGCGCGCACTCCCGGCCCAGCTCCAGCTCATAGCCCAGCGAGCAGCGCAGGCTGCCGTCCGCCTGAATCTGATTGACCCATGCGAACGCGTCCCGGACGTACTCCGCCTTCCTCTGCACCACCGAAACGCCGCGCCACAGGCCGGAGGACACGATGCGCGGGCAGATGTCCCAGCCGAACATGTGGGTCGCCTTGCGAATCACCAGCGCAGGGTAGTTGTACTTCAGCGTATCGCTGAACATGCTGATGGGATACTTGCGCGCCTCGAGCACCGCCGGCAGGATGTGCACCATCAGCTCATTCTCACCCGGGCGCAGTCCATCGGCGGCGAAGGCATGCGAAATGTACATGTTCTCCGCGCGGCCGAGCTTCCGACCGTTCAGATAGACGTCGGCCACCGTGTCGATTCCCTCGAACTCCAGCTCCACGCGCTGCGCGCCGCCCTCCCATTGGAAGGTCGTGCCGTAAAACACGTGATGGCTCTCGTAGTCCTGAATTTTCAGATAATTGTCCTGATAGTAAGGTTCCTCCAGCCTGCCCGCGCGGACGTAATCCAGCACCCAGTCTCCGGGCACCGTCGCCGGCACCTTTTCGACCTTCAGCTCCGAAAAGCGCGTGATCTCCCCGCAGAGCGCCGCGTCGTCCACCAGCCCGACCTGCCAGCCCTCCGTCAGCTGCAGTCTCCGTTCGTCCATATGAATACCCTCCCCCGAAGTTATTTTATTAAATTGATTATATCACACTTCCTTTCATAATGCACCAGCTTTTTCAGAAAAATTGTCGTTTCTGCTCGAAAGACATTTTCCTTCTTCCAACGCAAAAGGAACCCCTTTCGAAAATCGAAAGGGGTTCCTGAAGCATATTCAATTAGCCGAGGATCTTGGTGACGACGCCGGAACCAACGGTGCGGCCGCCTTCGCGGATAGCGAAACGCAGACCTTCTTCGCACGCGATGGGGGTGATCAGCGTGATCTCCATGTCGATGTTGTCGCCCGGCATAACCATCTCAACGCCGTCCGGCAGCTTGATGTTGCCCGTAACGTCGGTGGTGCGGAAGTAGAACTGCGGACGATAGCCGTTGAAGAACGGGGTATGACGGCCGCCTT
>USDD01000132.1 GCA_900553265.1 uncultured Eubacteriales bacterium
GACCGGCGTTGACTCTCTGGCCATCGCCATCGGCACCTCTCACGGCGCTTACAAGTTCAAGGCCGAGCAGTGCACCCGCAACGAAAAGGGCATCCTCGTTCCGCCGCCGCTGCGCTTCGACATTCTGGACGAAGTCGCCAAGCGTCTGCCGGGCTTCCCGATCGTTCTGCATGGCTCCTCCTCCGTTCCGCAGGAATTCGTGAAGATCATCAACGAGAACGGCGGCAAGATGCCCGACGCCGTCGGCATCCCCGAGGAGCAGCTCCGTCAGGCTGCCAAGGGCGCTGTCTGCAAGATCAACATCGACTCTGACCTGCGTCTGGCCATGACCGCCTGCATCCGCCAGTACTTCGCGGAGCATCCGGATCACTTCGATCCCCGCCAGTACCTCAAGCCCGCCCGCATCGCCATCAAGAACATGGTCGAGCACAAGCTCGTCGACGTTCTGGGCTGCGACGGCAAAGCCTAATCGGGCAGCGCCCGACGGCAATCGCTGGCGCGCGGTAGGCGACGGTCGTGGCGCGCCGGTGGTCGGCGCGCCACGACCTGCGTGGACGTTTCTGATGAAACATTGCGCGTAGTGACGGCGCGGCAGCGCGTTGGTCGCGCTTTGCGCCTGGGTTTTGCGAACGAGTCCTCGTCCCGTTGGGACGGGGGCTTGTTTTTGTGCGTGGAAAAGGACGATGGGTTCTGTTGTATGAATGGGATTGACACAGGGCTTATCGGGTTTTTCAAAAAACCGGGCAGGCGCGAAGAATGGGGGGGTCTTCGTGCCTGCCCGGTTTGATTTTTGGGGATGGTTACTTGTTTTTTTCCACCTTTGTGCGGCGGCAGCTATGGCAGTAGGGACATGCGTCGCAGCCGGACTGGCCCTTGGAGCGGGAGAACGCGCGGATTTTTCTGAAGAGGATTCCCGCGGCGGTCAGGAGGATCGCCGCGCCGATGGCGGTGCCGAGCATGTCTTTCTCCCTCGCTTCCGAAGCGCTATTCTGAAGATGAGGCGGCGGTATGGATACCGTTTCTGCCGTCTGCCGAGGCTTCAGGCGCGTTTTAATGGACGAACAGCCGTCCGATCTGATAGACCAGCAGGGAGACGGCATAGGCCGTGCCCAGCTGGATGCCGATGGTCATCCAGAAGTACTTCCGGGAGCGCAGCTCGCGCCGGGCGGCGGCCAGCGCCGCCGCGCAGGGCACGTACAGCAGGATGAACACTAGGAAGGAATAGGCCGACAGCGGCGTGAAGTGAGCGGCGATGGCGTGGGTCAGTTCGCCGGCGCTGCCCGCGGAATAGAGCACCTGCAGCGTGGAGACCACGGCCTCCTTGGCCACGAGGCCCGACAGCAGCGCCACGCCCTTTTCCCACTGTCCGAAGCCCAGCGGGGCGAAGATGGGCGCGATCACCGCGCCGAGGCGGCCGAAGATGGACAGGGAGGAATCCTCCGTCCACTGAAGGCCGGGCGTGAAGGACTGCATGAACCAGATCAGCACGCTCATGGCGAAGATCAGCGTGCCCGCGCGGGTCAGAAAATCCTTGGCGCGATCCCACAGGCGGCGCAGCACGCTCTTCGCGTGAGGCACGCGATAGGGCGGCAGCTCCATCAGGAACGGCGAATCGCCCTCGCGGAAGGTCGTTTTGCGCAGGATGAGGCCGCAGACGATCATCATCACCATGCCCAGCGCGTACAGGCTGAGCACCACCAGCGTGCGATGGCCGGGGAAGAAAGCCGCGGTGAACAGCGCGTAGACGGGCAGCCTTGCGCCGCAGCTCATGAACGGCGTGAGCATGATGGTCATGCGCCGGTCGCGTTCGTTTTCCACGCCGCGGGCGGCGATGATGGCCGTGGTGGTGCAGCCGAAGCCCATCAGCATGGGAATGAACGAACGCCCGGACAGGCCGAAGCGCCGCAGCAGCCGGTCGGTGATGAACGCCGCGCGGGCCATGTAGCCGCTGTCCTCCAGAATGGACATGAACAGGAAGATCAGCAGAATCTGGGGCAGGAACACCAGCACGCCGCCCACGCCAGCGATCACGCCGCTCTGCACCAGCGAGCGCACCCATTCGGGCGAATGGACGGCCTCCAGCCCCGCCGCGGCCCACGCGCCCAGCTGCGACACCAGCGCCTCCGTGCCGTTGGACAGCGCCGTGCCGATGGGGCCGAAGGTGACGGCGAACATCAGCGCCATCACGGCGAAGAAGATGGGGAAGGCGAGGTATTTGTGGGTGACGATCCGGTCGATGCGATCCGACCGCGAGATTTCGTGCTCGTGCCGGCGATAGCCCGATCCGGCGAGGATTTCCTCGATGTATTTATAGCGCGCGTCCACCACCAGCGTCAGCGAGTCGATGCCCGGGTGGATCTTCTGGCCGCGGGCGACGTATTCGTCCACAGCGCGGCGGATGCGCGCGCGCTGAGCGTCGGACAGGCGCGCCGTCTGTCTGAGTAGCTCGTCGCCCTCCAGCAGCTTCAGCGCCACCCACGTGGTGGGCGGGGCGAAGTCCACGTCGCCCTCGTCGTCGTAGCCGCCGATATGGGCGTGGCTGGCGCGGGCGGAATGGTCGTCGTCGCGCTCGTCCGCGCCGCGATGGGCGAGGTGCTCGTCGGAATCGAAGGCGCTATGGGCCGTCAGTCCGCCCAGCGCTTCGACGATCTGCCGCAGCGCGTCCCGGGTGGAGGATTCGTAATGGCGGGCGGGATAGGCGATCTGCGGATGGTGCGCCTGCTCATGGATGGCGCGGAACATCTCGTCGAAGCCCTCCCGGCGCTTGGCGGAGATGGGCACCACCGGCGCGCCCAGCTGCTGGGACAGGCGCGCGCAGTCGATGGTTTCGCCCCGGCGCTTTAATTCGTCGATCATGTTCAGCGCCACCACCACCGGCCGCTCCAGCTCCATCAGCTGCAGCGTCAGATAGAGGTTGCGCTCCAGATTCGTCGCGTCCACGATGTTCAGCACCACGTCGGGCTGATGCTGGGCGATGAAGTGGCGGGTGATGTTCTCCTCGATGGAATAGGGCGAGAGGGAATACACGCCCGGCAGATCCACCAGCGTGGCGCGGTCGTCGGCCAGCTCAAACACGGCCTCCTTGCGCTCCACGGTCACGCCCGCCCAGTTGCCCACATACTGGTTGGAGCCGGTCAGCGCGTTGAACAGCGTGGTTTTGCCGCTGTTGGGATTGCCGGCCAGCGCGATGGTGATGTTCATGGACGCACCTCCGAGACGAAAATTCGCTCCGCGTCGGTTCCACGGATGGTCAGCGAGAAGCCGCGCAGCAGGATCTCGATGGGATCGCCCAGCGGCGCGCGCTTCAGCACGCCCACGCGCGTGCCTGGCGTGATGCCCATCTCAATCAGGCGGCGCTTGGTCGCGCCCTCCAGCTCGATTTTCTCCACCTGACCCGACTGGCCGTCCTTCAATGATTTCAGCGGAATGCAGGAATTCATGCGCAGCCTCCTCAAAATGTTAGCCGTAACTAACTTTGCGAAATCTATGGTAGCATCTGCGGCGATGGATGTCAATCATTTTGCACTGTAAAATTTACACAATCCATCCCCACATACCGGCGGGATGAAGTATAATGAAGAAAACGGGGTTTGCCGCGCGGAGGAGGAGCCGACGATGCTCATGCGCAAGAGAGTCATTGAGACCACGCCGGACAACTCCTTCATGTTCTATGGCGCGGCGGCCATCGCGCTGCTGCTCCATCTGGCCGTGCGCCGGGGCTGGATCCGCATCCGTCACGAGGGGCGCTTCATCGCCGCCGTGCTGGGCGGACTGCTCCTGCTGGGCCTGCTTCTGGGCGCCCCTTCGCAGCGGCGCTGATTTTTCCACATTTTATGGAACGCTTTTGCTTCGGAGAACCGGGAGAGGGGAAAAGAGCATGAAGCAGAAGGAGACGATTTCGGAAGGCAAAGCGATGAACCGAGCGAGGCGATGGATGGCGGAGCATGGCAGGGAGCTTCTTCGCGACCTGCCGGTCTTTGCGGCGGAGGCGGCGCTGGTGATTCTGGCGGCGTATCTCTTTTCCCGCACGCCGTGGATGGCGGCGATGCAGGCGCGCTTCGAGTCGCGGTGGCTTCGCGTAATGCTCGGCGCTCTGGCGGCGCTGCTGGACTTCGCGGCCAGACGGATCCGCTCGGACGGCGGGGAAAAGCCGCCGCTGGCGCGAGGGCTGGAGAACGCCGCGCTGTTTCCGCTGGTGCTGGCAGCCCTTACGCTCTGAATCATCGCCGGTTCCATCGAAGAGTGAGCGCTGTTTTCCCCTCTGACAAAAAGCAAATCGCCGCGCGGGGAACGCGGATGGAATAAGGAGAGACCCGAATTGCACGAGAAATTTGACGTTGTGGTCATCGGCGCGGGACACGCCGGATGCGAGGCCGCGCTGGCCTGCGCGCGCATGGGACAGCAGACGCTGCTGACCACGCTGAATCTGGATTCGCTGGCGATGATGCCCTGCAATCCGTCCATCGGCGGCACGGCCAAGGGCCATCTGGTGCGCGAGCTGGACGCGCTGGGCGGCGAGATGGGCCGCGCCATCGACGACGTGTTCATCCAGTCGCGCATGCTGAACACCGGCAAGGGCCCGGCGGTGCATTCCCTGCGCGCTCAGGCCGACAAGAAGGCCTATCAGCTGCGCATGCGCCGGGCGGTGGACGACTGCGAAAACCTCGTTCTGCGGCAGGCGGAGATTCGGCAGATTCTGGTGGAGAACGGCCGGGTGACGGGCGTGGAGACCACCACCGGTTCCCGGGTGGACTGCCGCGCCGTGGTGGTCTGCTGCGGCGTGTATCTGAACAGCCGCATCATCATCGGCGAATGCTCGTGGAACGGCGGCCCGCAGGGGCTGATGGCAGCCAACGCGCTGACGGCGAACCTCGCCGATCTGGGCTTCCCCATCCGCCGGTTCAAGACCGGCACGCCCGCGCGGCTGGACGGCCGAACCATCGACTTTTCCCGGATGGAGCCCCAGTACGGCGACGATCCCATCGTGCCGTTCTCGTTCCTGACCGACCCGGCGGGACTGAAAAACCGCGCGCTGTGCTATCTGACCTACACCACGCCGGAGACCCATCGCATCATTCTGGACAACCTCGACCGCGCGCCCATGTACGCGGGCGCCATCCACGGCACCGGCGCGCGCTATTGCCCGTCCATCGAGGACAAGGTGGTGCGCTTCAAGGACAAGGAGCGCCATCCCATCTTCATGGAGCCCGAGGGGCTGAGCACCTGCGAGTGGTATGCCCAGGGCATGTCCACCTCCATGCCCGAGGACATTCAGCGCCGCATCTACGCCAGCGTGCCCGGGCTGGAGCACGCGAGATTGCTGCGGCTGGCCTACGCCATCGAGTACGACTGCATCGACCCGCAGACGCTGGAGCTGACGCTGGGCGCGAAGCACATCCGCGGCCTGTACACCGCCGGACAGATCAACGGCACCTCCGGCTACGAGGAGGCCGCCGCCCAGGGCCTCTACGCCGGCATGAACGCCGCGCTGTACTGCGCGGAGCGCGAGCCGATGATCCTCGGCCGGGCCGACGCGTATCTGGGCGTGCTGGTGGACGATCTGGTGACCAAGGGCGTGGACGAGCCCTACCGCATGATGACCTCCCGCGCCGAGTACCGGCTG
>USDD01000133.1 GCA_900553265.1 uncultured Eubacteriales bacterium
TTGTAATGATTAGGCAAGCCGAAGGCTTGGCCGGGTCGGCGAAGTGCAAAAGGCGGTTTGCCGACAATTTCAAGGAATCACTTCAGCAATCCGGAGGGAAAGATGACTTCTCGCTCACTACGAAGGCTTGCGCTTCTCGTCGCGCTTTGGATTTCTCTGCTGGCGGCGCTGCCGGTTTACGCCGCGTCGCCGTCGGATTACGATACCGCCCAGCCCGCCAACCTCATCGAGGACTATCTCTACGGTGAATCTGCCATCGCAGTGGACGCGGACACGGGGCGCGTGCTGTTCAGCAAGAACTCCCGAGTGCGCATGTATCCGGCCAGTACGACCAAGATGATGACCATGCTGCTGGCCGTGGAGAGCGGATACGATCTGGACACGCAGGTGACGCTGCCCGCGGAGACCAACAACTATCCGCAGGACAGCTCTCGGGCCGGCGTGTACAAGGGCGACACGATGACCTTCCGCGATCTGCTCTACGGGATGATGCTCCCTTCGGGCAACGACGCAGCCAACGCCGTGGCTGTGCTGCTGGGCGGCTCCGTCGAAAACTTCGTCCAGCAGATGAACGACCGCGCGCAGGCGCTGGGCTGCACCGGCACGCATTTCGTCAACGCCCACGGCTATCACGACGAAAACCACTACAGCACCGCGCAGGATCTCGCGATCATCGCCAGCGAGCTGCTCAAATACGATGAGGCGCGCCAGATCGTCGCCACGCCGTCCTATACGATCAAGCTCGTGCGCAACGGGCAGGAAGTCGATCTGCCCGTCGCCAACAGCAATAGTCTGCTCCGCGAAGGCTCTACCTATTACTTCTCCGATTGTATCGGTATCAAAACCGGCACCCACAGCCGGGCCGGAAAGTGCTTCGTTGGCGCGGCGGAGAAGGATGGCGTGACCATCGTCACCGTGACGCTGAAGTGCTCCGAGGACAACCAGAAGTGGATCGACACCATCCGCCTGTTCCGCTACGGCTTCACCTGCTACACGCCCTATACGCTGGAGCAGCTGTTCCGCATGGCAGGCTCCCGCTTCGCGGCGGTGCGCATCTCCAACGCGAAGAACGACGATCCGCAGGGCGGGCTGCTGGAGCTGGACGTCGCCCAGATCAGCGATACCGGCTACGAGCGGATGATTCAGACCAACGACGAAGGCGCGATGGCCGCGGCGCTGGACGATTTTGTCGCACGCAGCGCGCTGACCATCACGGACAACCTCGTCGCGCCCATCACCGCGGGTGAAATCGTCGGCACCTACACCTACACGCTGCGCGACGGCCAGACGATCACCGCGTCGCTGGTGGCCGCGCGGGATGTAGAGGCTCAGCCCGAGCCGATGACGATCTATGATATCTTCCCGTTCCTGCGCGTGTTCAGCAATCCGCTGGTGTTGCTGCTGATCGCCATTCTGGCGCTGCTGATTCTCTCCATCGCGCTGTACAGCCGGGCCAGGCGCAGGCGCATCGAGCGCCGCCGCCGGGAGCTGTACGAGCGTCGCCTCCGGGAACAGCGCTATTCGCAGATGACCTCTCAGGCCGCGCGCCGCGCCAACCGACCGCCGCAGCCCGTCCGCAGGCCGTCCACCCGCGTTCCCGAGCGCCGCATGGATCGGCCGCAGGGCCGCTCGACCACGGTTCGCCGGGAAAAATACGACGACTGGGATGAGTAAGATGAAATTCGGCCCGTAAATCGCTGAATTGATGTATAACCCCCTCCGTTTCTCCGATACTCTCGTTGAAATGGAGGGGATTCTATTATGAAGCATCGGATTTCCGCGCTCCGAGGGCAGGGGAAAGGGAGAAGTGCCGGGGTCAAAACCACAGAGCATGCATGTATGTCGCTTCTTCGAAATGTCAGAAATACGATTGCCGCGTTTTTTCAGAGCACTGCATTGCACATGAAGACATTTTTCCGAACGCAAGCCACCTCTAAAAGCTCCGCGAGAATCGTCCAGCACACTCGAATGATCGCTCTCGCCGCGCTGCGCGCCGTTGCTCAGTGCGCTCGATTGTTTGAAAAAGCTATCCGAGCGTCGCTTCGCAAAAGCCTCTTTTTCCTGCGCGCCATTCTCCCGCACGCTCGAAAGTTTTGCGGCGCCATTCGAGAGCTGTTTCATCGAAGTCTCTCTTATCTGCGCGTCTTTGGGCGCAGCATTATCCCGCATATTCAGGCGTTTGGGAAAGCCGTTCGAGCGCTTCTTCAGCGAACGCTCTCTTTCCTGCGCGCCGCCGCCAGGCGCTTCAGCGCCTTGTGTCTTTCCGCTTTAAAGCGCTCGTCGAAGGTTGCGCCGCGTCGCCATCATGGCGGAGCCATTCTTCAGGCGCTTTACGCCCATCGCGGAGACGTGGCCTATTACGCGCTTCTCATTCTCGCGGTGAGCGCGCTGACGCTGGGAGCAACTCGTTATCGAAGCGCTCGGAACGAACCCGCGACACAGAGCGAAGCCCGCTCCGTCGAAGCCGTCTCCGAAGGACTTCCCGCAGCCGAGGAAACGCCCGAAGCACCCGTGCTCGGTCAGAGGCCCGTTCCCGGCGAAATCCTCCAGCCCTTTGCGCCGAACGAGCTGATCTGGTCGGAGGAACTCGGCCAGTGGCAGACGCATCCCGGCGTGGATTTCGCCGGCTGCGCCGGAGAAGCGGTACAGGCTGTCTTTGATGGACGCGTGACGCAGATCTATGACGATCCGCTCTACGGCGGCACAGTGGTAGTCGACTGCGGCGACCATGGCACGCTGCGCTATTCCTCACTGAATACACTGCGCCTCGTGCAGAAGGATCAGGAGCTTAAAGCAGGCGAAATCCTCGGCGCGGTGGGAAACTGTCCGACGGAGGAATCCCTCGGTGAACATCTGCATCTGGAATGGTATGTCAGCGGCGAAGCCGTCGATCCAACGACTTTCATCGAGCAGTGATTGCCCCTTGCGGGATTTCGAAAATATGGTATAATGATTAGGCAAGCCGAAGGCTTGGCCGGGTCGGCGGAGCGCCGCAGGCGGTTCGCCGACAATCATGGTATAATGATTAGGCAAACAAAAACAACCGCAGACAGACCGGAGGAACAGACGAATGGCCAGACTTTGGGCACGGGTAATTGTCAAGCATCGCATCGCGCGGCAGATGACCGCGCCGTGCGTCTTTGAGAATCCGCAGGAGGCGCTGACGGAAATCTGCCGGGAGCTGGACATTCCCTGTCCGCTCTGGCTGAACAAGCACGAGCGCGAATTCGAAGATTTTCGCCACACGGCGTTCCTGCCTGAGCACTTCATGGAAGAGGTTCCGTTCCAGAAGCTGGAGATCGAGTTTCTGGACGACACCGGCGTGAAGCGCCACAGCAACGACCCGCGCAATCAGTTCGACGGCTTCTGAGCGACGCGCGCTTTGAACAGACGGAGGAAAAATGGCCAAGAGTAAAACGGTCTACGTTTGCAGTGAATGCGGCTACGAAACACCTCGGTGGCTGGGCCGCTGCCCGGACTGCGGCAGCTGGAACACGCTGACGGAGCAGGAGAGCGCTCCGGCACTGAGGCTTGAAGAGAAAAAGCTCAAGCGCGCGCCCGGAAACGACGCGGAGGCGCTGCGCATCGACCGAATTCCCGACGAGACCATCGCCCGGCGCTCCTGCGGCATCGGCGAGCTGGATCGCGTGCTGGGCGGCGGCGTGGTGGACGGCTCGCTCATTCTGGTGGGCGGCGATCCGGGCATCGGCAAATCCACGCTTTTAACGCAGGTCTGCGCCAATATGGCCAACGACGGCGCGTGCGTGCTCTACGTTTCCGGCGAGGAATCGGCGCGGCAGATCAAAATGCGCGCCAATCGCCTGGGCGCAGGCGGCACGGGCTTCTACGTGCTGTCCGAAAACGACATGAACACGGTGGAAAAGCGCATGGAGCAGCTTTCGCCGACGGTGATGATCGTCGACTCCATCCAGACGATGTATCGCCCGGAGATCGCCTCCGCGCCGGGCAGTGTTTCGCAGGTGCGCGAATGCGCGTCCATGCTGATGCGTCTGGCCAAGGTCAGCGGATGCAGCGTCTTTCTGGTGGGACACGTCACCAAGGAGGGCTCCCTCGCCGGCCCGCGGGTGTTGGAGCACATGGTGGACGCGGTGCTCTATTTCGAGGGCGACCGACAGCATCAGTATCGCCTGCTGCGCGCGGTGAAGAACCGATTCGGTTCCGTCAACGAGCTGGGCATGTTCGAAATGGCGTCCGAGGGCATGATCGAGGTCACCAACGCCAGCGAAGCGCTGCTGTCCGAGCGCGCCCACGACGCCAGCGGCTGCGTGGTCATGGCCGCACTGGAGGGCTCGCGTCCGCTGCTGACCGATGTGCAGGCGCTGGTAGCCACCACGGTGTTCGGAAATCCGCGGCGAATGGCCAGCGGCATCGACCAGGGCCGTCTCGCGCTGCTGCTGGCCGTGATGGAAAAGCGCGCGAATTTCCGGCTCTACGACAAGGACGTCTACATCAACATCGCCGGCGGCATGACGCTCAACGAGCCGGCGGCGGATCTCGCGCTCTGCGCCGCCATCGCCTCGTCCTTCCGAAACCGCCCCATCGAGCCGAACTGGGCCGTGATGGGCGAAATCGGACTGGCCGGCGAAGTGCGCGCGGTTTCTCAGGCCGAGCGGCGCGCCGCCGAGTGCGCGCGGCTGGGATTCAAGCACATTCTGCTGCCGAAGGCCAACCTGCGTGCGTTCCGCGAGGGCCGCGAAAGCGCCGAAATCGAGCTGCACGGCGTGGAAACCATCGCCGAAGCCATCGCGCTATTGGGACTTTTCTCAAAATAACACATAACCGCCGTGCATCGGGCGCATATTATCGTCGAGGTGATGAAAATGCGCAATGCACGGCGGTTTTTTCTTATGCTGATTCTGGCCTGTCTGCTGCTGACGGGCTGCATGACCGGCGGCGGAACGGACGATCCCGACACGAAATGGGTCTCGCTTTCGGACGCGCCCGCGCTTCCAGAGTCCCTGAAAACCAATGGAAGCGATGTTCCGACGCTCAAAGTATACGACGTTTCCAAGAAAAAAATCGTTGAAATGGATCTGGAGGAATACGTGGAGGGCGTAGTCGCCGGCGAGATGAAGAACGACTGGCCCATCGAGGCGCTGAAGGCGCAGTCCATTCTCGCGAGGACGTTCGTGCTGAAATTTTGCGACAGCAAAAAATCCCGCTACGACGGCGCGGACATCTCCACCGACGTGAGCGAGGCGCAGGCCTACGCGCCGGAAAACATCAACGACCGCATCCGTCAGGCCGTCGAGGAAACCCGCGGCATCGTAATGGTCAGCGACGGCGAATACCCTCAGGCATGGTTCTTCGCGCACTCCGGCGGCAAGACCGAGCTGCCCTCGGTGGCATTAGACTACTCTCAGGGCGACCCCGAATACCTTAGGGTCACAGAATCGCCGGACTCGGACAAAGCGCCCGACAGCGTGAAGGAATGGACGGCGACGTTTACGAAGGATGAGGTGCAAAAAGCCTGCGCCGATTCCGGACTGAAGGTCGACGCGATAAACACAGTGGAGATCGGCGAAAGGGGAGAGTCGGGGCGCGCTAAGACGCTGAAGATCAACGGAAGCGAGGTCTCCGCG
>USDD01000134.1 GCA_900553265.1 uncultured Eubacteriales bacterium
ACCATACATGCCGTCGGGCGCGATTGGAAGTTCGAGAGGGCTTCGGCCCTCTCGAACTCTCCGAGGTTTTTTTGACAGCCTGAAAGGCCGCCTTTGGCGACCTTTTTTGACAGGCTGATCCCCGGCGCGTTTCGCCGGGGATGTTTACCATGCGCGGACACAAAGTCGTATCTTAACCGATTTTTCATTGCTTTTTCGAAATACAGGCGATACAATACAAAGAGAATAATATGGAGGCACATGTCTATGGAACAAAAGGCGAAGGCGACCAATAGCATCGTCGAGGGCGTGATCTGGAAGAGTCTGCTGGCGTTCTTCTTTCCCATTTTGCTGGGCACGTTCTTTCAGCAGATGTACAACACGGTGGACAGCGTGGTCGTCGGCAACTTCGTGGGAAAGGAAGCCCTCGCGGCGGTGGGCGGCTCGGCGGCGCAGATTCTGAACCTGCTGATCGGCTTCTTCACCGGCATCGGCTCCGGCGCGACGGTGGTGGTCTCTCAGTATTACGGCGCGGACGACGCAGACGGCGTGCATCGCGCGGTGCACACAGCCATTGCCGTGGCCGTGCTGGGCGGATTGATGATGACCGTACTGGGCTTGCTCTGCGCGCCGACGATGCTGCGGTGGATGGACACGCCGCCGGAGACGATGGAGGATTCCGCGCTCTATCTGCGCATTATCTTTCTGGGCATGATTCCGGCGATGATCTACAACATCGGATCGGGCATTCAGCGCGCCGTGGGCGATTCCAGACGGCCGCTGTATTTCCTGATCGTCTGCTGCGTGCTGAACATCGTGCTGGATATGCTGTTCGTGCTGGTGTTCCGCATGGGCGTGGCGGGCGTGGCCATCGCCACGACGCTGGCACAGGTGGTCAGCGCGATGCTGGTCTGCGCGTCGCTGGGCCGGTCGAAGGACATCTATCGGCTGGAAATGCGCAGGGTGCGCCTCGACCGCGTCATGACCCGCGAGACCATCCGCATCGGCCTGCCCTCGGGCCTTCAGTCGGTGCTGTTTGCCCTGTCCAATATTCTCATCACCACGTCCATCAACGGCTTCGGCACGTCCACGGTAGCGGCGTGGGTGGCGCTGGGCAAGGTGGACGCCATGAACTGGATGATCGTCGGCGCGTTCGGCGTGTCGGTGACCACCTTCGTGGGGCAGAACTACGGCGCGCGGCGCTATGAGCGCGTGTCCAAGAGCATGCGCGTGTGCATGGTGCTCTGCGAGGCGACGACGATTCTGTTCAGCCTGCTGGCCGTCTGCTTCAGCCGCCAGATCTTCAGCCTGTTCACCCAGGACGAAGAGGTGCTGGAAACGTCGATCCGCATGCTCAACTTCATGGTCAAGTGCTACTGGCTCTACGTACCCATCGAGATGATCAGCGGTACGCTGCGCGGCACGGGCAACGTGCTGGTGCCCACGATGATCACCGCGCTGGGCATCTGCGGCATCCGCGTGGTGTGGATGCTGGCGGTAGTGCCGCACTGGCACGTGCTGGAGTCCATCATGTTCAGTTATCCCTTCTCGTGGATTCTGACCTCGCTGGCCTTCGTCGTTTACTATCTGAAGACGCGAAAGCGGCTGCTGCCCGCTCAGGAGTGACGAAAGGAAGAGAATATGGATCGGAAGCGTCTGGAGGAAGCGCTGGCCCAGCTGCCGCTGGCCCAGTATGAGTTTATCGACACGAGCGAGCTGACCTTCTCGGAGCGAGTGCGTCACGTCTGCGAAACGGAGTGCCCCATGTACGGAAAGTCCTGGGCGTGTCCGCCGGCGGTGGGCGAGGTGGCCCAGTGCAGGGCGCGCTGTCTGCACTTTCGCCATGCGCTGCTGATCTGCACCGTCACAGAAGTGGGAGACATCGCCAACATCGACGAAACGCTGGCCACCCGCGCGCCCCACGAGGCCATCACCCGGCAGGTGCACGCGCTGGTGCGCGAGCAGGCGAGCGAGACCATGGCGCTGTCCACCGAGGCCTGCGCTCACTGCAAAAAATGTACCTATCCCGACGCGCCCTGCCGCTTTCCGGAGAAGATGTATCCCTGCGTGGAGAGCCACGGCATTCTAGTGACGGATCTGGCGGAGAAGTACGACATCGATTTCCTGCCCGCGGGCAACATCGTGACGTGGTTTTCGCTGATTTTCTACAATGACTGACACAAGGAGAGAGCCATGAATGAGGTTTCGGCGGTTCGCTGCGCGAGCTACGACCCGGAGACGCTGGATCGGGCGATGGCGGAGCTGCTCGCGCCCATCGGCGGGCTGGACTGGGTGCGGCCGGGCATGACCGTGGCCGTCAAGGCCAATCTGGTCACGTTCATGAAGCCCGACGCGGCGGCGACCACCCATCCCGAGGCGCTCTGCGCGCTGGTGCGGCTGCTGAAGAAGCGCGGCGCGGAGGTCGTCGTGGGCGACAGCCCCGGCGGACTGTACAACGCCGCCTTTGTTCAGCGCGTCTATGCCGCCACGGGTATGCAGAAGGTCGAGGCCGCCGGCGCGCGGCTGAATCAGGATTTCTCCGTGGCTGACGTGCATTTCCCCGAGGGCAGGGCGATGCGCAGCTTTACCTGCACCGCGTGGCTGCAGAAGGCGGACGCGATCATCGACTTCTGCAAGCTGAAATCCCACGGCATGATGACCATGTCCGCGGCGGTCAAGAACCTGTTCGGAACCATTCCCGGCACCATGAAGCCGGAATATCACTTCCGCTTTCCCGAGGAAAGGGATTTCGCCGACATGCTGGTGGACCTGAACGAGTACTTCCGTCCCCGGCTGTCCATTGCCGATGCGGTGGTGGGCATGGAGGGCAACGGCCCCACCGCGGGCACGCCCCGGCCCATCGGCGCGCTGCTGGCCTCGAAGAGTCCCTACGCCCTCGATCTCGCCTGCGCCGAGGTGATCGGCGTGACGATGAACGACGTGCCCACGCTGCGCGCGGCCTGTGAGCGCGGTCTCGCGCCCGCCGACGTGAGCGGACTGACGGTTTACGGCGATCTGACGGCGCTGAAGATTTCGGATTTTCAGAACATTCTCAGCCATCGCAGCCTTCGCTTTGAGGGCGCGGGCGGCGGAGGCGGACGGCTCGTGGGCGCGGCGCTGGGCAAGCTGCTGTCCTCGCGACCGAAGGTCAAAAAAGCCGACTGCGCGGGCTGCGGCCTGTGCGCCCGCATCTGCCCGGCGAAGGCCATACAAATCGAGAAAAAGCTGCCGCACATCGACCGCGGAAAGTGCATTCGCTGCTTCTGCTGTCAGGAATTCTGTCCCAAGGGCGCGATGAAGGTGCATCGCCCGCCGGTGGCGCGGCTGCTGGTGCGCGACAAAAAGTAAAGAGGAAAGCGGCGGAGCGATTCCGGAAAGAATCGTTCCGCCGCTCTCTGCAAAAGGGACGATTTCGTGACTTCGCGGACAAGCCGGCATGAAGCGCCGCAAAGGCACATAAAAAGTGCTATCGTTGCGGAGGAGATGGGGCGATGAAGTGGTGGAGTCGATTGATGGTGGGTCTGGTGGCGGCGGCGATGCTGCTTTGCACCACGGCGGTGATCTGGCTGGGCGCGTGTTTGTGGCAGGAGGAGCAGGCGCGCTGGCAGCAGGCACAGGGGAAAGCGCGGACGGAATCGGTGCTCTACGAGGATTTCGTCGCGTGTCCCTGAGAGAAGGAAGGAGCCGCCGCGCGGATTTCGCGCGGCGGCTCGGATTCTGAAGGGACTTTCGTTATTTGGACAGGCGCTTCTTCGCCGCGGCGGCAACCCAGCCGGACAGCGCCACCAGCGCGATGACGTTGGGAATGACCATCAGCTGGTTGAACATGTCGGTCATCTCCCAGACCAGATCGTTGCTCAGCAGCGAGCCGAGGAACACGAAGATCACCGAGATGACGGAATAGGCCAGATCGGACTTCATGCCGAAGAGATAGCGCACGTTGATGCGGCCGAACAGGTTCCAGCTGATGATGGTGGAGAAGGCGAAGAACAGCAGGCAGATGGCGACGAAGGCGCTGCCCAGTCCGGAGCCGAACACGGAGGAGAAGGCCAGCTGCGCCATGTTGGTCTTGGCGACGCCTTCGGCCGCGCCGGAGGCCAGCACGCCGTTGCCGGCATAGAGCGTGGAGATGACCACCAGCGCGGTGATGGTCAGCACCACGAAGGTGTCGATGAACACGCCGATCATGGCGACCACGCCCTGATCATGGGGATCCTTCACGTTGGCCATGGCGTGGGCGTGGGGCGTGGAGCCCATGCCGGCCTCATTGGAGAACAGGCCGCGCTTTACGCCCTGGCTGACCGCCTGCTTGAAGGCGTAGCCGAGGCTGCCGCCGATGATGGCGTCGGGGCGGAAGGCGTAGCGGAAGATCATGCCGAAGGTTTCGGGAATATAGCGGATGCGCGCGATGAGCACCACCAGGCCGCCCGCCAGATACAGCGCCGCCATGATGGGCACGAGCTTTTCCGTCACCTGACCGATGCGCTGCAGGCCGCCGATGAAGATCAGCACCGCCAGCAGGGACACGCTCAGACCGATGGCCCACGCGGGAATGTTGAACGCCGCGTTGCAGGCCTCGCTGATGGAGTTGGACTGCACCATGGTGCCCATGAAGCCCAGCGCCAGAATGGTCGCCACGGAGAAGAAGCCCGCGAGGATCTTGCCGAAGCGGCCGCGGAACACGGTCTTGATGTAATACACCGGGCCGCCGGAAACCGTGCCGTCCTCGGAGACGACGCGCGTCTTCTGAGCCAGCACCGCCTCGGCGTAGATGGTGGCCATGCCGAAGAAGGCGATCAGCCACATCCAGAAGATGGCTCCCGGGCCGCCGATGAGAATCGCGCCGCAGGCGCCGACGATGTTGCCCGTGCCCACCTGCGCGGCCACGGCGGTGGTCAGCGCCTGAAAGGAGCTCAGGCCGCTGTGCTGAGTCTTGCCGTTCATGGACAGATTGCCGAAGACCTTGCGCATTCCTTCACCGAAGCAGCGAATCTGAACAAAGCGGGTTCGGATGGAGAAAAACAATCCCACACCCACCAGCAGAAAGATCAGAATGTAATCCGACAGGTAGAAGTTGATGGTCTGAACCACTTTGAGCAATGCATCCATGTTTTGCGTCTCCTTTTGGAATAAAATGAAAGCCATTATCGACGAGGATAATGACTTTGCAGGCATGCAGTCTTCCCAAAAATAAATCGGAAAGAAACACTTTGTCCTTTTGCCTGAGAGATTCACGCCTTCGCGCTTGCCCCTTCGGCCCCCGCGTCCATGCGCGGGCTTCTCCAAAGTCTTATCCGTTTACAGTCCTCATCCTTTCGGACACCTGAGAGTTTCGCTCCTTCGGTCACGGCAAGCCGTATTTCCTGCAAACTTCGTATAAATATGCAATTGCAGATATTATACCACGCACCTTCGGATTTTGCAATAGGAAAAATGAGGAAATGCAAATTTTTTTCATTGCGATCAGAGGCTTGCGCGAAAGGCGGCTGTGGGGTAAAATAGAGCGAGAAACGGTGCGGGAGG
>USDD01000135.1 GCA_900553265.1 uncultured Eubacteriales bacterium
TAAGTGTTACCGGGGTTGCGGGAAAACGTCCTGAACGGGCGTTTTTCTCTGTTTTGGGAGGGAAACTGGGTATGGCGTTAAACGCGTTCGGCGATTGGTGTTTAAAGCGTTAGAATGCCTGGGGCGCAGCGAGTTTCGGCGTTTGGAGAGCATGGAGAAGCGTGGAGAATTCCCGCCTGCCGTGCGCCAGATTGTGGCATTATTGGGAAACCATTGGGAAACCGATGTTTTGCAAAATCGCTTCCTATTTTATGCCATCGAAAAGCGTCAAAAAAATCGCTGCCCGCATAAAGCATGAATGATGCGCATAAAAATACATTTGTAAATTTCCAGCGACAAAACCGATGCAGTATACTATAATATGGGTGTCAACGCGTGGACAAATACATCGGATAGCCGGCTCCCGGAGAAGAGAAAGGGAGTCTTTATGGAATCTGTTTGCAGCAGCCAAGTCGTGGCCATTCTTCGCTCCCCAGGTAATCGAGGTGGTATTCGTGTTGTACTAATCATTGGTGACCGTCATTTTGCTTGTCTCGTTCCTCCTGACGAATCTGTTCGACAATTCTGCGGACAAATCGTTCCAGATCAAACTGAGAGCTGCTCTGCAAAGTGAGTGAAGCCTCATCTTCCATGGCGCTTTGAATATGATAGGCAACCTGTTCCCGATCTTTCGGGGACAGGTCTTTATTTGAGTATATTTCCCATTCGCTATCGCCGATCGTCATGGCAGGCTGTGCGGACATATTGGGAACATCGCTTAATCCCAGAATATAATCCGAAGTAACGTGGTATGTTTCCGCGATTTTTATCAGCATTTCAATGTTGGGCTGGCGAGTCCCCGTCTCCCAGCCTGCAACGGTTCGCTGCGCCACCCCTAAGCGTTCTCCCATGAGAGCCTGAGATTCTCCGGCATCAGTGCGAATCTTCCGAATACGATCACAAATCATAAAATCACCTGCTTATATAATAGCACAGAGCGAGCTAAAAATAAAAGAGCATTTCGAGCTAATTTGTGTTGACTTTTAGCTCGTCTTGCACTATAATGATGTCATAAGCTCAGTTCGAGCTAAAACGGAGGCGATAAAATGAGATTAGACGAAGCTCGCAAAAAGCACAAGCTGACGCAGAATGCGCTTGGCGAAGCCGTGGGAGTCTCTCAAAGGGCAATTTCAAGTTACGAGGCAGGCGCAAGAAAGCCGTCACCTATCGTTGCTATGAAGATAGCCCACGTGCTCGGCCTTACTGTCGCCGAAATGTGGGAAATGCTCTACAACGGTGTCAACGAAGAAAGCCGTTGCAGCTGAACGGAGGGCGTGCAATGAATGACACAATCTACATAGACTCCGCAACGGCTGCTCAACTGACCGGAAAGTCAAAGCAGGCGATCTGCAAAAACGTTCGGTTGGGAGCGTTGGACGCAGAATCAACCGATGAAACCGGCCGGGGCGGGGTGGGCGGTATTTCCTACCGCATCCCGCTGACGGCGCTGCCGGCGGAGGCACAGATCAGGTATCTGCGGGCCACGGTGATGCGGGACATGGAGGGGAGCCGATACGAGTTCGACCTGGCGGGCTACAAGGTGCGCAAGGGCGACGCGGGTCTGAAGATCCTGCTGGAGCGTCAGGAGGCCGTGATCGCCTTCCACGTCCTGCAGCGGGACGGGAAGGGCAAGCTGAAGGAGCGGATCGACGCTCTGGCGGTGCAGTACGGCGTGAGCGGCATGACGCTGCGGCGCTGGGCCAGGGGCTACGCGGAGAACGGGCTCGGCGGGCTGGTGCGCGAGGGCCGCAGCGACAAGGGCAAGTCGAGAACCATGTGCGACGAGGCCCGGCGGTACATCTGCGAACAGTACCTCAGCCCCGAGCAGCGCACGCAGGCTCTGATCCGGGACAAGCTGGAGGATCGAATCCGTGAGCTGGGGCCGATGGGCTGCGAAAACTGCCCGTACAACCCGGAGAGCGCGAACCATCTGGCGCTGATCGGCACCGAGGACGAGCCCTTTTTCCCGCCCTGCGGCCATGCGGGGCACGGAATTCTCATGACCGGCGGGCGCGAGGCGGTGCGACGGGTGGTGGCATCGATCAGCGACGCGGAAAAGACCTACATGCGCAAGGGGCGCAAGGTGTGGGAGGCCGCGTACATGGTCAAGGCCACGCGGGCGAAGCCGGAGATGGTGAACGAGGCGTGGTACGGCGACCATCATCAGTTTGACGTGTTCGTGCTGGACGCTCAGGGCAAGCCCGTCCGGCCGTGGCTGACCGCGTGGTACGACATCGGGAGCGGCTGCATGGCTGGCTGGTGCATCAGCACGAACCCGAACAGCGAGACGATTCTGGAGGCGTTCGCGAGGGGCGCGGCCCGCAAGAAAAACAGCCCGTTCCACGGAATCCCCCGCTACTGCTACATCGACAACGGCAAGGACTACCGGGGGCAGCGATTCGAGGGCGGCGAGCTGCGGGGCTACGAGATGAAGGGCCTGAACGCGAACCTGAACGAGCAGGGCCTGATGCAGGCGCTGTGCATCGAGGTCATTCACGCAAAGCCGTATCATGGCTGGGCCAAGCCCGTGGAGCGGTGGTTCAGGACGCTGGAGGAGCGCTACTGCCGCGATCTCCCCGGCTACTGCGCCGGGAAGCCGGAGAACCGGCCCGAGAACTTCGAACGCAGCCTGAAGCAGCTGACGGAGCGGGGCGAGCTGCTGACGCTGGATGAGCTGGGAGACATCTTCCTCAACGAGATCCTGCCGGCGTATCACAACCGCGCCCACGACGGCTACGGCGGCGAGACGCCCATGGAGCGCTATCTGCGGCTGCCGCGGGCGCGGGCGGAGGAGATCGGCTGGAACACGCTGGCGATCATCAAGAAGGAAGCAGCCCATCGCGTGGTGAGCACGCAGGGCGTGAAGTTCGACGGGCGGCTGTACTGGCACCCGGAGCTGCGCTTCCTCGTCCGGCAGGAGGTCACGCTCCGATACAACCGCGGCGACTGGCGCAGCGTGTCGATCTTCGACCGGGAGGGCCGGTTCGTGTGCGAGGCGGAGCCGAAGGAGCTGCTCAAAATGGTGGGCGAGAACGAGGAAACGGTGGCGGAGCACATGGCCCTCCAGAAGCGTCAGGAGACGGAGACGCGGCGAACCATCCGCTCCCGGGGCGTTCGACTTCCGGGCAAGCGGGCCAGCGGCAACATGTTCTACGAATGCGTGGACGAGAGCTATCGCGGAACGCTGGACAGCTTTGAGGCCGAGAGGGCTGCGAGGGGATTTGCGGATAACCGGAAGCGGCGGAAGGAGCAGGAGGAACGCACCGCCGAGGGCGCCAACGCCGTGCGGCAGATGTTCCGCAGCGCGGGCGACGATCTGCTCAGACGCGCGAAATCAATGTGAAAAAACACGGAGGAAATACGGGAAAGGAGAGGTTGACATGGTTGGGAACATCGTACTTTTCATGGTCGGCGCGGGAATCGGAGGCGGGCTGGTGGCCTACCACGAGCACCGCGTGAAGGCGGCGGTGCAGGCCGAGCGACGGGAATCCAGCCGGCTGAGGCAGGCGCTGTCCGAGCAGATGATCCGCAACGCCCAGAACAAGGCGTACAGCGAGGGCTTCGACGCGGGCGTGAGCTGCCCCATCTCGGAGGCCGAGCGGCTGGCCCGCACGTTCGCCGCCCGCAAGGGCACGACCCAGATTCGGACGCAGAGGGAGGCGTGAACATGGAAGCAAGGATTGCAGACTTTCGGCAGGAGCCCATCTCAGACAAGGAGCTGCAGGAAAAGCTCATCGCGGCGAGGGAAAACAGAGGCATGAAGTTCTCCGCCATCGCCGAAGCCATCGGGATCTCGCGGACGGCGCTGAGCCAGTTCGCGAACAACGCGCTGCCGATCCGCGAGCCCTACCGCACGGCGCTGATCGAGCACCTGAACGCCGCTGCGGAGGCGCCGGCCGCGGAGGAACGCCGATGCGGCTACAAGCAGCATCTGGAGCTGTATCAGACGACGGAGTTCCGAGACGCCATCGGCTGGTGCCGGAAGGTGGTGGAGAATCGGAAGATGGGCGTTATGATCGGCTATCCCGGGAGCGGAAAGACCACCGTTCTACGGCAGTTCGGGGCGCTGACCCCGGGCGCGCGGTACATCGAATGCTGGCCGGGGATGCGCATGAGCGATCTGCTCCGGGCCATCGCCAACGCCGCGGAAATTACGATCAGCGGCAACAACTACGTCAAGGCGCAGCAGATCGTGGCGGGCCTGCGCAGCCGGACCGACATCGTGCTGATGTTCGACGAGTGCGAGTACCTCAAGAAGTGGGACGTGGACAAGTTCGAGATCATCCGAAAGATCTGGGACAACACGTCGACGCCGGTGATCTTCGCCGGAACGCAGGAGCTGGAGAACATACTGACGCGGGGCGGCGGGCGCGGAAATCTGGCGCAGCTCTACCGGCGGAAGTGGGAGATCAAGCTGGAGGGCGTTCGCGGTGATGAAATCCGGGCGATCCTGAGGGACTACAACGTGACCGGCGACGCGGCGGAAATGCTGGTGAAGATCGCCACGGACGCGCGCCACGGAGGGATGGGCAATTTTGCCGAAGTGCTGGGCATGTGCCTGGAGGCGGTACAGGGCGGACTGGTGGACGGAGCCGCGGTGCGGGGCGCGAAGGAATACAAGCTGCTGTACTGAGAGGAGGAAATGAGAATGAACGTGAGGCAACCCAGAGCCGAATACCGGCAGATGGCCAGAATTGCCGAATACACGGCGCAGGTGGCGCGGCGGCTGGCGGACGGTGAGAACATGCAGCCGTGCGAAGTCAGAGCGCATCTGCGCAAGCTGAAAAACTGCGTGGGCCGCGGTCAGGCGCAGTTCGACGCGATCATGCGCTGCATCTGCGCCGGAGAGGGTGTGGAAAGGCTGGTGCGGCGGAGGACCCTGAGCGTCGGCGCGACGCGCGCAGCGATTGCGGACGCGCTGGTCGAAAGGAGCAAAGGCGAGGATCCCGACTGGGTCGGGAGCGCGCTGTGCGATCTCAACACCTGTGAAACCGAACGGGATTTTCGCCTGTGGGCCGAGGAACACTGCTTTTACGGCATCGAGAATCTGCTCTGGTATCGGGAGGAGGACGGGAAAGATGACTGATAAGAACAAAAGGCCCCGGAAGCTGACGGAACGGGAAAAGAAGGAGCGAGCAAAGATCCGCGAGCAGCTGCGCGCGGAGGGGCTGCTTCCGCCGACGAAGAAAGCACTGAACCACAAGAAGTTCATCGAAGCGGCAGAGAAGCTGTATAAGACGGAGGATTTGCTCGATATGGCTCCCTACATCTACTGGGCTCTGGCCGAGATGATGAGGCATGGAGGCGGAAGGCTGGACAAAGAGGCCGTTGGCGCTGCCAAGGTTCTGCTGCTGGCGAAGCAGCGAAAAGAATTTGAAGAATCCCAAAGAAAGCCTGGTCAGTCGCTTACATACACGGTCGGCGAACTCTACGAGGCCGT
>USDD01000136.1 GCA_900553265.1 uncultured Eubacteriales bacterium
CCGGGCTGCTCGTCCGCACCGCTTCGTGCGGCGGGCGCATCGCGTCGCTTCCTCGTGCCGCTTCGCGCGGCGGGCGCACCGCGTCGCTTCCTCGTGCCGCTTCGCGCGGCGGGCACATCGCGTCACTTCCTCATGCCGCTTCGCGTAGTGGACACATCGCACTACTTCCTCGCACCACTTCGCGCACCGGTTCGCGCGGCGGGCACACCGCGTCGCTTCCTCGTGCCTCTTCGCGCGGCGGGCGCACCGCGTCGCTTCCTCGTGCCGCTTCGCGCGGCGGGCGTGCCGCGTTGCTTCCTCGTGCCGCTTCGCGCGGCGGGCGTATCAAGTCTCTCCCGCGCGCCGCTTGCGCAGCGGGCACATCGCGTCTCTCCCGCGTGCCGCTTCGCGCGACAGGCGTGCCGGGCTGCTCGTCCGTGCGCCGGTTCGCACGGCAGAACGCATTGGGCCGCTCATCCGCGCGCCGCTTCGCGCGACAGGCGCGCCGGGCTGCTCGTCCGCACCGCTTCGTGCGGCGGGCGCATCGCGTCGCTTCCTCGCGCCGCTTCGCGCAGCGGGCGCATCGCGCTACTTCCTCGTACCACTTCGCGCAGCGGACGCACCGAGCGCTCGTCCGCGCACCGTTTCGCGCGGCGGGCACGCCGGGCCGCTCGTCCGTACCGTTTCGCACGGCGGGCGTTTCGCGTCGCTCTCGCGCGCCGCTTCGCGCGACAGGCGTGACGGGCTGCTCGTCCGCGCCGCTTCGCGCGACAGGCACATCGCGCCACTTCCTCGCGCCGCTTCGCGCGGCGGGCGCAATACGACACATCGTGCCCTGGCGGCTTCCTCACCCGCCCGTCGCCCGACGGTAGATTTCTTCGACAATTTCCTCCGCGTTCTTTTCGGGCGGGAGAATCTGCTCCTGCAGCGCGTCGGAGAAGTCCTTTTCGCGCCACCAGTCGCGCAGCTCCTTTTCGCCGAATTCGGCGCGGTTCGGCTTGGTCTGATGCCGCCGGAGCGTCTCCTCGAAGGGCAGGTCGAAGTAATAGGCGTGCTGGTTTTCGCCGTACAGCTCCGCCGCGCGCACAAGCAGCGGCCGGTACCAGTCGGCGCGCAGGATGCCCTCCAGAATGGTCGTCCCGCTGTGGGCCGCGCCGTATTCCAGAAGCGCCGTCAGCAGCGGCAGCGCCGGCGTGTTTTCGCCGTCCTTCGCGCGAAGCATGTCCCGCCGCACCGCGTCCTGAGAAATGAGCATGGTGTTTTGCCCGAAGCGCCTTTGCAGCGCCCGGGCGACGGTGGTCTTTCCGCTGCCGGAATTTCCGCGCAGGATAATTAATCTGGGCATGTTCTTCTCCTTTATCGTCGATGTTCACGTCGCCTGCGCCGGGTTCCGCAGCTCCAGCTCATAGCGCTCCTCCTCCGCCCGCCGAAAGCCCGCGCGCTCGAACATCCTCTGGGACTGGGCGTTGAAGGAATAGATCTACGCGTACAGCCGGGGAATGCCCCTCTCCTTCGCCATGCGGACGAGTTCTCCGATCACGCGCCGGCCGACGTGCCGGTTCTGAAACGGCGCGGCCACCACGATGTTGATCTCCCCGTCGGGGTGCAGGCACACGTCGCCGCAGAGGCGGTTTCTGTACTTTATATAGTACAAATCTCCCCGGCGGTTCAGGTAACTGTACATCCGCTTCAGCAGCTCCAGATCGTATACGCCGTCGCGGTTGTCCACCTGACGGCACAGCGCCGGATTCTGATACCACGGCAGCGACGCCGCGTAGTTTGGATAATAGGGGACGAGGGCGATCTCCCTGTCCACGATTCGCCTTTCCCTGCTCATTTTTTCACTCAAAACAGATTTCACAATAGCGGCTGACGCGGCGCTCGCCGCGGTATTCATCCTCTTCGATTTGGTCGGTGCGCGCCATGCCGCATTTTTCCATCACGCGGCGGCTCGCGTCGTTTTCCTGAAAATAGCCTGCGGTGACCCTGCGGAAGCCCATTTCGCGCAGCGCTTCGAGCATGGCGCGCACGGCCTCCGTGGCGTAGCCATGGCCCTGAAAATCGGGATGGACAACGTAGCCGATTTCGATTTCCTCGTCCTCGATTCCGCAGTCGTTGATGAAGCCGATGAGGGCTCCATTGAGATAAATGCCGTATTCGAGATGCGCCGTGTCTTCAATCCGACTGAAATTGACCAGCTTTTCCGCCAGAGCCCTCGCCTGTTCGGGCGATTCAAAGTCCGGCACCATGAAGGTCTTGGTGATTTCGGGATGGATCAGCAGTCCGGCCAGCGCGTCCACGTCCGCCATGGAATAGGGCTTCAGTTCGAGCCGCTCCGTCCGGATCAGCGCCTTTTTTCGAAGGGACAGCGCCATAAAATTCCTCCTTTGGTTATTTTCCCAGCAGCATTTTTCGATAGACCCGCGCCTCCATACCCGTGCGGCGCTGGAAGCTGCGCTCGAACAGCTCGGAGTCGGAAAAGCCCGCGGCCTCGGCGGCGGCGGAGAGGCGGACGCGGGTATTGCGCAGCATCAGCATGGCCGCACGGACGCGCAGATGCTCCAGATAATGGGCGAAGGGCACGCCCGTCTCCTGCAGGAACACCCGGCTGAAGCGGCAGTCGGACAGACCGACCATCTGCGCCGCGGTGCTCAGGGTGAAGCCCGGGCTGCGGAAGCTGAGCGCGGTGAGGGAGCGAATGCGCGCCAGCAGATGGTTCGAAAGCCCGGGCTGCAGCGCGTCGCGCAGCGCCAGCGCCTCAAGCAGCTGCCGCCGCTGTCCCTCCGGGTTCCAGACGGGCATCCAGATAAAATCCGTCGCGCCGGCCTCGAAGGCCACGTTGGACGCGGCCCGGGCCGCCTCGCCCGCGCCGCCCATGCCCAGGCTCTCGGCCCGGGCCAGAAGGCCTTCCGCCTCGCCGGGCCGCGCCGTCAGCAGCGCCTCGCCCAGCGGCGAGATGGGAAAGCGCATGCCCCGCAGCGGGCGCGGCCGATCGTCCATGCCCAGAATGAGCCAGCCCGGCTCCGGGGAAGCGCCCCGGGCGCGCAGCGCCTCCAGCGCGCGGCGCATGCCGACCGCGTCGGTTTCCTCACTGCTGACGTAGATCTGCGGCCGAAAGCCCATCACGTCGCCCAGCGAAAACCGGGCGATGTTGGCCGCGCCGTAGGCCAGCGCCTCCAGCTCCGTGCCCTCGCCCCGAACCATGACCATGCCCGCGCCGTCCTCGAGCCGGAAGGTGAACATGCCGTCCTCGGCAACGCGCATCTGCTCGATGCGCAGCAGCGCGCCGAAGGCGTCCCGCCGACGCTCGGCGTCCGGCGCGGGAATCCACACGACGCGCCGCGGACGGCCGTCCTCGGGCCATGGCGGCAGCCCGCCGCGCCCGGGATGCTCCGACGGATCCTGCTCCGCCGCCGCCCGGCGAACGCGCCCCGGAATGGCCCGGCGCTCCGCGTCGGCGCGCTCCGCCGCGCGATGCAGCGCCTCGGACAGGGCCAGCGCCGTGATGGGCGTGGACAGCGAGCGCTCCAGCTCCGCCTCGTTCAGCGCGCCGGCGAACAGCGCGTCGTTGCGCGCGCCCACGATGAGCGATTCCATCCACGGAAAGCTCCGGCGAAGGCCGCGGCACAGCGCCGCGCCGTCCACGAAGGGCATGCGCAGCTCCGCGATCACCACGTCCGGCTGAATGTCGCGAATCATGGCGAAGGCCGTCGCACCGTCGCCCGCCTCGCCCACCAGCCGAAAGCCGCGCTCGCGCTCCACCACCGCCCGGGCCCGCGCCCGCTCCCGGCGGTCGCCGATGGCCAGAAATACGCCGTACATGTCCTCGCCTCCCCTCCCATGGCTGTACGCTTTTATTTTAACATGATTTCAAAGGGATTTCAATTCCAAAATTACCGTTCCTTTGTATCCGCGGCGAAAGCGCGGCGGTCGTCGCGAAAATGTGGCTGAATCGTGACAGCGCGACCGGAAAGCTCCACAATGTTATCGGAATATTCATGGACGAATGTAACAATTATCCTGTATAATACTCTTAGAGTAGATATGCACAGGAGGCATTTTTCCTATGAACAGGCAACAGTCCTCGAAGGCGCGGGAGCGCAGGCTCCGCGCGAAATACCGCAAAAACCTCCGCATCGCCGTGGTGGTATCGCTGATTATCGGCATTATCCTCGGCTGTGCGGTCATGAATTACGTTCAGAAGACCCGCCCGGTGCAGTCCAGCCGGCCCGATCTGAGCGCCCTCACGCCGTCGCCCAGCGCGCTGGCTCTGGATCTTGAGCCCACGTCCGAGGTGACGCTTGCCCCCACGGAGCAGCCCACCGAAGCGCCCACCGAGGCTCCCACCGTGGTGCCCACGCCGGTTCCCACCCCCTCGCCCACGCCCGCGCCCCAGGCGGTGGTCGTGCCCTTCGGCACGGCGCAGACCGTTCAGGCGCAGATTCACAACGACGGCACCGTCCGCCGGGACGTGGACGCGGAGACCTACGAGACGCTGACCTTCTCCATCACCGTCAAGCGCTATCTCACCCCCGAGTACTACCAGCAGCAGTACTCGACCCAATATCAGCTGCAGGGCGACGAGGCGGGCGTGGAGTTTGAGCTGATGCTGGTGGACTACACCGGCACGCAGACCATTATTCCGCAGGATCTGCTGACCATCGGTCTGGAGACGCTCTCCGGCGCGACGGAGCAGGGCTTCCAGCTGACCGACGCGGAGATTCACGGCGACAACAAGGTCTCCGTGGTCACCAACGTGCCCAAGGAGATCTACAAGCGCTTCAAGTTCAGCCAGACCACGGGCGACATGGACTATATGTCCGTCACCGGCGTGGTGGACGGCGTTGCCACCAAGTATCTGTTCGAGCTGGGCGAGCCCGTGCGGCCCACCGCAGCGCCGACCCCGTCGCCCACGCCCGCGCGCACCTATGAGAAGCTGGAGGTCGGCTCCTCCGGCGACGCGGTGAAGGATCTTCAGAATGCGCTGATCGACCAGGGCTTCCTCACCGGCAGCGCCGACGGCAAGTACGGCAACGCCACCGCCACCGCCGTCAAGGCCGCCCAGGCCACCTTCGGCATGGAGGAAACCGGCATTGCCGACAACGCCCTCCAGCAGAAGCTGTTCTCCAAATAAGAAAACGCAATAAAGCCGCGGCGGGCCGTCTGAAATCCGACGGCCCGCCGTTCGTCTGTCAGAAGCCGACCCGCCGGGCATGTCCCGGCGAGTCGGCTTCTTCCGTCCAAAGCGCGCAAAGCGCCGGGGAAGGGCGTTCTGTCCTTCCCCGGCGCGGAGACTGTCAAAAAAACTTGGGGAGAGCTCGAGAGGGCCGAAGCCCTCTCGAACTTCAATCGTGCCCAGCGGCATGTACGGTGGGTGCGGGACGATTTTTGCGGCGGAAAATCTCATTTTCCAGAGCAAAAATCGTTACCTTGCAGATTTTGCGCCCGGGGATTTCGAAGAAATCCTAGCAAAATCTGCGAGG
>USDD01000137.1 GCA_900553265.1 uncultured Eubacteriales bacterium
GCCCAGGGTTGGCCAGTGGTAGGCCGGCAGCTCCATGACGAACGGAGCGGGATCGCCGGCGAACATCCGGGTCTTCTTCAGCGTGATGCCGGAGATGATGATGGCGGCCATGCCCAGGAAGTAGGCGGAGGTGGAGATCCACGGAGAACCGCCGAACAGCGCGCCGGCGATCATCGCGATGAAGGGCATCTTCGCGCCGCAGGGGATGAAGGTGGTGGTCATGATGGTCATGCGGCGGTCGCGCTGATTCTCAATGGTACGAGAGGCCATGATGCCGGGAACGCCGCAGCCGGTGCCGATCAGGATCGGGATGAAGCTCTTGCCGCTCAGGCCGAACTTGCGGAACACGCGGTCGAGAACGAAGGCGATACGGGCCATGTAGCCGCAGGCCTCCAGGAACGCCAGCAGCAGGAACAGCACCAGCATCTGGGGCACGAAGCCCAGAACCGCGCCGACGCCCGCCACGATACCGTCGAGGATCAGGCCGTTGAGCCAGTCCGCGCAGCCGATCTTCTCAAGGCCGTCGCCGATGAGCACCGGGATGCCGGGCACCCACACGCCGTAGGTGGAGGTGTCGGGCGCGCCATAGGCTTCCTTATACTCGGTGTTCAGATACTGAGCGACCGCGTCTTCCAGCTGAGCCTTGGTGGTGTCCGGAACCTCGGTCACTTTCAGGGTCTCTTCGTCTTCCAGCTCGTAGGTGACGTTCGCGTCGTCGGGAGTCAGCGCAACCAGCTCTTCCAGAGCGGCCTTCGCGCCTTCCTCGGTGTAATCCTCGGATTCGGCGTCCAGAGCGGCGGCGATTTCGTCGCTGCCATACTCGCCCACGAACGCGTCGATGATCTGATCGGAGTCGCCGTAGGTCTTGGCAGCCTCTTCATACTGGGAAGAGCCGATGCCGAACAGGTGCCAGCCGTCGCCGAACACGCCGTCGTTGGCCCAGTCGGTGGCCATGGAGCCCACGCCCACCATGGAGATGTAGTAGACAAGGAACATGACGACCACGAAGATGGGCAGACCCAGCCAGCGGTTGGTGACCACGCGGTCGATCTTGTCGGAGGCGGAGAGCTTGCCGACGCTCTTCTTCTTGTAGCAGCTCTTGATGACCTCGGCGATGTAAATGTAGCGCTCGTTGGTGATGATGCTCTCGGAGTCGTCGTCCAGCTCCTTCTCGGCGGCCTGGATGTCGGCTTCCACGTGCTTCATCGTCTCGGCGGGCACGTTCAGCTGCTCGAGCACCTTGGAGTCGCGCTCAAAGACCTTGATGGCGTACCAGCGCTGCTGCTCCTCGGGCATGTTGTGCACGACGGCTTCCTCGATGTGGGCGATGGCGTGCTCCACAGGGCCGGAGAAGGTGTGCATCGGAACGGTCTTGGTGGACTTGGCGGCGTCGATGGCGGCCTCGGCGGCCTGCATGATGCCGTCGCCCTTCAGAGCGGAGATTTCCACCACGCGGCAGCCCAGCTGACGGGAGAGCTCGGCGCAGTTGATCTTGTCGCCGTTCTTGCGCACCACGTCCATCATGTTCACGGCCACGACCACCGGGATGCCCAGCTCGGTCAGCTGTGTGGTCAGATACAGGTTGCGCTCCAGATTTGTGCCGTCGATGATGTTCAGAATCGCGTCCGGACGCTCGCCGATCAGGTAATTGCGGGAGACGACTTCCTCCAGCGTGTAGGGCGAAAGGGAATAGATGCCCGGAAGGTCCATGATGACGACGCCGTCATGCTTCTTCAGGCGGCCTTCCTTCTTCTCTACCGTGACGCCCGGCCAGTTGCCGACGAACTGATTGGAGCCGGTGAGGGCGTTGAACAGCGTCGTTTTGCCGCAGTTCGGGTTGCCCGCCAGCGCGATCTTAATGGTTGCCATTGCTCATTCCTCCTGTTGAAATCAACTGCCCCTGTGCGCGGGGGCCTTGCGGATGTGCGCCTTGCGTGAGTTTTGTTACCTGACCTCGATCAGCTCGGCGTCGGCCTTGCGGACGCTCAGCTCATAGCCGCGGACGGTCAGCTCCATGGGATCGCCCAGCGGGGCGACCTTGCGGACGTAGACCTCAACGCCCTTGGTCAGGCCCATGTCCATGATGCGGCGCTTCAGAGCGCCCTCGCCGTGCAGCCGCTGAATGACCGCGCGTTCTCCAACCTTGACGTCCCTCAGTGTCTTCATTCCCTCATCTCTCCCTTCCCGATTTACACCATGATGCGCATCGCCATGGTCTTGTCCAACGCGATGCGGCTGTCCTTGACGGACAGGATCAGGTTCCCGCCCAGCTCGCTGATCACGCGGACTTCTCCGCCGACCACAAAGCCCAGCTCCGCCAGGTGCTGGCGGACGTCGTCGCGGCCCGTGATCTTCTTAATGATGTTCACGTCGCCGACATTGGCCATTCCCAAAGGCATCATACGCATCCCTCCGATTAGATAAAGCTAACTCTCGGGTTGAAAATTAGTTAATGGCGACTAACCATCAACCGACGCATAGTTTAACATCTCTAATTCTGATTGTCAAGAGATTTGGGGCAAAATTGTGTGTTAAATAAATCTAACACAGAAACGGTTATATTTAACACAAAAAAGAATTGACAACGGCCCTGTGGTCTGGTATTCTATGACTGTGGTTAGACACATTTAACCGTGCGGATCGCGAACGAAAGCCGTTCGCATTTTTACAGCCTCTCGATTAGAGACATTAAACCAAAGGAGGCCGACAGCATGGCGCATTCCTTCGAAGAGAGCTTCGTCCGCAACTGCGCGGCGACGCTGGCCGGTCACAAGTGCGGAAGCCTCTTTTCCTATCATAAGGGCGAGGGCGAGAATGTTTCCGAGGCGCTCGGCGCGGTGGAAAAGATGATCGAGGGCAAGGGCGTGCGGGTGCGGCTGCTGCGCGAATGCGAAAAGGGCGCGCTGATTTACGTCTACCGCCCGGCAATGCTGGAAAAGCGGCTGGCCCGCGGCGAGGTTCGCTCCTTTCTGGAAAAGCGCGGCTACGCGGGGCTGACCATGGACGAGTGCATCGACGCGCTGGCCCGGCGCGTGCACTGCGGCGAGGAATTTCCTCACGAAATCGGCGTGTTTCTGGATTATCCGCTGGAGGACGTGGTGGGCTACATCGAGAACCGGGGCGATCGCGCCCTGTGCGCCGGCTGCTGGAAAGCCTATTCCAACGCCGACGAGGCGCGGCGGCGGTTCGCGCTGTATCGCAAGTGCCGCGAGGTTTATTTAAGGTGCTATCGAAAGGGATTTGGTGTTGCGCGGCTGACCGTGGCCGCTTGACATACAAAATACATCAATTATCAGGAGGATTACGATGATGAACAAGGTTTGCGTTGTCTATTGGAGCGGCACGGGCAATACCCAGGCGATGGCCGAGGCCGTGGCGAAGGCCGCGGAGGCCAGGCTGATTCCGTCGGCGGATTTCAGCGCCGACCAGGTCGCGGAATACGACGCCATCGCCTTCGGCTGCCCGGCCATGGGCGCGGAGGTTCTGGAAGAGGACGAGTTCCAGCCCCTGTTCGACGCCTGCAAGCCCGCGCTGTCCGGCAAGAAGATCGCGCTGTTCGGCTCCTATGGCTGGGGCGACGGCGAATGGATGCGCAGCTGGGAGGACGACTGCCGTGCCGCCGGAGCGGTTCTGGCCTGCGACAGCGTGATCTGTCAGGAAACGCCGGACGCGGATGCGCTGGCCGCCTGCGAAAAGCTGGGCGAAGCGCTGAAGTGAGGCGGATCGATTGTCGAGACGGACGAAGCGAAAACTGGGCGATCTGGCGCTGATGATTGCGCTTACGCTGATTTTCTGCGCCGTCTCCGCCCAAATGGGCCGCGCCGCGGGGCTGAACGCTCAATGGGCTCTGCGGTGAGACCCGAAAACTCCCCACAGCAAAATCAGACTTGATGTTGTCTGCGACTCCCTAATTCAAATGTTGCTGAATGTTGCCTCAAGAGAATACTCCTTCCTCCACGCATAAACGTTACAGACAAACCATCACTGCATGCAGCATCAACCTGTTTGCCACTCGCCGGTCCTGGACCCGCCGGCGAGTGTTTTTTGCGGAAATTTACCTCTTTACCCATTGACAGAATGGGTAAAGAGGGCTATACTCTTCTTGGTTAGAGCAAATTAACTGAAACGAGAATCGACGAAAAGGGGAATTTCGGATGTTTGAAACGACGCTGGATATCGACGGTATGATGTGCGGAATGTGCGAATCCCACATTAACGACGCCATTCGAAAGGATTTTTCCATCAAAAAAGTTTCGTCCTCCCATGTCAAGGGAAAGACGGTGATCGTCAGCGAGCAGCCGTTGGACGAGGAGAAGCTGCGCGCCGCCATCGCCGCCACGGGCTACGAGCTCAAGGGCGTGCATACCGCGCCCTATGAGAAGAAGGGCCTGTTCGGAATGTTCCGCCGCTGAGCCGAATAGGCTTGGAATCGCCGCCGTGCGGCGATTTTCCGCTTTCCGGGGGAAATAACGCCTGTTGGACTTGTATTTTAACGCCGATTGTGATACGCTGAACAGAGCCTGAATATGGATGAGGGGGATGTCATATGAGCGGGAAAAACAATCTGAAGCGAAAGATTCGCGCCCGGAGCGGCTGGGCGGTGCTGATGCTGGCGCTGTTCGTGCTGCTGACGGCGCTTCTGATGAAGGTGGACGTTCGAGCCATCGGCCCGGAGAATTCCTCCGTGGGTCTGGCGGGAATCAACGGCTTTGTGCATGAGAAGCTGGGAACCAGCGATGCGTTCTACAAACTGACGGATCTGATGGGCAAGGCGGACTTCCTGTTCGTGCTGGCCTTCGCCGCGCTGGGACTTGTGCAGCTCATCCGCGGTCGCAGCCTGAAGGCCGTGGACGGCAGCCTCTATCTGCTGGCGGGATTCTACGTCGTCGTGGGTGCGTGCTACGTGCTGTTTGAAAAATTCGTGGTGAACTGCCGCCCGGTGCTGGAGAACGGCCAGCTGGAGGCCTCGTTCCCGTCGTCGCACACCCTTCTGGCGGTGACCATCCTCGGCAGCGCCATGGTGCAGCTGCGCCAGCGGCTCCACAGCCGCGGTCTGCGCACCGCCGTCAACGTCGTCTTCACGGTGCTGATCGCCGTGATGGCCGTGGGCCGTCTCCTTTCCGGCGTGCACTGGCTGACCGACATTCTCGGCGGCGTGCTGCTGGGCGCGGCGCTGGTGCTGGCCTACGACGCGCTGACGCTGGAGCTTCGCCGCCGCGAGCGCAAAAAGGAAAAGAAGCGCCGCGCGCGGGCGTGAGACCATAACAGAAAATCCCGATG
>USDD01000138.1 GCA_900553265.1 uncultured Eubacteriales bacterium
GGCAAAGCCTTCCCGCCGCTGATTTGGCTATCCGTTTCGGACGGATGGATGAACATCTACGGAGGTGCTGCGCAGGCCGAATGGAAAGCCAGCCATGGAACGACAGGTCGTTCAGTCCTTTGCCCGGGCGAACAGCTCGGGCAGGTAGTCGTAGGGCACCAGCAGGCCCTCGGACTGCATCTCCAGAATGCGCTCGGGTGAGGCGCACTGCGCGCCGCAGGTCTCGCCGGGCTGGAACACCACGTCGTCGAGGTTGAAGTCCTGCTTAAAGAGCCACACGTCGCTGAAGCCGTCGGGATGGGCGAAGCGGAACAGCCGCTGTCCGTTCTCGGGCCGGGCGATCAGCCCCGTCTCCTCGCGCAGCTCCCGCAGCGCTGCGGACAGGCTGTCGTCGCCGGCCACCGCGGCGCCGCCGGTGCACTCCCAGAGATGGGGATAGCCCTTGTTGGCCGCGCGCTGGGTCAGCAGGAATTCGCCCCGGGAATTGCGCATCCATACCGACACGGACAGATGCCGCTCGCCGGGAGCCAGCGGGTCGCCCCGGCGATGGGTCTTGCCGGTGGGATTGCCGTCCTCATCCAGCAGATCCCACAGCTCGTCCGCGCCCGTCTGAAGGTTCAGCCATTCCTGAACGCGGCGCAGCAGGCGGGGCTCGATTTCCGGGTACGTCCAGTGGGTGGGGAACACGCTGGTTCGCCGGATCTCGCCGATCTCGGAGGTCGGATCGAGGGGTTCGGTTTTATAGACCTCGGCGAAGTACAGCGCGCCGGAAACCTCGTCGCCGTTCTGCTCCACGACGTAGAGGGCAATGGGATGCAGGTCGAAGGCCGTCGCGCCGGTCTCCTCGTTCAGCTCGCGCCGGGCGGCTTCGTCGATGGTCTCGCCGCGCTCGCGATGGCCGCCGGGCAGCTCCCAGGCGGCGCGCAGCCGATGGCGGCAGAAGATCCACTCGCCGTTTTGCCGCGCGGCGATGACCGCGAAGCGCAGCTGCGCGTCCGGGATTTCGTCCGGGCGGCAGAAATGCACGTTGAGCATGGATGGTTCCTCCTCTATTTCAGAAACCGGCGGATCAGCCGATCCTTCGCCGCGCCGTAGGGGGCGTAGCGCATGGGCAGATCCGGATGGTTTGGTTTATCGACGATGCTCTTGACATGGCTGAACTCTTCGAAGCCCGCGCGGCCGTGATAGCCGCCCATGCCGCTGGCTCCCACGCCGCCGAAGGGCATGGCCGAGGTGGCCAGATGGACGATGGTGTCGTTGACGCAGCCGCCGCCGAACCGGGCCTGCGCCATCACGCGCTCCTGCGCCGCGCGGTCGCGGCTGAAGAAGTACAGCGCCAGCGGATGGGGCCGCGCGTCGAGAATGCGCAGCGCCTCGTCCAGCGTCCCGTAGGTCAGCACGGGCAGCACGGGGCCGAAGATTTCCTCGCCCATGGCGGGATCGTCGAAGGCCGCGCGGTCGAGAATCGTCGGCTCGATGCGCAGCGCGTCGGGGTCGCTGCCGCCGCCGTGGACGACTTTCTCGGGCGAAATCAGCTTCAGAAGCCGGTCGAAGTGCTTTCGGTTGACGATGCGGCCGTAGTTTTCATTCTCCAGCGGGCGCGCGCCGTACTGGCGGACGATCTCCGCCTTCAGCGCGGCGATCAGCGGTTCGCGCACGCTCTCGGCGCAGTACACGTAGTCCGGGGCCACGCAGGTCTGGCCGCAGTTCAGAAATTTGCCGAACACGATGCGTTTTGCGGCGACGGCCACGTCCGCCGTCTCGTCCACGATGCACGGGCTCTTGCCGCCCAGCTCCAGCGTCACCGGGGTCAGGTGCGCCGCCGCCTTCTCCATCACCAGCCGGCCCACGGCCATGCTGCCGGTGAAAAAGATCTTGTCGAAGGCGCAGTCCAGCAGGAAGGCGTTCTCCTCGCGCCCGCCGGGCACCACGCAGACCCATTCCTCGGGGAAGCACGCGCCCAGCAGCTTCTTCAGCATCTCCGCGCTGGCGGGGGAGTAGGCGCTGGGCTTGACCATGCAGACGTTACCCGCCGCCACCGCGTCGATCACGGGATCCAGCGAGAGCAGGAAGGGATAGTTCCACGGGCTCATAATCAGCGCCGCGCCGTAGGGATGCGCCTGCGTCCGGCTGTGGGCGGGAAATTGGCTCAGCGGCGTGGGCACGCGCCGGGGCCGGGCATACCTTCGCGCGTGGCGCAGCATGTGCGTCAGCTCCGCAAGGGCCATGCCCGTTTCGCACAGATAGCTCTCCGACGCGCTCTTGCCCAGATCGGCCTTCAGAGCCGCGCTGATCTCGCCCTCCATGGACAAAATCGCCGCCCGAAGCCGCCTCAGCGCGTCCAGCCGCGCCGAGACCGGCAGCGTGCGCCCCTCGGCGAAGAACCGCTTCTGCGCCTCGAGCTTTTCCAGAATTTCGCTTTTGAGCATGATCGTCCCTCCAATGCACTTCCTGAATTGTAGCACAGCCCGCGCGCCATTGCAAGCGCGGCATGTTCCGATGCGTCTGCGCATAGATTACAGGTAAAAAGACACGTGGGAAAATGTCACGCTTTCATCCAAGTTTCGTGCTTGTACTAAAATAAGAGATGCTATATAATGTAAGAATCAAGAATTGCGTCCATTGGACGGCGAGATGGGTGAGAGACGTGGGCAAGGTCATCGCGGTGGCAAATCAGAAGGGCGGCGTCGGCAAGACGACCACCTCGGTCAATCTCAGCGCGTGCATGGCGGAGGCGGGCAGGCGCGTGCTTCTGGTGGACATCGACCCCCAGGGCAACGCCACCAGCGGTCTCGGCCGCGCGCACGAGGAGGGGCGCACGGTCTACGACGTGCTCATCGGCGAGTGCTCGGCGAAGGAGGCAATTCTGTCCACGGGCTTTGGCGCGCTGGATCTGATGCCCACGGCCATCGCGCTGGCGGGCGCGGAGATCGAGCTGGTGGACGTGGAGGAGCGCGAAAATCTGCTGAAGAAGGCGCTCACGGACGTGCGGGAGCAGTACGACTACATCTTTGTGGACTGCCCGCCGTCGCTGAGCCTGCTGACGCTGAACGCGCTGACGGCGGCCGACACGATTCTGATTCCCATTCAGTGCGAGTATTACGCGCTGGAGGGCGTGGGCCAGCTGATGAACACGGTCAAGCTCATGCGCAGGCGCCTGAACCCCAATCTGGGCATTGAGGGCATCCTGCTGACCATGTTCGATTCGCGCACGAATCTGTGTGCGCAGGTGGTGCAGGAGGTGCGCGGCCACTTCGAGAAGGAAGTGTTCGCCACGACCATTCCGCGCAACGTGCGCCTCAGCGAGGCGCCCAGCTACGGCGTGCCCATCCACCTGTACGACGCGAAGTGCAGCGGCGCGCAGGCCTATCGGGCGCTGGCGAAGGAACTGATTCAGAGAAATGAGGGTTGAAGATGGCGAAGAAGGTACAGCGGGGACTGGGGCGCGGGCTCGGCGCGCTGCTGGGCGACGACGTGGAGAGCGCGGCCGCGCCGCAGCCGGCGGAGCAGACCGCGGTGGACGAGGTGCGCATGCTGCCCATCCATCTGATCGACCCAAATCGCGAGCAGCCGCGCCGCTCCTTTGACGAGGGCGCGCTGAACGATCTGGCGCAGTCCATCCGCGCCGTGGGCGTGCTTCAGCCCATCATCGTCGCCCAAAGCGGCGAGCGATACACCATCATCGCCGGCGAGCGGCGCTATCGCGCGTCCCGGCTGGCGGAAAAGACGGAGATTCCCGCCATCGTGCGCGACTGGGACGAGCAGACGCGGCTGGAGGCGGCGCTGATCGAGAACCTTCAGCGCGACAACCTGAACCCCATCGAGGAGGCCATGGGCGTGCGCCGCCTGATGGACGAGACGGGGCTGACTCAGGAGCAGGCCGCGGAGCGGCTGGGCAAGAGCCGCCCGGCGGTGGCCAATCTGCTCCGGCTTCTGACGCTGCCCGACGCGGTGCGCCAGATGCTCATCGAGGGTAAGCTCTCCGCCGGCCACGGCCGCGCGCTGGTCACGGTGGACCGCAAGCGCCAGATTCAGCTGGCGAATCTGACGGTGCAGCAGGGCTGGTCGGTGCGCCAGCTGGAGCGCATCTGCGCCCAGCCCGTGAAGGAGGAGAGCAAAAAGCCCAGGATCCAGCGCGACGCTCAGTTCACTCAGCTGGAGGGCATGGCGCGCGAGCTCTTCGGCACGCGGGTCAAGCTGGACGGCGACGCGAACAACGGCAAAATCACGCTCTACTACTACAACGCCGACGACCTCCAGCGCATCTGGGACGTGCTGGAGATGGCGAACGAGGGAAACTGACATGAGAAAATACGAAATTCGGCCCATGACCAAGCCGCTGCCCGAGCTGGTGGGCGAGGTGTTCGATCCCGAGATGGAGGAATACTGCGAGGACGCGCCCTTCGCGCCCATCGACAGCTACGTCTGGGGCGGCGAGGGCACCTACATGCCCGAGGCCCGCGCCTATGTGACATGGAACGAAGAGGGGCTTCAGGTGCTTCTGTGCGCCATGGAGAAGGAAATCTCCGTGGAGGCCACCGAGTTCAACGGCGAGGTCTATCGCGACAGCTGTCTGGAGTTCTTCGTCCAGCCCTTCGAGGACGACCCGCGCTATCTGAACATCGAGACCAACGCCGGCGGCGCGGCGCTCATCGGCTTCGGCCCCAATCGGGAGCAGCGCGAGCGCCTGCCCGAGATGCCCGAGGGCATGAACCTGCGCGCGTCGTGCCATCGCGGCGGCTGGTGGGCCGTGGCCTATACCGTGCCCGCGTCGCTGCTGAAAGAGCTGTACGGCCGCACGCCCGCGCCGGGCAGCCGCATGCGCGGAAATTTCTACAAGTGCGACGAGACGATCCATCCCCACTTCGGCTCCTGGGCGCCCATCGTCCACTTCCGCCCGGATTTCCACCGGCCCGAATGGTTCGGAGAGCTGACGCTGGCGGAGAAGTAGGGGAAAGCGCGCATGGAAAGTGCGCGCGTTCGCAGTCCATGCGGCGGCTTTGCCCGGGGCGAAGGCAGACGGGAAAGCGGCGGAGCAAACCGGCGGCTTTGCGCCGGGGATGGTTTGCGGCGCTCGGCGGAGGACTGACATGGCCGGAGCCGCGAGGTGCGCTCTGTCGGAAGAGCCCTTCCGCCTGTGGCCGAAGTGTGAACATCGCCCGCTTTTTCTTGGGCAACACCGCCCAATTCGGCGGCGCGTCTGGCTCTGTCTTTTCCGCCATCTGCGGCATGCA
>USDD01000139.1 GCA_900553265.1 uncultured Eubacteriales bacterium
ATCTGAATCTCGCCGTCCCGGTCCAGCAGATGGGCGAAGGAGGCCTTGCCCATGACGCGGCGGGACATCATGCGCCCGGCGATGGACACGGTCTGGTTCTCCAGCGCGTCGTAATTGCTCAGAATCTCGCCGGAGAGATGGGTGCGGTCGTAGCGGACGATCTCATAGGGGTTCCTGCCCTCTTCCACGAGCCTGTTCAGCTTTTCCAGACGGATGCGGCTCTGCTCGGACACGTCCGCCTGCTCGGCGGTGCGGATTTCTTCTGCCATGGGGATTGCTCCTCTCCGTAAATTACCTTCTGCGAATGTTCAGCACCTTCAGCTGCACGACGCCGCCGGGGGTCTTGACGTCCACCACGTCGCCCACGTGCGCGCCGATCAGCGCGCCGCCGATGGGCGAATCCTGAGAGATGAACAGCTTCATCGGGTCGGCCTCGGTGAAGCCAACGATGGTGTACTCCTCCTGCTCGTCGAACTCGGTGTCCAGCACGGTCACGACGGTGCCCACGGCCACGGCCTCGGTGGAGACCTTGGTGTCGTCGACAAAGGTGGCGGTGCGCAGCAGCTCCTCCAGCTCGTTCAGACGGCCGTAGACCCGCGCCTCCTCCTTCTTCGCCGCGTCGTATTCCGCGTTCTCGCTCAGATCGCCGAAGCCTCGGGCAATCTTGATCTCCTCGGCCACCTGCTTCTTCGCTTCAATCAGCTGCTCCAGCTCTTCTTCCAGCTTTTTCTTATCGGTTAAAGTAAGTTCGCGCGTATCAGCCATTGCGAAACCCTCCTAAATCCATTTGGGCATAAATTGAGCCGAATCACAAAGAACACTGCACAGCTGTGCGCAGTGTGTCTGAGATTCGGTACTGAGGAAAATTATACACCCAAAGGGCGGAAAAGTCAAGAAAAACCGGAAAAATTGCGGTGTTGACAGACCATGCCCGCCGTGCTATAATAACGGCAGGAAGGGATGACGCTTTCGTGATGGCTTCTCCCCTCCAAGGGTGGATGCCGCCTACCAGTTGGCGCTGGATGGCGGCTTACTTTTTCTTCTTCTTGTTCTTCGTGTCGCGACCCAAACGAATCGCGTTTAAGACAAAAGGTCGGAAACCTTTGGTTTCCGAGTTTTCGCAAAGCGAAAACCGCTGACGGCTCAAATCAGAGATTTGAGGCGCAGCGCCGCGATGCAATCATAATGACCACGGAGATAATCTCGAAGTCAGACATGATCTCACCTCCTTCAACTTTCGTATTCAGAGGTGAAAAGCCAAGCGCCATCTGTTTCCTTCCTGCCGGAAGCCCGTGGGGCTTCATGGATATTATAGCATATGGATGAGAAATGTTGATATATTAAATATAATTTTACACATACACGACAAAAGGGAAGCGCATTTCCGCGCTTCCCTTTCGTTTTCCAGCCCTCAGTTTCCGAAGTCCGTGTCCGACGAGCGATCCGCGTCGCCGTGGTGGAGGGGCGGGTCGAGGAGATAGTCGAACAGCTCCGCGCCGATGAACTCCCGGGCGCGAAGAATGCACTCCGGCTCGCGGTCGGTGTCCATGTCGCGGATGGTCTCGTAGATGGGCTTGCGCTCGCCCACGTGGTCGCTCACCGCCGGGTCGTAGCGGCGAATGCCCAGATTCAGGCCGAACTCGTGGGGATTGTCCAGATAGGAATGGTGGGTGAACAGATCCAGCGTGGGAATCTTCCGCGCCTTCAGATAAGCCAGACAGTAGGCCGCCGCGGCCTGCTTTTCCGTCACGCCCTGCAGCGGGCCCTGCTGAGAATTGAAGCCCTGCTCGGAGAAGATGATCCGCCGCGGCGCGCCCTCGTAGAGCAGCTCGGGCTTTGACAGATAGTCCGGCAGCACCTCCATGTTCTTGAACGTGATCTTCGGCGTGGAATGGTTGAACTCCGGCGCGCGATCATTCCAGAAGTCCGGATAGCGCAGATCCTCGGGATAGGGATGGTACGCGATTCCCCAGCCGAAATTGCCCTCGCGCAGACAGTGGGCGTTCATCCGGTCGATCACCTCGCGGCCCGGATAGGTGTGCAGCGGCTCCAGCGGACGGAAGCGCACGCCGCTGAAGAACTGATCCAGCGACATGTACACCCGGAAATTGGCGAAATGCTTGCGGCCCAGCAGCCATGCCAGACGGCAGGCCTCGGAATACTCGTGGGTGAACTCCTCGCAGGACATCTCTCCCGCGTTGCTCCAGACGCACTGGCTGTCCACCTCGTTGGAGATGATCGCGCCCATGGCGCGGCCATATTCCCGGTCGGCCCGGGTGTAGCGCGCGGCCAGAAACTCCACAAACGCGCGATAGTATCCCTGCCCCTCCTCGCGCTCCATGTCGAAGGCGCTCAGGAACGCGTCCTTCGCGTCCCATTCGTAGCGCGGATGAATCGCCTTTTCCAGGAGCGCCGGCTCCTGCGTGCTGTCGAACATCCGGGGCGAATTCAGCAGAATCATCGTGACCAGAAAGCCGTTTTCGTCCATTTCGCGCATGTAGCGGTCCAGCCGGTTGATCTTCTCCTTCAGAAAATGATAGACCCTGCCGTCGGACACGAAGTCGATGACCTCGGCGTTGCCCGGCTCCACCGCCAGCAGCGCCGGCAGATTGATGTTGATGAGCGTCTGGGTCAGCCCCAGCTCCTTCATGTCCTCCAGACGGCCGTGCAGCGCCTTGATGCGCTCCGGCTGTGGATACGCTTCGTTGTTGACGCTGCATCCGTGAAGCAGATCGGAAACATACACCGCGCCGCCCAAAGTCGTCTCGAACCGGCTCGCCAGCCGATCGCGCCCGCCGTCGAAGCGCGGAATGCGCATTTCGCCCGCCTCCGCGCGCGCGGAAACCCGGCTCAGCTCGCGCCCGCCCGGAATCGGAACCAGCTCGCGCACAACCGCCTCGCCTTCAAAGCCCTCCACAGAAAAAATCAGCTCGTCCAAAGAAGCCATAATCTTCAAAACGCTCATAAAAAGCCCTCCTGTAAGGAAAATCCATGAGCATATTTTAACATAAGCCCCTGCCGCGCGCAAGAGAAAAACGCAGGAAACTTTATCATATGAAAAACAAGGCTCAGCCTGCCCGCCCGTCGTTCGCCGAAGAACAAAGGAAGCCCCTGTTGAGCTTGAATCAGTGGCTCAACAGGGGCGGTGTCATGGGAACAAACCTCCACCCACCGCCATCGCAGCCCCGAGCCGCCACCATGGCGGCGTGGGGGCGGTGTGATTATCGCGGCAGCAGTTGCATGCGGACTCAGTCCGCGAGGCGCTTGTAGGAGGCGAGGCGGGCGGCCGCGTCTTCCTGAGCGTCCTTGAACAGTTCGGGAGCGACGTCCGGGAACTGACGGAGCAGGGAGGCGTAGCGGTTCTCGCCCTTGATGAAGTCGAGGTAGGACTCGGTGGGATCCTTGGAGTCGAGAGTGAACTTCTTCTCGGCCTCGGGGTTGTAGCGGTAGGTCTGCCAGTAGCCGGCCGCGACAGCCTTCTTGATCTCGAGCTGAGCCTGATTCATCTTGATGCCGTGGTTGATGCAGGGCGCGTAGGCGATGATGAGGGACGGGCCGTGATAGGCCTCGGCCTCGGTCATGGCCTTGAGCACCTGCGCGGGATCGGACATGGCCACCTGGGCGACGTAGACGTAGCCGTAGGACATGGCCATCATGCCGAGATCCTTCTTCTTGGTGCGCTTGCCGGCGGCGGCGAACTTCGCCACGGCGGCATGCGGGGAGGACTTGGAGGCCTGTCCGCCGGTGTTGGAGTAGACCTCGGTGTCGAGGACGAGGACGTTGACGTCCTGATCCTGCGCCAGAACGTGATCCAGTCCGCCGTAGCCGATGTCGTAGGCCCAGCCGTCGCCGCCGAAGATCCAGAAGGACTTCTTGGTCAGCAGATCGGCGTTCTCGATGACCTTGCGGGCCAGCGTGCAGGCTTCGCACTTGCAGACCTTGCCGTTGGCGAGCCACTCGTCCTCATAGGGAGCACCCACGCCGGTCAGGTCGATGCCGTCCTTGCAGGCGGCCAGCAGCTTCGCGCCGGCTTCCTTGGAGCCTTCCGCGTCGTTCATCTTCTCGAGCCACTCAGCGCCGGCTTCCTTGATGGCGGGCTGGCAGTACTCCACGGCGATCAGCGCGCGGACGGTGTCAGCCAGCTTCTCGCGGCGCTGCGTGATGCCCAGCTGCATGCCGAAGCCGAACTCGGCGTTGTCCTCGAAGAGGCTGTTGGCCCAGGCGGGACCATGGCCGTCCTCGTTGACGGTGTAGGGGCAGGTGGGCGCGGAGCCGCCGTAGATGGAGGAGCAGCCGGTGGCGTTGGCGATGATCATGCGGTCGCCGAACAGCTGGGTAACCAGCTTGACGTAGGGCGTTTCGCCGCAGCCCGCGCACGCTCCGGAGAACTCGAACAGGGGCTTCTTGAACTGGCTGTCCTTGACGGTCTTGACATTCAGCTCACCCTTGAATTCAGGCAGCTTCTGGGCGAACTCCCAGTTGGCTTCCTGAGCGGTCTGGGTCTCGAGGGGCTTCATTTCCAGAGCCACCTTGGCGCCCTTCTGGTTGACGGGGCAGACCTGAGTGCAGTTCTCGCAGCCGGTGCAGTCCAGCGGAGAAACCTGCATGCGGTACTGATAGCCCTTGAACTTGGGGCCGATGGCGGGCTTGGTCTCGAAGGACGCGGGCGCGTTCTTCATGTCCTCCTCGGAGACGAGGTAGGGGCGGATGCAGGCGTGCGGGCAGACGATGGCGCAGTTGCCGCACTGGATGCACGCGTCGATGTTCCACTGGGGAACGGCGACGGCGATGCCGCGCTTTTCGAACTTGGTGGTGCCGGTGGGCACGCGGCCCGCGGCGTCGACCATGGAGACGGGCAGCTTGTCGCCGGCCTGTGCCAGGATCGGAGCGATGAAGGTGTCGAAGTACTCGGTGGTGCCCTCAACCTTGACGGGAACCGCACCCTCGGTGCAGGTCGCCCACTCGGCGGGAACCTTCACTTCGTTCAGGCCGGAGATGGCGATGTCGATGGCGTCCCAGTTCTTCTTGACGACCTCGTCGCCCTTCTTGCCGTAGGTCTTCTTGGCATACGCCTTCATGTACTCATCCGCCTTCTCGTAGGGGATGATCTCGGCCAGCTTGAAGAACGCGGCCTGCATGATGGTGTTGATGCGTCCGCCCATGCCGACCTGCTTGGCCAGCTTGATGGCGTCGATGGTGTAGAGCTTGGCGTTCTTCTTGGCCAGAGCCT
>USDD01000140.1 GCA_900553265.1 uncultured Eubacteriales bacterium
GGCGCGCTCGACGCTGGACGAGGTCGTTCCCGCGCGCCGCGCGATCTCCGGATAGAGTCCCGCGGTGAGATTGCGCAGACAGTCCGGGGCTTCATAGGCCATGGCCACTGCCCGCGTCAGATGCTCAAAGCCCACGTAGCGGCTGGAAAAGTTGAGTTCCCGCAGTGCCTGACGAATGCGCGCTTCCAGCTTCTCCTCGCTCTCTTCGGCCAAGCCCTCCCGCGCCATCGTGCGAAGCTCTTCGGAAACGGTCAGACAGTCCAGCAGCACGATCTCCGCCGTCTGCGGCGCGAAGGGCTTGAACAGGAAGTAGTCCACCTGGTAGCGCCGCATCAGCTCGATGCTCGTAGGCGAGAAGAACTCGGACATGCACACAAGCACGAGGCGCGCATCTGTTTTTCGCAGATCGCGAATCAGCGTCAGGCCGTCCACGTTGGGCAGCAGCAGGTTCATCAGAACGGCGTCAGGCTGCTGGCTGCGGATGGCTTCGAGCGCGCCGCGGCCATCGCTGAGCGTGCCGACGACCTGGAATCGTGCGTTGCGCTGAAGTAAGCGGCTTAATCGGTCGAGATGAGCAAGATCGGAATCGAGAATCATGATGCGATAGGTTTCCATTTCCTGCGTCCTCCTTCTGTAGAATTAACATAACTTATGGTCGTATTTTACGCGCACACTATGTAAATGTCAATGCCAGAAATCACGTGAAACCCGGGTAATCCTGTGATGAAATTGTGAGGTATCCAACACTTGTTGGAAATCTACACCAGCAGTAGTATTTATTCAACCGTAATTTAACATTTTCAGAGGCCGATTTCGCCTTTTTTTGCTATGAACCGGCTCCCCGCATGGCTTCGAGCTTCGCGTCCGGATCGGAAATCATCAGCGATTGAAGCCCGTCGGCGAGATCCGGCAGCGACGCGAGGGCCTCCCGGAGGGTGTTGCGGTTGTGACCGACCTCGATCAGAATGCTGAACACCCCGATACTCTGGTTGTAGCGCCCGTCCTTGACCAGTACCTTTTTGCAGAGGTTGGGCCGGAGAGCGTTGATCCGCTCGGTCAGCGCCTGGGCAAAGGCGAGGTTTTCTTCATAATAAGGCTTGTCTGTAAAACCCACGCCGTTGCCGATGAGCATCATCAGCGGCGCGAGACGGGCGCCGTTGGAATCGACCACCGCCGTCTCCATGCCGTCGAGATAGGCGTCCCGATGGAGGTCGATGTACAGATCGAAGCGGCGGTCGTAGCTCTGGAGCGTCTCCATGGAGCGCGTGTAGGCGGTTTTGAGGTCGTTCTGCTCGTGATCCGTCGTATCATGAACCACCTCGAAGTCCCGCTCACGCAGCAGCCGCGCCAGCTCCTCGCCGACGCGGACGACGCTGTGATCCTCATCCATGGTGCGCCAGGCCTCGATGGCCACATACTGATCGTCCGCGGCCTGCTCGTAGGCCTCGTGGGTGTGCGTGTGGTAGATCAGGACGCTGCGCGTCTCGGCAGCCGGCGTGCATTCGGGCACGACCTCGATGCGCAGCGGCGCGTCCGACGGATCCAGCGGCAGCGCCGAAAGGGAGGAGGCAAAGACCGTTTCAGTCTTTGCCTCTTCCTCCTGACGAACCAGACTGGCCTGCGCGCCGACGGCCGGATCCGAATCGGACAGCACCGTCGCCAGCACAATTCCGCCCACCACCAGCGCCAGCACCACGACGGCCGCGGCCATCAGCAGCTGCGAACCCTTGACGACCTTGAAGCGAACCAAGCGATCACCTCCCGAATTGCATGCTTCATACTATTCATCCGCCTCCCGTTCGAGAACGCATCGCCCGCGCTTTCGCGCGACTATATGCCAAATTCGTTCAGTATCGCCTTCATTTCCGTCGAAGAAGGGGAATGCATTTCCGGCAGTTATGAATATCAACGTTATTTAACTTGCAAAATTTGTGAAGATGGAGTATACTGACAATATCAATTTATGAAATGTCGGAGGAACAAAATGGACAATGCACAGGAGCTCATTCAGCGATTGAACCACAGCGGAAAAAAGCTCTCGAAAAGTCATCGCCGCATCGCTGAATGCATCGTTACGCATTATGACAAAGTTGTATTTATGACCGCCTCCAAGCTGGGCGAGTACGTGGGCGTTTCCGAGTCCACGGTCGTCCGCTTTGCCGCGGCACTGGGATATTCCGGCTATCCGCAGCTGCAAAAGGCGCTTCAGGAGCTGATTCGCCATCGTCTGACCGCCTCGCAGCGCTTTGAAATGACCTCGGACATGGATCATGCTCAGGTGCTGAACAAGGTACTCAAGGCGGATATCCAGAACATCCGCTCCACGCTGGATGAGCTGGACGTGAACGCCTTTGAAACCGCCATCGAGAAAATCCTCCAGGCGCGGACGATCTACGTCCTCGGTCTGCGCGCTTCCGCGCCCATCGCCGAGTTCTTCGCGCACTATCTGAAGTTCATCTTTCCCAACGTCCGCGTGGTCACCTCGGGCGTCAGCGACGTGTTCGAGCAGCTGGCGCGCATTTCCGAGGGGGATCTGCTGATCGGCATTTCCTTCCCGCGCTATACCTCGCGCTCCATCGAGGCCATGGAGTTTGCGCGCTCCTGCGGCGCGTCGCTCATCGCCATCACCGACGGCCCGCTCTCGCCGCTGCACGCCACGGCGGACACCTGTCTGATGGCCAAGAGTGACATGTCCTCCTTCGTCGATTCCTTCGCCGCGCCGCTTTCGCTGATCAACGCGCTGATCGTCGCGCTGGGCCAGCGCCGCCGCCGCGAAGTGACGGATTACTTTGACAGCATGGAGCAGATCTGGGACAAATACGACGTATATCTTGCAAAATCAGGAGAATGACGAATGCAGAAAAAGCTGATCGTTGTGGGCGGAGGCGCGGCCGGCATGATGGCCGCGCTCTTTGCCGCTCGGGCAGGCGCGCGTGTGCTGCTGCTGGAACGAAATGAAAAGCTGGGCAAAAAGGTCTACATCACGGGCAAGGGCCGCTGCAACGTGACCAACGCGGCGGACGAAGAGGAGTTCATGCGCCGCATTCTGCGCAATCCGCGGTTCATGTACGCCTCCTTCGCTGCGCTGAGCAATCAGGAGCTGATGCAGCTGATCGAGTCGCTGGGCGTTCCGCTGAAGGTGGAACGCGGTGAGCGCGTGTTCCCGGTTTCCGACCATTCCAACGATGTCATTCAGGCCCTGCGCCGGGAGCTGGAACGGCTGAATGTGGAGATTCGCTATAACTGCCGCGTCGCGTCGCTGATGGCCAACGAGGGCCGCTGTGAGGGCGTGACGACGGAGGCGGGGGAGAAGCTCTTTGCCGACGCGGTGATTCTCGCCACCGGCGGCGCGAGCTATCCCTCCACCGGCTCCACCGGCGACGGATACGCGCTGGCCGAGGCCACGGGCCACAAGGTCGAGGAGCCGCTGCCCTCGCTGGTGCCCATCGAAACGAAGGAGAGCTGGCCGGCGACGCTGATGGGCCTGACGCTCAAAAACGTGCGTCTGAGCGCCTATCAGGCCGGCGGCAAGAGGGAAAAGTGCATCCATTCCGAGATGGGCGAGATGCTGATGACCCACTTCGGCGTCTCCGGCCCGCTGGTGCTGACTCTGTCGGGCCTGCTGCCCAGAGATCTGTCCAATGTGCGCCTGAGCATCGACCTGAAGCCGGCGCTGGATGCGCAGACGCTGGACGCGCGGCTGGTGCGGGACTTTCGCGAGCTTTCGCGCAAGCAGCTTTCGGCGGTGATGGACGGTCTGGTGCCGCACAATCTCGGCCAGCAGCTGCTGGTTCTGGCGAGGATCTCCGGCGCAGCGCCGGTGCACAGCGTCACCGCCGAGCAGCGCCATGCGCTGGTGGAGCTTCTGAAGAACGTGCCGCTCACGCCCAAGCGCTTGCGCGGCTTTGACGAGGCCATCGTCACCCGCGGCGGCGTGTGCGTCAAGGACGTGAATCCGTCCACCATGGAATCCAAGCGCCTGCCGGGGCTCTATTTTGCCGGGGAACTGCTGGACGTGGACGCGACCACCGGCGGCTTCAATCTGCAGATCGCCTTCTCCACGGGCGCGCTGGCGGGACAGTCCGCAGCATCGAAGGAGGAGGAATAACCATGCGCATTCGTCTGGCAGGTCTGGTGAACGACTCCATCGTGGACGGCCCGGGGCTGCGGCTGGCCATATTCACTCAGGGGTGCCCGCACCATTGTCCGGAATGCCACAATCCTCAGTCCCACGATCCCGAGGGCGGCGAATGGCATGACACCGAGGTGCTTGCGGCGTTGGCAGCGGAGAACATTCTGCTGGACGGCATTACGCTGACCGGCGGCGATCCATTCGTTCAGCCCGAAGCCTGCGCCGATCTGGCGCGACGGGCGCACAATGCCGGCCTGAACGTCTGGTGCTACACGGGCTATGTGTTTGAAGAGCTGCTGACCGGAAAACAGGAATGGCGAGCACTGCTGGAAAACGTGGACGTGCTGGTAGACGGCCCGTTTCTCCGGGCGCAGAAAACGCTGGACAAGCGCTTCCGCGGCTCGGACAATCAGCGAATTATCGACGTGCCCGCGTCGCTAAAGTCGGGAACGACTGTGCTGTCCGAGTATAATTGATGTTATGCACAGACCCGAGTCTGTCATTGAACGATTATCCACATCTCGAAGTCTGTTTTCTGAAAATATCGGGAGCGGAGATTTTTCTCCGCTCCCGTTTGCTTATGCATTTTGATGTTTTTTCAGCTCCGCGGCCAACGTGTCGAGCTGATCGGCGGCCTGACGGGCCGCTTCCTCATGGGCTTCGCGCTCCTGAAGAGTTTTGTTGAGCTTGTCGTCCGATTCCCGCGCTGCCTGAACGTCGGCGGCAGTGATGGTCATCAGTCGATCCCGGTCGGGCGCTTCCTCGGTGGACAGGCGGTTGGCCTGCGCCACCAGCAGGCGCTCGAAGATGTTGCGCACGCCGCGGGCGTTGCCGAAGGCGATGGAGCCGGTGTTTGCCGTGACGATATAATCGCGCACAGCGGCGCGCGCCTCGTCGTCCAGCTGATATTGTCCCTTCTTCAGCTGCAAATCCAGTATCTGCATCATCTCGTCGATGGAATAGTCGTCGAAGTGCAGATAGCGGTTGAAGCGGGATTCCAGGCCGGGATTGGAATGGATAAACTCTGTCTCTTATACACATCTGACGCTG
>USDD01000141.1 GCA_900553265.1 uncultured Eubacteriales bacterium
GGTTTACTGGAGGTAAATCGAGGAATCTGCATGCCGCAGATGGCGGAAAAGACAGTGCCAGACACACCGCCGAATTGTGCGTTGTTGCCTTAAGCCGCAGACTTCGAAAGTGAAGCCCGCGGCTCTGTTCTGTGCAGAGGCGGGAGCCCCTTTTTCGGGACTCCCGCCATAAATTTACTTTACCTTTTTGCCGTTGATGTAGGTTGACAGAATCCGGGTGCTCAGCTGGAACAGGTCGCCGTCGGTCAGCACCACGTCCGCGTCCTTCCCGACCTCCAGCGTGCCCACGCGATCGGCCACGCCGATGTGCTCGGCGGGATAGATGGTGATGGCTCTGAACGCCTCAAAGGGATCCATGCCGCTGTTGACCGCCATCGCCGCGCAGAAGCGCAGGTGCTTCTGCTCCGTCACCGGGGAATCGGTGATGATGGACACGTGGCAGCCGGCGCGGTTCAGGATGCCCGGCGTCTCCCATGACTTGTTCTTCAGCTCGATCTTGCTGGGCTGGCCGAAGGTCGGGCCCACCGCCAGCGGCACGTTGGCACGCACCAGCTCGTCCACGATCAGCGCGCCCTCGGTCACGTGCTCCAGCGTCAGCTTCACGCCGAATTCCTTGGCGATGCGCACGGCGGTGAGGATGTCGTTGGCCTGATGGGCGTGGGCCTTCAGCGGCATCTCGCCGCGCATAACCGGAAGCAGCGCGTGCAGCTGGAGGTTGAACGCCGGCAGCTTGCTCCGGTCGCCGTCGGCCGCGTCGATCTTCTCCATGTATTCCCGCGCGCGGAAGAGAATCTCGCGCAGCTTGGCCGCGGTGGACATGCGGCTGGTGATGCTCTTGTCGCGATAGCAGCGCTTGGGGTTTTCGCCGAAGGCGCACTTCATGGCGGCCTCGGGCTTAATGCACATGTCGTCGATGCAGGCGCCCATGGGCTTGAACGCCGCGAAGGTGCCGCCGATGACGTTGGAGCTGCCGGGGCCGGTGCACAGCGTGGTCACGCCGCCCAGCGCAGCGTCGTGCAGCGACTCGTCGAAGGGATTGATGCCGTCGATGGCGCGCAGCTGAGGCGTGACCGGGTCGGTGTACTCGTTGTAGTCCTGTCCCTCGTAGCCGATGGCCCAGCCGTCAAGGCCGATGTGACCATGGGCTTCGACCATGCCCGGCCAGACGTCCATGCCGGCCGCTTCGACGATCTCCGCGCCGTCGGTCGCAGTCAGATTGGCCCCGATGGCCGCGATTTTGCCGTCGCGCACGAGAATGTCTGCCGCATAGGCTTCAGGATGAACGGCGTCGTGAATGCGGCCGCCGCGAATCAGCATTTCCATTTTTCTTCCTCCCGTCAGTTTTTCAGGCTGTGCAGCGGCGCGGGAATGCGGCCGCCGCGATGGATGAACTCCGCGGCGCTGAACTCGCGCAGCGGAATGACCGGCGCGCGGCCCAGCAGGCCGCCGAATTCCACATTATCGCCCACCTTGGTGCCCGGCGCGGGAATGACGCGCACGGCGGTGGTCTTGCAGTTCACCATGCCGATGGCCGCCTCGTCGGCGATGATGGCCGAGATGGTCTCCGCCGTCGTGTCGCCGGGAATGGCGATCATGTCCAGACCCACGGAGCAGACGCAGGTCATGGCCTCCAGCTTCTCCAGCGACAGCGCGCCGCGCTCGGCCGCGTGGATCATGCCGATATCCTCGCTGAGCGGAATAAACGCGCCGGACAGGCCGCCCACATGGGACGAAGCCATCACGCCGCCCTTCTTCACCGCGTCGTTCAGCAGCGCCAGCGCCGCCGTGGTGCCGTGAGTTCCGCAGACCTCGAGGCCCATTTCCTCGAGAATGGCCGCCACGGAATCGCCCACCGCCGGCGTGGGCGCCAACGACAGATCGACGATGCCGAAGGGCACGTTCAGCCGCTTGGACGCTTCCAGCGCCACCAGCTGGCCGATGCGCGTGATGTGGAAGGCCGTGCGCTTGATGGTCTCCGCCACGTCGTCGAAGGGCCTGCCCTTCACGCTCTCCAGCGCCACCTTGACCGCGCCGGGGCCGCTGACGCCCACGGAAACCGCGCAGTCGCCTTCGCCCGGGCCATGGAACGCGCCCGCCATGAAGGGATTGTCCTCCACCGCGTTGCAGAAAACCACCAGCTTGGCGCAGCCCAGTCCGCCCTTGTCCGCCGTGCGCGCCGCCGTCTGCTTGACGACCTCGCCCATCCTGCGAACCGCGTCCATGTTGATGCCCGCGCGGGTGGAGCCGACGTTGACGGAGGAGCACAGGAAGTCCGTCGTGCTCAGCGCTTCGGGAATGGACTCGATCAGCCGCAGGTCGGCCTCGGTCATGTCCTTGTGCACCAGCGCGGAATAGCCGCCGATGAAGTTCACGCCCGTCTCCTTCGCCGCACGATCCAGCGCAATCGCCACCTTTTCCGGATGGCGAACCGCGCCGGTGATCAGCGCCACGGGGGTTACGGAGATGCGCTTGTTGACGATGGGCACGCCGAATTCGCTCTCAATCTGCTCGCCTGTCGCCACCAGATGCTCTGCGCGGCGGGTAATCAGGTCGTACACGTTGTCGCAGAGCTTCTTTTCGTCGTCGGTGACGCAGGAGAACAGGGAAATGCCCATGGTGATCGTGCGCACGTCCAGCTTCTGGTGGTCGATCATCTGAAGGGTCTGGAGAATTTCAGAGGTCTGAATCATCGCTCGTCCCTCCTTAAATCTGATGCATCGCTTCGAAGATTTCGCTGCGCTGCACGCGGATCTCCACGCCCAGCTTCTGGGAAAGCGCCTCAAGGCGCGTCTTCAGTGTCTGAAAATCGCACGCCTCGTCGGAGATGTCCGCAATCAGAATCATCGTGAACAGCCCGGAGACGATGGTCTGGGAAATGTCCAGCACGTTGACGCTGCACTCGTACAGCTCGTTCGTGACCTTCGCGATAATGCCCTTCTGATCCTTTCCGAGAACGCTGATAACCGCTTTTTTCAACTCGCTCATGGTTGTTGCCTCAATTCTTATAGGATGGGTTCATTATACTCCTTCACAGGCGGACTTTCAACCTGTTTCCAGTAAATTTGTGCGTCTGAGGCGCACATAAGCCAGAGAGCCTGCGCGTGACCGCGCAGGCTCTCCCTTTTGCTGATTCTCAGATCTCCAGATAGGAATCGGCGTAGAGGTTGTTGTTCTTGATGATGTCGCAGGACTTGATGGTCTCCATCAGCCGCAGGTCGCAGGGGTTGACGATGGCGGAGGTCAGGCCCTGCATCATGGCCATGGCGACCATTGCGCTGTCCATGATGGGACGGATGTGCTTGGGCATGCCGTTGGAGTTGTTGGACAGGCCGCCGGTAGAGTTCAGGCCCATGTCGGTGAACATCTTGATGGCCTCGAGAACCTCAAGCTGCTTGTCCTGCATGCCCTTGATGACGAGGAACAGCGGGTCGAACCACAGATCCTCGGACTCCATGCCATGCTCCAGGCCGCGCTCGAGCATGTTCTGGCAGTGCATCATGCGCTCGTCGTTGTCCGCGGCGATGCCGTTGGCAGAGCACAGCGCGATGACGATAGCGTCGTTGGCGGCAGCCAGATCGATGCGGTCGATGCGGTCGCCCGCGTCGGCGGAATTGACGATGGGCTTGCCCTTCTGGCGGTTGTAGACCTGGATGCCGGCCTCGATGGCCTTCATGTTGGCGGTGTCCAGCGCCAGAGGCACGTTGTCAAAGTTCTCCTGCAGCAGCTTGACGGCCCACTGCATCAGCTCTTCGCCGTCGTTCTCGGCGGGGCCGATGTTGACGTCCAGATAGGTCGCGCCCGCGTCCAGCTGTTCCTTGGCGCGCTGCAGAATCGGGGCGGGATCGCGCTCGGCCATGGCCTTGCGGATGACGGGGGAAATGCAGTGAATGCGCTCACCGATGGTAATGAACTTTGCCATAGTAATTCGCTCCTTTATGTGTGTCGTTTTCTTGCGACAGACAGCCGGCCGCGCGGAAAAAGCCACGCAGTCGGCCACCATTCGTCAGTCTTTGAAGTCCTTGATGAACTTCACCAGCTGGACGGCCTCCATCGGGCCGACGACGATCTTCCAGCCGGGCAGCTTGGCCTCGATCTCGCCCTTCATCACGGCGACCTTGCCGGGGATGATCAGGGTGCGGGACTTGACCTTGTTCTCGATGTCGTACTCGTCGAAGAACTTCTTGATGGTGCCAGCGGAGAACTTGCCGGCCGCCCACGCGGTCAGAACGGACATGCCGCTCGCGTCGGAGATCAGCAGGTTGACGGGGCACTTCGAGCGCTCGTACTCGCCGGAGACCAGGAAGTAGGTCAGCGCGAAATCGACCGTCAGCGCGCAGGGATCATCAGGGCCGGCGCCGTTGATCGGGTAGATGCCGGGGGCGACCTTCATGGGCTTCTGCGGGTCGGTGTAGATGTTCTGACGCAGGCCGTACAGCGGCAGCGCCTCTGCATAGGTCATTCTCGGCATGATGATGATGGAGCCGTATTTCAGCGTGAACACGGACGCCAGAGCGGTCTGCAGGTGGATGTCACCGTGGCAGAGCTTCGCGAGGTTGACGATGGACGGATAACCGAAGGTACGGTCGTTGTCCTTGATGGCGGAGCGGCGGACGATGACGGCGTTCGCGAAGGTCTCCTTCACGGTCGCGCCGGTGACGTCGATGACGAGGTTCTTGTTGCCGGCCTTCTCGAGAGCTTCGACGGTGTCGTGCAGCTCTTCGAGGGAAGCGCCCTTGACGCCGAGGACGATGCCTGCGGCGGTCGCGATGGCGTTCATGTCGGCGTAGTTGTCCTTGTTGGCGCCGTTCAGGATGGGCTTGCCCGCCTTGCAGACCTCGAGCGCCGCCTTCGCGACTTCGGGATCGGAGCAGTTCAGGATCAGCGCGCGATCGGCTTCGTTCGCCTTCTTCACGAGCTCGACATACGCATCCGCGCCGTTGCCCGCATAATTCAGGAACAGGAATTCAGCG
>USDD01000142.1 GCA_900553265.1 uncultured Eubacteriales bacterium
TGACCATTGTGGGCCGGCAGATGGGAATCAGCACCCGGCACAGATATTTCAGGTCGGACGTTCCGTCCACCTTGGCCGCGAAGTACAGCGAATCCGGCACCTGCGCGAAGTTCTCCTTCAGCAGGTAGATGTAGAACACCGACATCACCGACGGCAGAATCAGACCGGGAAAGGTGTTGCGCAGGTTCAGGTTCGTGACGGTGACGAAATTGGTGATGATCACCAGCTCGTTGGGAATCATCATCAGCGCCAGAAACAGCGTAAACGCCAGATCCTTCCCCCTGAAGGACAGCCGCGCGAAGGCGAACGCCGCCAGCGTGGCCACGATCAGCATGACGGCCGTGGTCAGCACGGTGTAGATCAGCGTGTTGAGCAGATAGCGCCCCAGCGGCACCGCCGTAAACGCGTCGGCGTAGTTCTGAAGCGTCGGCGACAGCGTGAAGAACTTCGGCACGTATTCGGAATTATACGCGCCGTAGCTCTTCAGCGACGTGAGAATCATCCAGTAAAACGGAAACAGAACCATGGCCGCCCAGAAGGTCAGCAGCAGGTAGGCCGCCGCGCGGCCCGCCCGGCGGCGCAAGCGCGCCCGGCGCTCGAGGACGGCGTAGTCCGTCTGCACACTCATGTTTCGCCCTCCTCAGTAATGAACGTGCTTTTTGCTGACCAGCAGGTTGATCGCCGTGATGGTCAGCACGATGGCGAACAGCAGAATCGCCGCCGCCGAGGCGTAGGACGGATAGCCGCCGCTGCTGCCGTAGAGCATGTCGTAGATGTAGCCCACGAGGGTGTTCATGCCCGCGGCGTTCAGATCCACGCCGAACAGGGCCACCGCGTCGCTGTAGGACTTGAACGCGCCGATGAAGCCGGTGATGACCAGATAGAAGATCGTGGGCGAGATCATCGGCAGCGTAATGCGCGCGAAGGTTCTCCATTTCGACGTGCCGTCCACCCGCGCGGCCTTGTAGTAGTCCGCCTTCACGCTGGCCAGCGCGCTGGTGAGAATCAGAATCTTGAACGGCAGCACCACCCAGATGGTGTAAAAGCACAGCACGAACAGCTTCGCGGCGTAGGGGCCGTCGATGAAGTCCACCGGCCCGAGGCCGAAGCCGCTCAGCAGCGCGTTCATCAGGCCGTTGCTGTAGGGCGTTTTCCTGAACAGAATCATGAACACCAGACCCACCGCCAGCGTGTTGGTCACGTAGGGCAGGAAGTAGACGGTCTGATACAGCTCCCGCAGGCGCTTAATGGAGCTCAGACCCACGGAGATCAGCAGCGCGAGACCCGTGGACAGGGGCACTGTGACCACGACCATCAGGAAGGTGTTCTTCAGCGCCTGAAGGAAGTAGGGGTCGCGCAGCACGTAGCGATAGTTGTACAATCCCACGCCGCTGAAGCTCTGGGAGGCGGAATTGTACCCCTCCTCCAGCGAATAGACGAACACGTCGATGAGCGGATAGACCATGAACGCGCCCAGAAACAGTATGGCCGGCAGAAGGTACAGCCAGCCCTTGAGATTGTTCTTCTTCATGCCGCCCTCCCGTTCACCGAGCCGCAAAGCGCACGCGCCGCTCGGTCTCGCGATGGAAGAGGAGCACCTTTCGGGGCTTCAGCGAAAAGCGGACGGCCTCGGCGGACGCGTCCGGGCGATGGTCGGCGTCGATGATGGCGCGCAGCGTGGTTCCCTCGAAGGCGGGATGGGTGCAGACCACGCTCACGTCGCGGCCCATGACCTCCACGGCCTTCAGCCCGCAGCGCAGCGCGCCGCCCGCGTCGGGCACGAAGCCCTCCGGGCGGATGGCGGCGGTCACGGGGCCGTCGGGCGCGCCGGGTACGTCCAGCACCGCGTCATCGCCCAGAAGGAGCCTTCCGCCGGACACCCGGCCGGAGAACACGTTGATGGGCGGCGTGCCGAGAAATTTGGCCACGAAGAGGTTGGCCGGGTCGTCGTACACGTCCTGAGGCCGGCCCGTCTGCTGAACGGAGCCGTCCTTCATGACCACGATCTGGTCGGAGATGCTCATGGCCTCCTCCTGATCGTGGGTGACGAAGATGGTGGTCACGCCGGTCTGACGCTGGATGCGGCGAATCTCCTCCCGGGTCTGCAGCCGCAGCCGCGCGTCCAGATTGGACAGCGGCTCGTCCAGCAGCAGCACCCGCGGCAGCTTCACCAGCGCCCGGGCGATGGCCACGCGCTGCTGCTGGCCGCCGGACAGCTCGCCCGGGCGGCGCTCCATCAGCGCGCCGATCTGCACCAGCGCCGCGGCCTCGTCGGCCCGGCGGAGCATTTCTTCTTTAGAGGGACGCGCGCGGCCCTTGAGGTTCTGCAGCGGAAAGAGGATATTCTGGCGTACGGTCAGGTGTGGATAGAGGGCGTAGTTCTGAAAGACCATGCCCACGCCGCGATGCTCGGCGGGCAGGCCGGTCACGTCGTCATCGCCGAAGAAAACCCGGCCCGAGGTGGGCGCTTCCAGTCCGCAGATCAGGTTCAGCGTGGTGGACTTGCCGCAGCCCGACGGCCCCAGCAGCCCGATGAGCTGGCCGTCGGGGATTTCATAGCAGAAATCGTTCACGGCCACGACCTCGCCGCGGGAACGCCGGCCCGGCGCGGGAAACGTCTTGGTCAGGTTTTGCAGCACAACTTTCATAGGCGCACCATTCCTTCTGTTTCGTTGTGGTAACTTGCATTCATTATAAAATAAAGCAAACAAGCCCAAATTTCAACCGGCGCGGCGGGAAATTGCGCGCCGCCGCCGCTTTTCAGCCCTCCATCCGCCCGAGGAATCTCCGGGCGAGGGCGCCCGCGTCGGTGTGCTTCAGAAAGACGGCGTTCAGCTCGTGCGCGCCGGTGAGGGGCGGGCAGGAGAAGCGGCCGAAGCGCGGGTCGTCGCCCACCACCGCGGCGTAGAGAAAGCTCACGCCGAAGCCCTCCGCCGTCAGCTCGGTAATCAGCTTGAAGGAGCTGACCACGGCGAAATCCGCGAAAGCCGACGGGCCGTAGCCCTGCTGCGCCAGCTCCCGCTCCAGAATGTTGCGCGTGCCCGAGCCCTCCTCCCGCAGGATCAGCCGCTCGCGGAACAGCTCGTCCAGCGGCACCTCCCGCCCGGCGAAGGGATGGCTGCGGGCGCAGACGCCGATGTACGGCTCCATGCGCACGCGGAAGCTGTCGTAGCGCGCCTTGTCGAAGATGCCCTCCAGCACCACGAAGTCCAGCTCGCCCGCTTCCAGCTGGCTCAGCAGCCGTGCGGTGTTGTCCACCAGAAAGGTCAGCCGATTGCCCGGCGCGCTCAGAAACCGCCGAATCTCCGGCAGCAGGATGTAGTCGCCGATGGATTTCGTCGCGCCGATGCGCAGCAGCGTCTCCGGCCGGGCGTGCATTGCGGCGATGAGCTTTTCCTCGTTGTAGCGCAGCGTGGACGCGTACTGCTCCAGCAGCTCGCCCGCTCTCGTCCTGCTCAGCCGCCGGCCGCTGTAGTCGAACAGCTTTGCGCCGTATTGCGCCTCCAGCGCCTGAATGTGCTTGCTCACCGCCGGCTGGGAGAGGTTCAGCGCCTCCGCCGCCCGGCCGTAGTGCATCGTGCGGCACAGGGTCAGAAAGGTCTCGAGTCTGGGATCCATGGATGCTCTCTCCATTCCAAAGAAGAATCAATTCATTCCGTTCAATGCCTTTATTTTATCATAAACCCGGCGTAGAATAAAGGGGCAAACGAAGGAAACGGGGGAAAACATCCATGAAGAAGATCGCAAAATACCTGCCCGGCGCGCTGATGGCGCTGGTCATCGCCGCTGCGTCGAAGCTGCTGGAGACATGGGAAGCGTCGACGGGGCTGCATTTCATCGGCGCGTCGGTTATCGCGCTGTTCATCGGCATGCTGGTCAACGCGTTTTACAAGCCCAACGCCGTCACGCAGCCGGGCATCAAATTCACATCCAAGAAGATCCTGAAGTTCGCCATCATCCTGCTGGGCGCGAGCCTGAACATCCGCACGGTGCTGACGGTGGGCCGGTTCTCGCTGACGGTCATGGTGTTCACGCTGGCCACCTGCTTCGGCCTGGGCGCGCTGATCGGCAAAGCGCTGGGCCTCAACTGGAAGACGGCCAGCCTCATCAACGCCGGAACGGGCATCTGCGGCGGCTCGGCCATCGCGGCCATCGCGCCGGTCATCGAGGCCGACGACATGGACGTCGCCTACGGTCTGTCGGCCACTTTCCTGTTCGACATGGCCATGATCGTGGTGTTCCCGCTGCTGGGGCGGGCGCTGGGTCTGTCCGACGCGGCCTTCGGCCTCTGGGCGGGCACGGCGGTGAACGACACCTCCAGCGTGGTGGCCACGGGCTACGCCTTCAGCGAGGCCGCCGGCGATTTCGCCACCATGGTCAAGCTCACCCGCACGCTGTCTATCATTCCGGCGGTGCTGGCGTTCTCGGCGATCAATCTGCATATTAAGAAGAAGGAACAGGCCGGCGCGTCCGCGGCAAAGGTACGCATTTCCAAGATATTCCCGTGGTTCATTCTGGGCTTTCTGGCCATGTCGGGTCTGACGAGCCTCGGCCTGATTCCCGCGAACGCCGCCTCGATGCTCAAGGAAGCCAGCAAGTTCCTGATGGTGGCGGCGCTGGCGGCCATCGGCCTGAACACGGACTTCAGGGCCCTCTGCCGCTCCGGCGCGAAGCCCATGCTCCACGGCTTCATCGTATCGCTGCTGGTGGTGCTGGTGGCCATCGCCGTGGAATACGCCATCGGCGTCGCGCCCAACGGCGTGCTGTGACGGGAGAACAGCCGCGAGTCATTCATTAAGGCAACACCGCACAATTCGGCGATGCGTCTGGCTCTGTCTTTTCCGCCATCTGCGGCATGCAGATTCCTCGATTTACC
>USDD01000143.1 GCA_900553265.1 uncultured Eubacteriales bacterium
GCCCTGGCCATCGCCGCGCGCCTCGCATGCCAGACGCTCGCGCAGCGCATGGGCCTGGCTGCAAGCGAGGCGGCCAAGCGCGCCGTGCGCCAGGAGGTGTACGACAAGCTCGTGCGCCTGGGGCCGTCGTACCGCGAGCATGCCTCCACCGGGGAGGCCGTGCAGATCAGCGTGGAGGGCGTCGAGCAGCTGGAGAGCTATTTCGGCTCGTACCTGCCGCAGCTCTTCTACGCGGTGCTGGCCCCGCTCACCCTGTTCGCCTGCCTGGCGCCCCTGTCCCTGCCGCCTGTCGTGGCCCTGCTCGCGTGCGTGCCCCTCATCCCGGCGTCCATCATGGCCATCCAGAAGATCGCCAAGCGCGTCATGAAGAGCTACTGGGGCTCGTACACCGATCTCGGCGGCAGGTTCCTCGAGGACATCCAGGGCCTCGCCACCCTCAAGATCTACCAGGCGGACGGGCGGGCGCACGAGCGCATGAACGACCAGGCCGAGAGCTTCCGCCGCGCCACCATGCGCCTTCTGCGCATGCAGCTGAACTCCATCACCGTCATGGACCTGTTCGCCTTCGGCGGCGCGGCGGTTGCAGAATCTGCCGCTCCTTCCGGGCGTACTGTGGCGCTATTTCTCGGAGACGAATTCTACCTCGCCCAATCCCGCGGGCACGAAGGTGTAGCTGTCGCTCCACTGGTCGCCGTCGGTGACGAAGTGCTCCGGGCCGCAGACGCGGCACTCGGCGGGCAGCACGTGCATCGGGCCGAACACGTTGCGCCGGGTGTTCACCAGCGTGAGCTTCAGCGTCCGCCCCGCGCGCACCGCGCCGGTCACGTCGGCCTCGAAGGGCTCGCAGAACAGGCGCTGCGTCCGCTTGCCGTCGTCCACCGCAGTCAGCGCGCCCACGGCGCGGGGAACGCGCAGCTTCACCCGGCGGGCGCTTTCGTCCACGCAATCGGCATAGCGCGAAGCCGGAATTTCGTAAGTAATGCGGCCCGTGTAGAAGGGCAGGCCCCTTTCCGCCGTACCGTTCAGCGGCAGCGTCCCGGGCAGCGATGTGACGGTGTTCACGCAGTCCGCGCCCGCGCGCACGCCGAAATTGCCCAGCAGATACAGCGCCTCCACGTTGGTGGTGCGCTTAAATTCCACCTCGATCTCCACGACGTTTTCGCCCAGACGCAGCGCGCCCTCGGGCACGGGCGTCTTCACAAAGGCGTTGTCCGCCCACCAGTCGTTCAGGTCGGGCGCGTGCAGCGCAACGCCGTTCAGACTGCAGCGCTGCTCCCGCGGGCGCTCTCCGGCGAGGAACACCGGCCCCTCGGGCAGCGTCTCGCACCGGAAGCGATACCTCAGGCGCAGCGTGCCGTAGGGCTGCGCACAGGCGCTCTTCGCAAACCACGGCTGGAGCATCGCGCCGCCCCGGCGCTCGACGCCCAGCAGGTCGCGCACGCGCCCGTCCACGCGCAGCACCTCCTCGGCGGGATGCTCCACGGCGAAACGGTCATTGGGATGGTCGGGCTGATCTTTGCGGCACGCGGCGGCGGGCTGCGCCGTACCAGCGCTGAAGTGGGCATCGGGCTGCTCCGCACCATCGCCGAAGCGGCCGTCGGGTTGCTCTGCGCCGCCGCCGGAGCGCGCCGACCGCCCTTCTTCGCTCTCTGCGGAGACATCGAAGCGACCTTCGCAGCGCGCGGCGGCGGCCTGCTCCGTACCGCCGCCGAAGCAGCTGTCGTGCTGTCCTTCGCCGTCCTCCGCATCGCCGCTGAAGCAGCCGTTGGGCTGTCCTTCGCCGTTTTCCACGCTGCCGCCGTCAAAGCTCCACGAGGCCTGATCCAGAAGGCAGACGTTGGGTTCGTCCAGATGGTAACCATATTCGCCGTCGGCCAGCGCGCGCACGGTCTTGGTCTGCGCCGGTTCCTCCCGGCGCGGGAGATCCTCCGCCTCGCGGGTAAACACCAGCAGCAGCGTGCCCGCCGGCTCCAGCTTAAATTCCGCGCCCGCGGCATAGCGCGCGCCGGTGCGCATGTCCCACTCCTGCGCCTGACAGCCCTCGGGGCCTTCCACGCGGAATCCTTCGGTGGGATGCTCGCGGTCGTTGTTCAGCAGCGCGGCGATGCAGCCGTCGTCCGTGCGGCGCACCTGCATCAGCACCTGCGAACCGGCCGTGCAGTGGACAGGACAGTTTTCGCCCCGGGTCAGCGCCCCGGCAAAGCCGGTCTCGGGCAGCATTTCCGCGCCGTCGGCCTCCAGCGCGCGGCAGCCGTCCGACGGTTCGCCGTCCACATAGCCCGGAAGCTCTCCGGCCAGCGCCACGCGGCCGCCGGCGGCGAGGAATTCCCGGAGGATGCGCAGCGTACTCGACCGCACGGTGAGCATGCCCGTGAGCAGCACCTGACGATAGCGCGCCTGACCTACGCGCAGGAACACGCCGTCGCCGCCGCGCTCCACGCTGGCCATGCGCTTGAGCGTCTGCTCGTCGGCGTAGTCGAAGTCCAGATGTGCGCCCGCCAGTTCGTTGAACACGTCGGCGTAGCGCTGCTCCAGCGCCCTTTCGTCCGCCGCTGTGGCGAAGATCCACTCCGACCAGCCGATGTGGGCAAGACCCCATGCGCTCTCGATGGGGCTGAGAACCAGCGTGTCGCACAGCGGCTCGCCCTGACTCATCATCAGGCCGAAGCGGGCGAAATAGGTCTCCAGCTCGGCAAAATCCCGCCAGTAGGGCGACTGATACGAGATGCTGGCGGGATAGTCGCGCTTGCTCTGGCCCTCCATGGTGTACCACGACAGGTGCGGGCAGCGCACGTTCACGCCCAGCAGCGCCTGCCAGTCGCCAATCACCTTGTACATCCTCAGATCCGACCGCCAGCCCGTGCAGCCGTACAGCTCGGACAGCATCCATTTCTTGCCCTGCTGGCGGCAGACCGAGCGGCACTGCACGGCGATCCAGTAGCAGCGCTCGTCCTCGCAGAGGAAGTCGACGCCCGGCCAGGCCATGTTCTCGTAGGTGCGCGCCAGCGAGCCGTTGGGAATCGCCTGATTGGACAGGCTGTTTTCGTGCAGCACATGTCCGGTCAGGATGATGTTGTGGCGGGTGCACCAGTCGTCGATGCGGCCGATGAAGCGCTCGTTGAACAGATTGCAGCCCAGATCGAAGTAGTCCACGCGCAGGCGGGAGATGGGGCGGCCGTGCAGGCGATAGAACACCTCGGGCATGCGCGGCCGCGCGTCGTAGCCATAGCGCCGGCGGAACTCGTCGAAAATGTCGTCGGTATAGAACACGGCGCAGGAGCGCGTGCCGTCCGGCTCGGTCCTGGTGTTGTCCAGCGCGTGGCCGCGATGGGGCTCGTCGGTGAAGATGCCGCGGATGGACGCGCCAAGACGGTCGCCGCAGCGGCGGGCGTATTCCTCGTGGGTCAGCTCGATGAACCGGTCCACGGCCTCGATGCTCATGGTGTCGATGTAGGTGTTGCCGTTGTAGTCGCTGCTGGGCGCGTCGGGCACGACGCGCATTTCCAGCAGGCGGTCGGTTCCCTTGCCGGTCAGCGCCGCGAAGGCCGCAGCCGCGTCGCCGTTTTGGACGGCGCGATAGTCGCTCATGGACACGCCGTCCGCGCCGATGCGCGCCGCGTACCAGTCCGCATCGCCGTCCATCCCGCGCTCACCGGCAAGCCACGGCGCGGGATCGCGCTCATAGAGATACAGGCTCTTCATGCGCAGCCGCGCGTCCTCGGTGACCTTGCCGCCGCAGCTGCCGCTGGGCCAGCGATCCTCGTCGTACAGCCATGCCTCCAGGCCGCGCTTCGCGCCCGCGTCGGCCAGGGCGTTGATGCAGTCGAACCACTCGTCGCCCATGTACTCGGTAATCAGCCCCGAGCGGGAGTGCATAAAAAATCCGCCGAAGCCCATCTGCTCCATCACGTCCATCTGGCGCAGCAGCTCGCCCTTCTCCAGCTCGCCGTTCCACGACCAGAAGGGCTTTCCGCGATACGCGCTGCCCGGGCGCTCAAACTGCGCCCGCAGTTCCTTTCTGTCCATAGCCCTCTCCCTCCGCCGCCCTTGCGCGGCGCGATCTTTGAATCTACCGTCAAGTATACACAATGCCCGCCCGCGCGTCAACCGGCGAGGAAAAGGAAGATTTGCGAACCGGCGGGGGAAGGAGCGGCCGGCGCGGCATGGACAGCCGCGTCTGCGCAGAGGAAAGGCGGAGGGGCGGTTCATCTCAACGTGCCCGCAGCGGCGCGAGGCGCGAACACGGAAAACCCATTCCAGCATGGTATTCAACGGCATTTCAACGTGCCCGCAGCGGCGCGAGGCACGAACGGCCGCGCACACCGTCCCCGCGCGCCTGTGCGGCGGGTGAAGCGCGGATAACTGCGCGCGCCGTCCCCGCGCGCCTGTGCAGCGGGTGAGGCGCGAACGGCCGCGCACACCGTCCCCGCGCGCCTGTGCGGCGAATGAAGCGCGGATAACCGTGTGTTCCGTCTTTATGCGCCTGTGCAGCGGGTGAGGCGCGAACGGCCGCGTACACCGTCCCCGCGCGCCTGTGCGGCGGGTGAAGCGCGGATAACCGTGTGTTCCGTCTTTGTGCGCCTGTGCAGCGGGTGAGGCGCGAACGGCCGCGCGCACCGTCCCCGCACGCCTGTGCGGCGGGTGAGGAGCGGATGACTGCGCGCGCCGTCTCCGCTGCGGCGCGAGGAATGAGGGGCTGTGCGCCGTCCCCGCGCGCCTGTGCGGCGAATGAAGCGCGGATGACTGCGCGCCGTCTCCGCTGCGGCGCGAGGGATGAGGGGCTGCACACCGTCCCCGCGCGCCTGTGCGGCGAATGAAGCGCGGATGACTGCGCGCCGTCTCC
>USDD01000144.1 GCA_900553265.1 uncultured Eubacteriales bacterium
GCTCGGCATGGCGCTGCGCCTGTCCGCGCTGTCTCTGGGCGTCGCGCCGGAGCGCGCGGACGCGGTGCGCCGGCTGGCGGACCTCGAAGGCGTCGACCTGAACGGCGAGCAGGCCGCGCAGCAGGTGGAGGCCGCCGTGCGCCGCGTGCTGGAGGAGGTGCCCGAGCTGGCCGGCGCGGCAGCGCTCACCACCGGCTCCGTCGGCAGCCATCCCCGCGCGCTCTCCCGCCCCGCCGACCCGTTTCTCAAGGGATTCTTCAACTGACTGACAAAGGAGATTGATAACCATGGCCATCAATTACGCAGCCAAGCACGCTCAGGAGATCGACGAGCGGTTCAGCGCCGCAGCCATCACCGAGCCTGCCGTCAACAAGGACTATGATTTCGTCGGCGTCAAGACCGTCGTCGTCCACAGCGTTCCCACCGTCGCCATGCACGACTACCAGCGCTCCGGCCTGAACCGCTACGGCACCCCGGAGGAGCTGAGCGACGAGACCCAGGAGCTGACCATGTCGCAGGACAAGGCGTTCACCTTCACCGTGGACAAGGGCAATGAGGCCGACGATCCGGCGCTCAACGCCGGCAAGGCGCTCAACCGCCAGATCACCGAGGTGATCGCGCCCATGGTGGACCGCTACCGTCTGGGCGTCATGGCCTCCCGCGCGGGCGGCGCGGCCTACGGCGCGACCACCAAATCCAACGCCTACGAGACCTTCCTCGATCTCAACGGCATGCTCAACGACGCGAACGCGCCCGCCGAGGGCCGCCTCGCCTACGCCTCCACGTCCTATTTCAAGCTGCTCAAGCAGGATTCGTCCTTCATCCGCTCCGGCGATCTGCCCCAGAGCATGCTCATCTCCGGCCAGCTGGGCGAGGTGGACGGCGTGCGCATCCTGCCGGGCCGCGGCCGTCTGCCCGACGGCGTGGATCTGCTCATCACCCATCCCGTCGCCACCACCGCGCCTAACAAGCTCTCCGAGTACCGCATCCACGAGGACGCTCCGGGCATCTCCGGCGCGCTGGTGGAGGGCCGCGAATACTTCGACGCCTTCGTTCTCGAAAACAAGCGCGGCGCGATCGCAGTGCACTTCGCGAAGCTGGGCGTGCTGACGGCCGTCAAAACCGCCGGCGCCTCCGGCAAGATCCGCATCACCTCCGTGACCGGCGCGCCTGCCCAGTCCGAGCTGGTCTACAAGATCGGTTCCTCCGTGACCGCGCCCTCGCTGGGCGACGATCTGTCCTCCTGGACGGTACTCCCCCTGAACACCGATCTGGACGCGGCCAGCGGTGACAAGTGCGTCGTGGCCGCCCGCAGCGCCCTCGGCAAAGCCATCGCCTCCACCGCTGCGGCCTGAGGCCGCGCGCAGTCGCTGCCGCGTGGAGGGGGACGGAACTGAGACTGCCGTGGTGGCAGTCTCAGATCCTGACGGGGGTGCGCGAAGCGATTCCTTTGTGCGATGTGACGGGTTCGTGCCGCTGTGGTAGCGGCGCGAACCCTGCGTTTCAAAATGAGCGCCTGTGCGCCTGAATAAGGTGCTTCGGAATTTGGGTGGAGAAATACTCGACCCGGCGCGAAGAATCGACGAGACCCCGCGTTAGACGCGTTCTAACGCGTTAGAACGCCATGCGCGCGCCGCGCTCTGCGTCCGGCGGCGGAAAAGGTCGGATTTTAACCTGATGAACACCCTGAACCGGCGGCTGCGGGTCGCCAATCGACGAAGCTGGAAAGGAGCCGCCATGGACAGAGAGGAAGCCCTGCTCGTGCTGAAGGACATGCTGGAGGAGAGCGATGACACGGCGCGGATGCTGCCGGACCGGCGGCTGGAGATGCTGCTGGACGAGACGGACGGCGACGTGCGCCGCGCGGCCTATCTGGGCGCGATGCTCAAGGCACGCTGCACCGGCGTGACGCTGCCCGACGGCGTGACGCTCCAGTCCAACCGGGACTACTGGCTCACCGTCGCCCGGGTCTATCGCGGCAATTACACGGTGCTGGCCGAGCAGGCCAAGAAGGCCGAGGAGGCGGAGGAATGATCCACACCGACTATGCCGGCGCAGCGCGGAAGGCGCTGCTGAGTGTGCTGGGCGCGGATGCGTACACCCGGGCCGAGGTGCTGCGTCCGTCGGCGAATCCCTTCTCCGACGCGGACGCGGCTGAGCTGGGCGAGATTCACGGCTATCGCTATCTGAAGCGCGGCTCCTCGCCGCCGGTGATCGCCCTGCCCGGCGAGACGGACGGCGCGGCGGAGTGGTTCATGGATCTGACCCAGGGCTTCCCCGTGTCCGTCCAGCCCGGCGACCGGCTGCGGTTTGCGGACGGGACGCTGCGGCGCGTGTCCCTCGCCCGAGGCAGCGGCGCGTTCAGCGGCAAAGACTTCTACCGTCTGTATCGACTGGAGGCGATCTGATGCCGTTTCAGATGGACGCGTCCCAGCTCTCCCGGCAGCTCTACGCCATGGAGCAGCGCACCCTCGGCCGCATGACCGCCTACGCCCAGACCGCCGCGAAGCAGCTGGAAGCCACGGCGAAGGCCGAGGCCCCCTGGACGGACCGCACCGGCCACGCCCGCGGCGGGCTGACGGGCTCCTCCGCCCGAAGCGGCAGCGTGATCCGCATCACCCTGTCCGGCTCCGTGCGCTATCTGGTCTATCTGGAGCTGGCCCACGGGAAGCGCTTCGCCGTCCTCTGGCCCACGATGCAGAAGCACCAGCAGCGCATCCTGAACGGATTTGCGCGAGTCGCTTCCTCGGGAGGGAGCCGCGCAGGCGGCGACTAGCGAGAGCGATTCATGGAATCGCCGAAGCGTAGCTGCGACGCGCCGAAGGCGCGGGGCAGCCGACCTCGGGAGGGAGCCGCGCAGGCGGCGACTAGCGAGAGCGATTCATGGAATCGCCGAAGCGTAGCTGCGACGCGCCGAAGGCGCGGGGCAGCCGACCTCGGGAGGCCAATAACATGATCGAACGAATCTATTCCATCCTCAGGGCGGCGCAGATCGACGTCCGCCTCGCCACGCTGCATACGGGCGCGTGCGACGCGCCCTACTGCGTCCTCTATGAGGGCCAGACCGAGCCGGGCCGCTCCGTGGCCGTCCGCCACGCGCTGGTGGACGTGCTGGTGCCCGCCGCCCGGCCGGAGCAGCTGTCTCAGGAGATCGGGCGCGTCCAGTCGGCCATGATCGCCGCCGGCTATCGCCGCGGCATGGGCAACCCCGCGCTGGCGCTGGACGATTACAAGGCCGTCTCCGTCACCCTCGACTTTTCCGTCCTGTGCGCGCTCTGATTCAGAGCGGCCATGGGAGGGAGCCGCGATAGCGGCGACTAGCGAGAGCGATTCTGTGAATCGCCGAAGCGTAGCTGCGACGCGCTGAAAGCGCGGGGCAGCCGACCAGTGAAAGGAGCTTCAAATTTTATGCCTGAAAAGAAGTACACGCCCCTGACCGGGTTCAACATCGCCAACGTCGAGTGCGTCAAGATCGTCACTCGCGAAACCCAGCCCGTCACTCACGTATTCAAGACCACCACCAAGTTCACCGCCGAGCCCAAGCTCGAAGATGGCCAGGAGGTGGCCCAGCGCGTCAAGAACACCGTCATGGGCCGCATCAAGACCGACGACCTGCTCTCGGGCTACAACCTCTCCTGCGAGGACGAGCGCTTCATCCCCCAGGTCATCGCGCTGGTGGACGGCGGCTCCTGGGACGGCGAAGCCTCCACAAAGAAGTACACCGGCCCCAAGGCCGGCGAGGCCACCGCGCGCACCGCCTTCGACGCGTATCTCTACACCTCGGATCGCGGCGCGGGCGGCGAGGTCAAGAACAAGCTGGAATGGAAGTTCCCCAACTGCAAGGGCAAGCCCGTCAAGTTCGGCGGCGAGGACAACGCCTTCACCAAGCAGCCCTACGAGTTCGAGTCCCGCCCGGAGGACGGCGAGGCCGCCTATGAGGTCTCCGTGGTGGACGAGTTCCCCGACGAAGAGACGACCGGCAGCTGAGGAGGGAGCCGCATAAGCGGCGACTAGCGAGGCAAATTGAAAATTTGCCGAAGCGTAGCTGCGACGCGCTGAAAGCGCGGGGCAGCCGACAAAGGAGGGAACTTACAATGTCCGTAACGCCCCTTGAAACCCTGCTCGCCGCCGCGCCGACCCAGCCGGAGGAGATCGAGCTCCCCGGCTGGTACGGCGGCGAAGCTGTCACCGTGCGCGTGAAGCGCCCGAATTTCTACCATCTGCTGGCTCGGGACTGCGTGCCCAATCCGCTGATCCCCGTCGTGCAGAAGATGTTCGTCCACGGCTTCGACGCGGGCGACGTGGCCTCGGCCACGCCCGAATTCGCCCGCGCGCTGCTGACCATCGCCGGGGAGACCCTCGTCGAGCCCACACTGACCCAGCTGACCGAGGCCGGTGCGGAGCTGACCGACGACCAGCTGCTGGAGCTGATGATCTATGCCACCTGCGGCGCACGGGCGCTTGCCGCCTTTCGTCACGCGCTCCGGCCTGACGCTGGCGCATCTGGCGCAGATGTACTCGACCCCGCCGTCGGCACTGCTGCGGATCCCGGATCCCATGACGGCGTGGATGCTGGATGAGGCCATCGGCACATTGCAGCTGATGCTGCGCGCCGGCTATCGCCTCCGGCCGCCCGAAACCGACAACGCCGAAACGCTCCGGCAGCTGGGCGTGCAGATTCAGGACAAGAGGGAGCGGCTTTAGCCGCGACTGGGGTGCGGCGTCTGAATCTCTGATTCAGCCGTCCGCAGTCGCAAAGCGACTTGCCCGGCCAAAGCCGGGCAACCTTCGAGAGCGATTCTGTGAATCGCCGAAGCGTAGC
>USDD01000145.1 GCA_900553265.1 uncultured Eubacteriales bacterium
TGACCGGCCTGTCCGGATCGGGCAAATCCTCGCTGGCCTTCGACACCATCTATGCCGAGGGACAGCGGCGCTATGTGGAGTCCCTGTCGTCCTATGCCCGTCAGTTCCTCGGGCAGATGGAGAAGCCGGACGTGGACTACATCGAGGGCCTGTCTCCCGCCATCTCCATCGACCAGAAGACCACCAGCCGCAACCCGCGCTCAACAGTGGGCACGGTGACGGAGATTCACGACTACCTGCGCCTGATGTACGCCCGGGTGGGCACGCCCCACTGTCCCAAGTGCGGCAGGGAGATTCGTCAGCAGACCATCGACCAGATCGTCGATCAGGTGCGCGCGCTGCCCGAGCGGACGAAGCTGATGATCCTCGCGCCCCTCGTCCGCGGGCGAAAGGGCGAATTCGAAAAGCTGCTGGACGACATGCGGAAGCAGGGCTACGTCCGCGCGCGCATCGACGGCGAGCTGTACGAACTGGAGGATCCGCCGAAGCTGGCCAAGACGAAAAAGCACACCATCGAGGTGGTCGTCGATCGCCTGATTCTCCGCCCGGACATTCAGCAGCGGCTGACGGACTCGCTGGAGACGGCCATGCGGCTGGGCGGCGGGCTGGCGCTGGTGAGCGTCGTCGACGGCGAGGACATGCTGTTTTCCCAGAATTACGCCTGTCCCGACTGCGGCGTGTCCATCGAGGAGCTCACGCCGCGCATGTTCTCGTTCAACAATCCCTACGGCGCGTGCCCGACCTGCACGGGTCTGGGCATGCTGATGAAGATCGACCCCAACATCGTCATTCCCGACCGCTCCAAATCGCTGAACGAGGGCGCGATTCAGGTCTCCGGCTGGGGCTCGGCGGACAGCGACGGCATGGCCCACGCCTATCTCTCCGCGCTGGCCGAAGCCTACGGCTTTTCGCTGGACACGCCGGTCAGCGAGCTGAGCGACGATGCGCTGGACAAGATTCTCTACGGCACCCGCGGCGAGAAGGTCAAAATTCACTATCAGCGTGAGAGTGGCAGCGGCACCTTCTCCGCGCCCTTCGAGGGCATCATCGCCAATCTGGAGCGGCGCTATCGCGAGACGAGCTCCGAGGTCATGAAGGCCGTCTACGAGGGCTACATGTCCTCCGTACCCTGCCCGGAGTGCGGCGGTCGAAGGCTCAAGCGCGAGGCGCTGGCCGTGACTCTCGGCGGAAAGAACATCGCCGAGGTGTCCGAAATGCCTGTGCGCGACGCGCACGCCTTCTTCGCGCAGCTGAAGCTGACCGAGAAGCAGCAGATCATCGCCCGGCAGATTCTCAAGGAGGTTCAGTCGCGGCTGGGCTTCCTCAGCGACGTGGGGCTGGACTATCTGACACTGGCGCGCAGCGCCTGCACGCTGTCCGGCGGCGAAGCCCAGCGCATCCGGCTGGCGACGCAGATCGGCTCCAGTCTGGTGGGCGTGCTGTACATTCTGGATGAGCCGTCCATCGGCCTGCACCAGCGGGACAATCGCCGCCTGCTGAACACGCTGTGCCATCTGCGCGATCTGGGCAACACGCTGATCGTCGTGGAGCACGACGAGGAGACGATGCTCGAGGCCGACTACATTGTGGACGTGGGCCCCGGCGCGGGCGTAAACGGCGGACACATCGTCGCCGCCGGCACGCCCGCCGAGATCATCGCCAATCCCGATTCGCTGACGGGCCAGTACCTCTCCGGGAAGCGCAGCGTGCCCATTCCCGCCCGGCGGCGCACGCCCACGGGCATGCTCACCATCCGAGGCGCGCGGGCGAACAACCTCAAGAACGTCACCGCGGACATTCCGCTGGGCGTAATCACCTGCGTCACCGGCGTTTCCGGCAGCGGCAAGTCCTCGCTGGTAAACGAAATTCTGTTCAAGTCCCTTTCTCACACGCTGAACCGCTCGCGGCTGCGCCCCGGCGACCACGACGAAATCCTCGGCACGGAGCGTCTGGACAAGGTCATCGCCATCGACCAGTCTCCCATCGGCCGCACGCCGAGGTCGAATCCCGCCACCTACACCGGCCTGTTCGACCTCATCCGCGAGGTCTTTGCCCAGACTCCCGACGCGAAGGCGCGGGGCTACAAGGCCAACCGCTTCAGCTTCAACGTCAAGGGCGGCCGCTGCGAGGCCTGCTCCGGCGACGGCATTCTGAAGATCGAGATGCACTTCCTGTCCGACGTGTACGTCCCCTGCGACGTGTGCAAGGGCCATCGCTACAACCGCGAGACGCTGGAGGTGCGCTACAAGGGCAGGAACATCTTCGAGGTGCTGGACATGACCGTGGACGAGGCGCTGGAGTTCTTCCGCCCGCTGCCCAGGCTGGCCAACAAGCTGCAGACCATGCACGACGTGGGTCTGGGCTACGTCAAGCTCGGTCAGCCCTCCACCACGCTCTCCGGCGGCGAGGCCCAGCGCATCAAGCTGGCCACCGAGCTGTCCCGCACCGCCACCGGGCGCACGCTGTACATTCTGGACGAGCCGACCACGGGTCTGCACGTCAACGACGTGGAGCGGCTGGACGAGGTGCTTCAGCGGCTGGCCGACGCGGGCAACACGCTGGTCATCATCGAGCACAATCTGGACGTCATCAAGGCCGCGGACTACGTGATCGACCTCGGCCCCGAGGGCGGCGACCGCGGCGGAACCATCGTCGCCGCCGGCACGCCCGAACAGGTTGCCCTCTGCCCGGAAAGTTACACCGGCGCTTACCTCAAAAAAATCCTGAAGCTCTGACGGAAACCCGGAAATCTTAACGGCGCGCCGGTTGACACTGAGATCAATCGGCGCTATAATTTAGAAAATGCTCTTTAAGGCGGTTCAGAGAGACCGGCAAGACGTTTTCAGGAAATTCGGATGCGCATGCGCGTCGGAGTTTGGATTTGTGACGCTCCTGCCGTTGGTGGGAGCGTTTTTTAGCAGAGCGGGCTGGATGGCAAAGGAGCCGGACTGCGCCCGCGGAAGGAGTGAAGAACGGACATGAACGGCTGCATTCACGGCGCGAAGGTCTATGAAAACGGGCGCTTTGTCGAGCGCGATTTTTCATTCGAGGCCGGCAATTTCGCCGGTTTCTCCGCGATGATTTCGCCGTATGTGTTTCCCGGCTTCGTCGACGTGCATGTGCATTTTCGCGAGCCGGGTTTTTCTTATAAGGAGACCATCCGCACCGGCTCGCTGGCCGCGGCGCACGGCGGCTGCTGCGCCGTGTGCGCCATGCCGAATCTGAATCCCGTGCCGGACTGCGCCGAAACCCTCGCGCCGCAGCTGGAGGCCATCCGCGAGGGCGCGGTGGTGCGCGTGCTGCCCTACGGAGCCATCACCCGGGGCGAAATGGGTGAGGCGCTTTCCGACATGGATGCTCTGGCCGAGCACGTCTGCGCCTTCTCCGACGACGGCCGCGGCGTTCAGTCCGAGGAAATGATGCGCGCGGCGATGGTCAAAGCCAAGTCGCTGGGCAAGCTGATCTGCGCCCACTGCGAGGACAATTCCCTGCTGCGCGGCGGCTGCATCCACGACGGAGAGTACGCCCGGCTTCACGGCCATCGCGGCATCTGCTCGGAGAGCGAATGGCGGCCCATCGAGCGCGACCTGCGGCTGGCAAAGCAGACCGGCTGCGGCTATCACGTCTGCCACATCTCCACGAAGGAGAGCGTCGCGCTGATCCGTCAGGCCAAGCGCGAGGGCGTGGACGTGACCTGCGAGACCGGCCCGCACTATCTGACGCTGACGGACATGGATCTTCAGGAGGACGGGCGCTTCAAGATGAACCCGCCGCTGCGCTCGCCCGCCGACCGCGACGCGCTGATCGAGGGTCTGCTGGACGGCACCATCGACATGATCGCCACCGACCACGCGCCCCACTCCGCCGAGGAAAAGGGCCGCGGGCTGGAGAAGAGCCTGATGGGCGTGGTCGGGCTGGAGACGGCGTTTTCCGAGCTGTACACCCGGCTGGTTCGCCCGGGCGTGCTGACGCTGGAGAAGCTCGTGGAGCTGATGAGCGTCAATCCCGCCAGGCGCTTCGGAATCTCCCTGAATCCCGCCGAAAACTTCACCGTGTTCGATCTGGGCGCGCACACGCGGGTCAACCCCGAGGAATTCCTGTCCATGGGACGAAGCACTCCCTTCGCCGGAGACGACGTTTACGGAATCTGCCGGCTCACCGTCTGCGACGGAAAGATCGCCTACCCCTACGCGAATAACTGATTGGAGGAAACGTCAAATGTCCAAGAGAACGGATCTGAAGAAAATCATGATTATCGGCTCCGGCCCCATCGTCATCGGTCAGGCGGCCGAGTTCGACTACGCCGGCACTCAGGCCTGCCTCGCGCTGAAGGAGGAGGGCTACGAGGTCGTTCTGGTGAACTCCAATCCCGCGACCATCATGACCGACACCACCATCGCCGACAAGGTGTACATGGAGCCGCTGACGCTGGAATACGTGGCGCGCATCCTGCGCTATGAGCGTCCCGACGCCATCATCCCGGGCATCGGCGGTCAGACGGGCCTGAATCTGGCCATGCAGCTGGAGAAGAAGGGCGTGCTGAAGGAGTGTCAGGTCGAGCTGCTGGGCACCAACAGCCGCTCCATCGAGCGCGCCGAGGACCGCGAGCTGTTCAAGGAGCTGTGCCAGGAGATCGGTGAGCCGGTCATTCCCTCCCGCATCACCTATTC
>USDD01000146.1 GCA_900553265.1 uncultured Eubacteriales bacterium
CGGTTTTACTGATTCAGCAGCTCATCGATTTCCTCGTCGGTGTAGCCGTGCTTTTTCCAGTTGACGCGGGCGCGCTCGGCGATTTTCGGCGTGAACTTCCGGGGCGCGAGCATGGACTCGGGCATCAGCTCCCAGTTCATATCCGGCAGCGGCGCGGGGAAGGGCGACAGGCGATCCTTCAGCATCTCCTCCTGCGCGGCGGGGTCGCGGAGATCGGGCACGGGGACGAAGCGGCCGCCCTCGTGGGCGCTGCGCCAGGCCAGAATGCCCACATTGGTCATGGTGATGCCGTGGAACGCGTCCAGATAGGGCTGAACGCCGGTGCGGATGGCCTCGGCGAACTTCAGCTCCACGAAGAAATCGCCGCCGCCGTGGCCGGTGGAATCAGCCTTGTCGCCGTGCTCCACCCAGTTGGGCCAGTAGACCTTTTCCTCCACCTGACCGGGTTTCAGATCCCAGGGCTCGTGCCAGACGCGCACCGTCTCCGGGCCGAAATAGCCGTGGCCATGGCTGGATTCCATCGCGCCGCAGGTGCCGTGCAGGCTGTAGGCGCAGCTGTGGCCCGCCACGCCGCCGTAGATGCGGAACATCGCGCCGTTGTCCATCTGAACGAGCATGACGTAGGCCTCGCGCTTGAAGGCCATCTCCTCGGAATCGCTCTCGCAGGACGGAATCTGCGTGCAGCTGACGGCCCTGGGCAGCGTGCCGGTAACGTACATCAGCGGGGCCAGCGCGTGGGTATTATAGTAGCAGCCGGGCAGCCAGTTGCGCCAGTGCTTCGTGCCGGGCGCGTACCACAGGCTGGTGTCGATGGGCATGGGATGGTTGTACTCACCCTCGGCATAGCGCACCTCGCCGATCTCGCCCGCGTCGTACAGGCGCTTGAACTCCTGATTGAAGCGGGTGTAGCAGTAGTTTTCGGCCAGCATGTAGCAAAGACCCGTCTCCTGCGCGGCGCGATAAAGCTCCACGCCCTCGGCCAGCGTGATGTTGCAGCTGGTCTCGCTGAGCACGTGCTTGCCGGCCTTCAGCGCGCGCATGGCGAAGTAGGCGTGGGTGTGGAAGGGCGCGGCGATGACCACCGCGTCGAAGTCCTGCCGGATGAATTCGTCAAAGTCCTCGTAGCCGGGCACCTTCAGCTCGCCGCAGACCTCGTCCAGACGGTGGCGGAAGTTGTCGCAGATGGCGACCAGCTTCATGCCGGAGGCCGCCGCCGTGTCGGCAAAGCTCTTGCCGCGGAACGCGCCCAGCACGCCGACGCGAATCTCGCCCTCGGGAATGGTTTTCTGCATGGAAATCCTCCTTTTTTTCTATGTGTTAAAACACGCAAACTGCTGATGCTATTATAAGAGGAAGCACGGGGTGTGTCAATGGCTTCGGACGAAAAATCTGAACGCGAAAATGCTGGACATTTTCGGAGCCGTGCGTTAAAATTAGGCAGAGACCGGGGTTTGTCTATTGCAAATCCGGGCGGAAGGTGTTAAGATCCTTAATACGGGGCGAAGAGGAGGATTCCAATGAGCAAACTCGACCCCACGGTGAAGCGGGAAACGATGTACATCGCCGGCTGGGTGATTTCCCTGAGCGTGGTGATGCAGGTGGTTTTCGCGCTGCTTGGATTCTGGGACTGGACGGTGCTGGCGGGCAATGCGCTGGGCGGCTGCGCCGCGGTGGGCAATTTCCTGCTCATGGGCGTGACCATTCAGAACGCGGTGATGATGGAGAAGAAGGACGCGTCCACGCGCATGAAGGCTTCGCAGAAGCTGCGCATGCTGATGCTGCTGGGCGTGGGACTGCTGGCGGCGCTGGTCGATTTCCTGAACCTCTGGGCGACGCTGATTCCGCTGTTCTTCCCCCGGTTCGCCATTGCGCTGCGTCCGCTGTTTGACAAGGAGAAGAAGGAAAAATGAACCAGGCGAAAGACAAGGCCGGACGGCGCTTCCGGCTGCTGGATGCGCTGTTTCTGGCAATGACCCTCGCGCCGCCGCTGCTGGGCATGGCGCTGAGGGTGCTGACCAATCCGGCCAGCGAGGACATCGACATTTCCGGCGCGAACGTGTTCTTCACGCTGAAGATGCCGCTGATGGATCTGCCCATCACCGAATCCCAGGTCAACGGCCTGCTGGTCATTCTCTCGGTGCTGGGGCTGTGCCTGTACATGACCCACGGCATCGCCGCCGGCAAGGGAAGAAAGCGCTATCTGCTGGCCGAATGGGTCGTGGAAAAGACCGACGGTCTGGTGCGCGAGAACATGGGCCCGTATTTCGCGGCGTTTTCACCCTTCGTGGGCGCGATTCTGGCGCTGTCGGCGTGCTCGAGCCTGATGACTCTCATCGGCCTGTATCCGCCCACGTCGGATCTGAACGTGGTGGCGGGCTGGGCCATACTGGTGATGATCCTCATCACCCATTACAAGCTCAAGGCGGGCTTCGGCCACTACCTGAAGAGCTTCGGCGATCCGTTCCCGGCGATGGCGCCGCTGAACATCATCAGCGAAATCGCCACGCCGATCTCCATGAGCTTCCGTCACTACGGAAACGTGCTCTCGGGCACGGTCATTTCGGCGCTGGTGGCCGCGGGTCTGCAGGGCCTGTCGGCGGCGGTGCTGGGCTGGCTCCCGGGCGCGCTGGGGCAGATTCCGCTGCTCCAGATCGGCCTTCCGGCGGTGCTGTCGGTGTACTTTGACGTGTTCAGCGGCTGCATGCAGGCGTTCATCTTCGCCATGCTGACCATGCTGTACATCTCCGGCGGCTTCCCCGAAGACGCGTGGCGGACGCGGCAGGAACGGAAACACAGGAAAACGGGCAATACTATGGCTTAATCAGGAATGGAGGAAATCAACATGTTGGAACTGGCAATCGGTATCATTCTCGGCGGATGCGCGCTGGGCGCGGGCTGCGCAATGATCGCAGGTATCGGCCCCGGTATTGGTGAAGGCAACGCCGTCGGCGCGGCCTGCGAGGCCATCGGCCGTCAGCCGGAGAGCAAGGGCAACGTCACCACCACGATGATCATGGGCTGCGCCATCGCCGAGACCACTGGTCTGTACGCGCTGGTCATCGCCATTCTGCTGATCTTCGTCGCGCCGAGCCGCTTCGTCGGCCTGCTGCTGAAGTCCATCGGCTAATCCCCGAGGGAGTGATGAGTATGCAGTCTTTGGACGTCATTTCGATCAATCTTTGGCAGATGCTCATCTCGCTGTGCAATCTGGTGATTCTGTACGCCATTCTGAAGAAGTTTCTCTACAAGCCCGTGCGGAACATGATCGCCAAACGGCAGGAGGAGCTGAACAGGCAGTATGCCGACGCGGCCGAGGCGCAGAAGCGCGCCGACGCCAACCGCCAGCTGTATGATCAGAAGATTCGCAGCGCGCAGCATCAGGCCGAGGAAATTCTCTGGTCTGCCACCGCCGACGCGGGACGCAACAGCACCCGCATTCTCGACGAGGCGCGGGACAAGGCCTCGGGCATCGTTCGCCAGGCGCAGCGCGACGCCGAGCTGGAAAAGCGCAAGGCCGAGGAGGAGATTCGCGGCCAGATTGCCGACGTTTCCACCGCGCTGACCGAGAAGCTGCTCGGCCGCGAGCTCCGCGGAGAGGATCACCGCGAGCTGATCGACTCGTTCCTGAAGGAAATGGGTGAGCCGGATGACGGAAATGAGTAAAGAATACGCTTCGGCGCTGTTTTCGCTGGCGCGGGAGGCGCACGTTGAGGACGAGATCCTCGATGAGCTGAAGGTCGTCGCGAAGCTGATGGAGGACAATCCGGAAATTCTGGAGTTCCTCGCCGCGCCGAACATCTCCAAGCGCGAGCGCTGCGGCGCGCTGAAAAAGGCGCTGGACGGACAGGTTCACGAATACGTGCTGTCGTTTCTGCAGCTGCTGTGCGACCGGGAGCGGATTCGCCTGCTGGGCGAATGCGTGGAGGAATTCGCGGCGATGCTCGACGAGGAGAAGGGCGTGCTGACCGCGAAGGTCGAAAGCGCCGTGGCGCTGACGGAGGACGAAACCCGCCGCCTGAAGCGCGCGCTGGAGAAGCGCACCGGGCGCACCATCCGGCTGGAATGCCGGGTGGACGAATCGCTGCTGGGCGGCCTCGTGGTCACGCTGGGCGGCGAGGTGCTGGACGGCAGCCTGAAGCACCGGCTGAAAGAGATAAGGGAAGTGATGAACCGATGAATCTCAGGCCTGAAGAAATCGGAAGTGTTCTCAAAGAAGAAATCAGGCATTATCAGTCCCGCCTGGAGATGGAGGAAACCGGCACGGTCATCGTCGTCGGCGACGGCATCGCCAAGGTCTACGGACTTCGCAACTGCAAGGCCAACGAGCTGCTGCGCTTTGAGGACGGCAGCTTCGGCATGGCGCAGAATCTGGAGGAGGAGACCGTGTCGGTCGCCATCCTGTCGGATAAGCAGTCCATTCGCGAGGGCACCACGGTCTACCGCACCGGCAGGGCGCTGTCCGTGCCGGTGGGCGAGGCGCTGCTGGGCCGCGTGGTGAACGCGCTGGGCGAGCCCATCGACGGCAAGGGCCCCGCGGACACGAAGGAGACCCGCCCCATCGAAAACGAGGCCCCGGGCATCATCGAGCGCAAGGGCGTGTCCGTTCCGCTGCAGACGGGCATCAAGGCCATCGACAGCATGATCCCCATCGGCCGCGGCC
>USDD01000147.1 GCA_900553265.1 uncultured Eubacteriales bacterium
CCGCCCAACGACCGCGACCGGCTCCCGGTTTTTGCGCCGCCAGCGCGAACGCCCGCCCCGGCGACTCCGCCCCAGTCTGCCTGCTCGAGAAGGCTCTCTGGGTGCCCCCAACGACCGAACCTTTTCGGAAGGCGCCTTCCGGAAAGCCCGAAAGGGAAAGGAGGAAGCCCGATGGAACGCGCACCGCCGCTTTAACTACGACTCCGCCTGACGAGGGCTGGGAGGGCTCCCAGCCGAAACGCGCCGGCAGTGCCGGTTCCACAAAGCGTCGCGGAAAGCCCGCAAAACCAACACAGGAGGTCTGCCCCATGAAACTCGAAGTCCGAAAAGCCCGCGCGGCCACCGTCGCCGCGAACCTCGCCGCCCAGGCCGCCGTCGCGGCCAGGGAACTGCTCGCGGAGGAGCCGTCCGCCTGGGAGATGGGCGACGCCGCCTACTGGCTCTGCCGAGCCGCCCAGAAGGCCGCCGAGAACGCCGCCGACGCCCTCGACCCCGAGGAAGCCGAAACGAACGCCGCCGTCTTCGCCGCGCACCTTGCGGCCAGCCAGTCTGCCCAGGAAGCCTGCGACCAGGCGGACGAGCTGGTCTCCCTGGCTGAGGAAGCCAATCACGAAATCCGCCGCTGAAACACGCGGCGGACAGTTTTTAGAGGAGGACTCTCACCATGAAGGAAAAATCCAACGCCACGCTCCGCCGAGCAGCCTCTCTGCGCTGCCGCACCGACGCCGCCATCGACCGCCTGGGAAAGGCCATCTCCTGTTTCGAGCGCGGGAGCATCTCCGCCGGGGAACTCCTGCGAGAAGCGTCTGACGCCGCAGACCGGGCGGGGAATCTGGAGCTCAGCGAAGCTGAACTCGCCGCCACCGGCAGCTTCGGCCGCTCGGTGAACCGCAAGGTGGAAGCATACCGCGGCTATGCTCGCACCGCCGCCCGCATCGCCATGGATTGTAAATCGGATGCGGCCTGCCGCCGCCAGGCGCTGGAGCTTGCCCACATGGCGGTGAGGCTTGGGAATCGGCAGATGGCTCGCACTGCCCACGACCTTATCTGGGCCGCTGCCGGCGGTCTGCCCAGCGAGGAAGAGTTCGCCGCCTTCGAGGCCTGCGAGATGCTCTGAAATATCCCCGCCTGACGATGGCTCGGCGGCTCCGAGCCGAAACCCCGCAAGGGGTCGCGGGAAGCCATTCCCACAATATCTTTGAAATCGAGGTGCCCATCATGGATTACGCAGTTCTTCTCTCCGCCGCTCACGATTACATCTCTGCCTACAACAACGTCCGCTCCACGTTTCCGCACGGCTACAGCCTTTGGGACAGCACGCTGTTCTACTCCAACGCAGCTCAGAAATCCATCTGCCACGACCGTTACGAGGCCGTGCTCCGCACGCTCTGCGAATGCACCGGCATTCCGCAGGAGATTTTGATTCAGGCCGCGCGCATCGAGGACCGCTACTACGAGCGCGGCGGCACGCGCTGCCTTGACCCCGAGCGGCTCATCCGCAGTCTGCTCTGAAATACGAACCCGCCTGACGATGGCTCTGCGGCAGGAGCCGAAACCCCGCAGGGGGTCGCGGGAGCCACAGCTTCCAAATACGAAAGGGGTGTCTTTATGAACCAGAACGATATCAGCCGTGCCTTCACCGAAAAGGTAGCCGACATGCTGGCCCAGGGCTACCAGATTTGCCCCGGCACCATGAACGGTTCCCAGGGAGAAATTGCCCACGTCGACCTGTACAAGGGTGAGGAAATCATCCGGGTACTGCTGGACCACTTCTGCGGCTACGACGAAATGCCCAACGGTCTCCAGCTGATCGTGGGCAGGAACACCGACCCCATCCGCTTGAACCGCTTCGACGTGCTGGGCAATACCATCTGGAACGAGCATCTGGAAATTCTCTCTGAAATCAGGTTCTGCAAGCTTGCCGACAACTACTACACCGACGCGGAGACTGGTCGGGCCGTTCTGCAAAAGTGGTTCGCCCGCCGGAAAGCGCATCGCGAGAGCGCACGCCGCGACCTGCCCGATGCTTTCAAATCGGCAGCGCTGAAGTACGTTCGCCGTCAGCCCCGGATGAAGAGCTGCAAGCCGGAAGAGATCACCCGCGTTACCCGCATCAACCGCAGCAGTTGGGGCAAGGTCACGCCGGAGCTCTACGGCTACGAGATTGAGGCGCGAGGCAAGACCTTCCAGCTGCTGGCGCCCCGCAAGGGCTGAATGCTTTGAAATAGAGGAGGTGTACCCATGCGCAGAACCATCCGAAAGACCTTCCTGCTGGAAGGCGAGACCGTCACCATGCGCCATGTGAAACAGCTCTGCGGCGAGGAACGCTACCGCCGGATGATCGAGAATGCAAAGGAGAAGTTCTTTTCAGACCCCGCCGCCGAGCTGTGCTATCCTACGCCCGAGGGCTGGCTGACCATCTGGTTTCAGCTGGCCTGACGCTTTCAAATCGCCGCCGCTTGGCGGCTTTTTCTTTCCCTCGTTTCGCAGAGAATGCTCATGCGCAGCTCCAAGCCGCATCCAGATTCAGCCGCGCCGTGCCGCCCGCTGTGGAACTGGACAGACGCAGGGCATAGTCCGTCTGAAAGCGCTCCATGGCGCGGCGTGCAGCGGCGAACTCCGTCAGCGCTTCTGAATCCAGAAGCGGAACTCCGTGCTGTTTTTGCATCCGCTGATTCGCCAGCAGCTCGCTGCGAATATGGATTCGCGTCAGGTAAACGTAGCGAAAACGCTCATCCGCGAGGCGCTGGGCAGCGATGTAGTACCGGTCGATCCACAGTCGGTAATCCGCTCCCTGATAGATCTGCGGAATCGGTATCCTTCGTTTCAGTATCCGGCGCAGCCTTTTGCGCTTTGGAATCGAGACGCCCAAGTCTTCTGCAAAGGCCAGCCCATAAGCGATCACCTCATCTGCATCCAGCGGCTCACGATTGGGTCTCCCAGTGCGCAGGACGGTGGGCGCTCTGGCCTTGTGGCTTTCTGTCATTTTCACCCCTCCAAAGGAAAAGAGCAGCCGGGACTTTCCCGTACTGCTCTCAAATCTGTTTTTGACAGGATACATCATAACACAGGTGAATACTGACAAACAATGACATTTTACGCTGTTGGTAAATTATTTCTCTTATTTTTCGCTTCGCATAAGGCGCTCAATGATCCGCAGCGCATTGTTGTGCAGGCGGTAGACTGTCCGAGGCTCGAAGCCCATTTCCTCTGCAACCGCATCCCATGTTTTGAACCCTAAGTACCGCAGCTCCAGAAGCGTCCGATACTCCGGCTTTCGAATCTGCGCGATCAGTTCCCGGATATCCCTTTTCAGATCCACCAGCTCATCGATCTCCGCGTTGATCTCCTTTTCCAGATCCACGATCTTAACCACTCGATTCTCCATCTGCTGCAGATCGGGCGATGGATTCCTCGGCATATCCGAGACCGTGCCAGTGGCTCGTGTCGCCAGTTCTCGGATTCGCTGCAGCTCAATGAGCTTGCTGTTGATGCGCGCATCAATCATCCGCGCCTGCGATAAATACTCTCTTGCCGTCATTCGTTTTCTCCCTTCCACGGCATCTCGCCGCCATGGTACTTCTCCGCAATCGCCCGCTGTTCATCCATCGGCAGCGCGTTCAGCCGCTGATTGGCTTTTGCCACATCCTGTGCGTGCTTCCAAATCGGCTTGTAGAAGGGGCAGACCGCATACCCTGCGCACTGCTCACTGGTCAGCGCCACGCACTTGCCGTTGCGCCGATGCGCAAAACATCTCTCGTTCATGATCTGCCTCCTGTCAATCCAGCATCGTCAGCTTTCGGGGATCCACCGTGTAGCGCCCGCCCGTCAGGTTGTACAGCTTCGTGATCGCCAGGGCGTGCGCCACGTCCGAAGATCCGCGCTGCTGGCGGCGGGCTTCGTCCCGAAGCATCTCATACGTCGCGCCGCGCAGACGCTTGACAAACCGAGCGCGGTTGTACTCCGCGCCGTACTCCCGCAGGAATACGGCCACTCCACCCAGCAGATAGCCCGTCACGCTCCACGCCGCACCGTTCCATGTATCGGCGATCAGCTGCAGAATCTGAACGTACTGTTCCGGGCCGTACTCTTTGTACAGGCGATAGGCCTTGGCGATGGCGGCGATGGAGTTTTTCGTCGCACTGCCCGTGTTGTCTGCCAGTTGAAAACCTGTCTGCGCCGTATACGCTCGGAAATCCGTAGCCTCCCGGCTGCCCGAGAGCATCAGCGCGCGAAGCCGGGTATTGAAGGCCACGTCCTTGGACTCGCCGCTCTGCAGTGCAAACAAATAGGCCTCGTCCTCATAGGACAGGCCGTAATACACCTTGCAGTCCACCATGAAGGAATCTTCTCCGTGAATCCGCTTGAGGGCGCTGAGGGTATGCGCGCCGTCGAACACGTAGAACTTTCCGTCACGAAAGCTGACCTTCACTTCGTTGGCCAGGCGCGGGTCGAAGCTGTTCACGATGCGATCCACCCGGGCGGAATCGATCTTGCGCTGATAGCTGAAATCCGTTTCCAGCCATGCGGCGGGCATCCGCTTGTATTCGTAGCTGCACTTATCGTCGCAGGCAATGCGGTCGCTGACGGCCACGGCCTGCGGGGAAGCGGGCTTGT
>USDD01000148.1 GCA_900553265.1 uncultured Eubacteriales bacterium
CTGGGTTGCCTCACGTTCATTCTCATTTCCTCCTCTCAGTACAGCAGCTTGTATTTCTTGGCTCCCCGGAAAATCTCGTCCGTGATCTGACCGCCCCGGGCCACGTCCAGACAGATGTTCAGCAGCTCCACGAAGTTGCCCATGCCGCCGTGCATCACGTCCGTCGCGATCTGGATGAAGCCCCGCCGCGCGCCCTCGCTCAGGTCGTACTCCCGCAGCATCTCCCTGACCTCGCTCTCCGTCACGCCCTTCATCTCGATCAGGCAGTTCCGGCGCGTGATCTGGGCCATGTTCAGAGCGCTCGTGCCGCCCCGGGTCAGCGCGTCCTTCAGCACCAGCGTGCCCGCCAGCAGCGCCGTGGTCGGGGTTTCATCGCACAGCTTGCGCAGCGTGTCCAGCTTCTTTACGTTGTCGCCGCGCAGATTCTCCGCCTCGTCGTAGATCAGCATCGCCCCGGGGCGGCTGTTCAGCTCGCCCAGCAGCTGCTTGGTCGCCCGCATGACGCTGCCCGGCTTCAGCGCAACGCCCATGGCTTCGGCGATGCTCTCCAGCAGATCGTGGGTGCCCATGTACGGCCAGCAGTTGATGTAATAAGTGTTATCCCGCTGCCGCACATATTCCCGGAGCACCGTGGTCTTTCCGGTTCCCGGGCAGCCGATCATCACGCACATCGCGTTCCGCCTGCGGAAGCTGTCCATCGTGTTGAAGGCCCGCCGGAAGTCCGTCGTCGAGTAGATGCGCCCGCCCAGGCCGAAGCGGTTCTCCACAGACATTTCCACAGCCGGTTCCGCCGCGCCGTCGGCCGTTTCCGGCTCCGCCAGCTCCATGCCGTACTCGCTCTCCAGATACTTCGCCAGCGTCTCCAGCTTGTGCGGGTCGGGCATGTAGCCGTTGTTCACCAGCTGGCTCAGCGCCGGGCGGCTGATGCCCGTCGCGGCCTCCACGCCCGCCAGCCCCTTGCCGTCGTTGCCCTTGGTGTCCCGGATCTGCCGCAGCGCCGAGCGCACCTGCTCCCTGTCCATCTTCCTCGCCTCCCTGTTCATGCTCCTTTCGGCGTTCTCACGTCCACACTGCGCCCCTGAAACGTCCGCGCCAGCTTCTCCGCGTCCGAGAGCGGGTCGGCTCGACCGTCCGAGTACCCCTTGCGATACGCCCGGTCGCATTCCGACCGGAACTTCACGTCGTAAACCTCCCTGCGCAGCGCGTCCTTTTCCCGCGCCGCGCGATGCTCCACCACGCGCACGCAGCCCTTGTGATAGGCCACCGCGCCGCCGCCGATGGCGGCGCCCGCGGCAAACAGCAGCACTCCTCCGATCACAGACATTTCCGTTTCCTCCTCGTTTCCTTGCTTGATGTGGCTGGCCACGACCGCCCCGGGCAGCGCCCGGATGCGGTTTCGGCCGGTTGCCAGGGCCGCAAATCTCTGGGTTTGCGAGTTTGCTCTCTGCAAACCTCCCGATGCAGTCCGCAGGATTGCGTCGGGAGCCGCTCCGGCTCTCATCAGGTGGCAATTCTCATATAATCCGCGCGCTTCAGACGCTCCCGTGCAGGAAGAATTCGTCCACGACGCTCCAGTTTTCGTCCTCAGCCTGCCGCTGCCGTTCCGATCGGCGCCTCGCGGTGCGTTCGGCCTCGACGTGGGTGATGTTGCCCTTCTCGCCCTCGTCCACGGCCTCGTAGTAGAGATTCCCGCTGGCCCGCTTTCCGGGGGCCTTCGCGCCCCGGGCGCGGATCCGCTGCCGGACCTCCAGCTCCTGCCGCTTCTGCACCGCCACATGCCGGGCCACGCGCTCCTCGTCCTCGCCCACGAATCGCATCGACTCGCGGATTTCCGCGTCGCAGATGTAACTGGAATCCCGACCGTCGCGCACCGTGATGCTGTCCATTTCGCAGTCGCTGAATTTGATGACCACGTGCTCGCCCACGCGGTGGAGCAGCTCGGGGGCCCAGTAGATTCGCCCGCGGAATTTGATGCCCTGCGTCGTGACCACGCGCTGGGCTTCGCCCATTCGCAGCTCGTCCAGCACGGCCCAGCTGAAGATTTCGCTCCGGGCCTTCGGCAGCCGCGTGTAGCGATTCGCCGGGGTTTCGCTGCCGTATCCGCCGTGCGGATGATTGTGGTAGGCCGGCAGGATTTCGTTCTGGAAGACGTCGACGAACTCGTCCATGCTCATCAGCTCGCCCTTCTCCGTCCAGTATCTCAGCGCGCGGTCGAAGTTTTCGGGCCGGTCGCCCGGCTTGCCGCCGCAGTAGCCCCGCAGCTGTCGGCAGTACCGCTCCTCCAGCGTCCGGAAGAAGCGCTCCACCGGCTTTGCCCAGCCGTGATAGGCCTTTGCATGCACCACCTGAATCCGCAGCGTCTGCATTACGCTCGCGCCCGTCAGCCGCAGGTACATGTCCGCCATCATCTCCGGATCGCGCCGCCGCCAGTATTCGTCCTCCGCGTCGCCCTCGAAGCGCTTGGAGCGGTAGTCCTTGCCGTTGTCGATGTAGATCCACTTCGGCGCGCCGTACACCTCGCTGCCCGGCTTCTTCGCGATGGCCCGGGCCAGCGCCTCGGTGATCGTGCTGCTGTTGGGGTTCAGGCTGATGCACCAGCCCACCAGCATGCCGCTGCCGATGTCGTACCAGGCTGTGAGCCAGGGCCGCACCGGCCTTCCGCGCTCGTCCAGCACGAACACGTCGAACTGGTGATGGTCGCCGAACCAGCCCTCGTTCACCGCGTCGGGCTTCGTGCGGATGGCCTTCGTCATGAACTCGGCCTCCCAGGCCTTCCGGCCGTACCGCGCGTAGGTCGCGTCCGCCGGGTTGATTCCGGCGATGGCGCGATTCACCGCGTGCCGGTTCTTCGGCGGCTGGATGCCGTTTCCGACCTCGCCGCAGGCGGGATAGTATTCCGCCAGATCGCTGGCCTGAAGCTCCGCGTGGGCCCGGCTCTCCGGGTTGTAGGGGCAGTTCCGGCAGGCGTCCGGCCCCAGCTCCCGCGCGTCCGACGCGATCATGTCGAGGATCGTCGTTCCCTTCAGCTTGTTCGCGTCCAAATACAGCTCATAGATGCGCCGCTGAGCTTCCAGACACATCGTCCGGCTTTCGCCCTTGTCACTGCGCCCGGAGCGCACCAGCCCTCCAAGACCCGCGTCGAGATACCGGGCTTCCAGCCTCCGCAGCGTCATCCGGCTCATGCCGTGCTCCGCCGCGATGCGCTCCACGGTTTTCAGCATGTCCCGGCCGTTTCCGGCCCGGTAGCCGATGAGCTGAAGCACGGCCTGCTGCCGTTCCAGCAGCTTCCGCACGCCCTCCTCGCCGGCCTTCGCCGCATACGCGCCCAGATCGAAATCCTCCTCATGCGGCCGCGCCGCCGCAACCCTCTGCCCGTACTCCTCCCAATACCGAATCTGCGCCTCCGCCGGCAGCGCCGTCAGCGGAATGCGGTAGGAAATGCCGCCTTGGCCGGTGCCTCCGTCTACGCGCTCGACCGGGAGCATCCCGTCTTGCACATTCTTCTGAATTGTTCGTTCTGCTTTTCCAGTTAGCCGAGAAGCAGTCGCAGAATCAACATAGATCATCGTCCCACCTCTGTTCAGCTGCAACGGCTCTCGCCATCTGCATCTCCGAAGAACATTTCCCACATTTGGATAGTGGTCAGCCCGAATACCTTGGCGATCTTTTGTGCGATCTGAGGCGACGGTCTACGGTAGCCGGTTTCATATGCCGCGATTGATCTGTAAGACGTGCCTACTGCCTCGGCTAGTTGCTGGCGAGACATTCCTCGCTGCTGTCGGACATTTGTCAACTGATTCATAATCTCACCCCTTTTTAGATGCACTATTTGTTCATCTAGATGCATGATAACACTATTTGTGCACTAAGTCAATAGCAAAATCACAAAAAGTGCATTTTAATATGGCACAATATGTGCTAAACTCTTTTTTGAGGTGATTTAATTGCTGCCAAAACGTTTTGCAGATCTAAGAGAACAACACAATTTGACCCAAGGGCAATTGGCCGACCTCTTAAATATGAGCGTTCGTGCTATTGCGGCTTGGGAATCTGGCGAGAGGAAACCGCCTATTGATAAATTAGAATGGCTGGCTGATTATTATGGCGTTTCTACCGATTATCTTTTAGGCCGTACCGACGTTCCTAATATGTATTCGCATGGCTCGATTGACATCCAAGGTGATTCGTGGCAGATCTTCTCCAACGCAAAAGACCTGTCCCCGGAAAGCCGGGAACAGGTTGAGCGTCAAATCCAGGGCGCTATGGAGGACGATCAGCAGGTCATTTTGCAGTGCAGCTCTCAGGATGATCTCGAAAAACTTGTTCGACAAATCGTCGCGCAAGCTCTTGAGGAACGAGATAAACAAAACGACGGTGGTCAGTAATCAGGACGACACGCGAA
>USDD01000149.1 GCA_900553265.1 uncultured Eubacteriales bacterium
CTCCAGATTTTGCTAGGATTCCTTCGGAATCCCCGGGCGCAAAATCTGCAAAGTAACGATTTTCTCTCCGGAAAATAAGATTTTCCTCCGATAAAATCGCAGCGAGCCCACCGCACATGTCGCTGGGCTCGATTTTAGTTCGAGAGGGCTTCGGCCCTCTCGAGCTCTCTTTGAGTTTTTACAGCCTATCATCCGGGAGAGCTTCTTGCTCTCCCGGATATTTTTTGTCCCGAATGGAGCCACCCTCTTCTCTCGAAGGAGCGGCTCAGACTCATCCATTGACTCCCTCGCGAGGGATCGCGTCGGACGGGCCGTCGTAGAGGGGAATTTCGTCGCCGGGGCGGTAGATCACGCGGCTGCCGCCGCTGTACTCATTGCCGAGGCAGACGGCCTGAACCGGCTCCTCACCGTCGATCACGATCTTTTCCACCATCGCGCCCGCGTCCGGATCGTATTCCATTGCCGCGTGCGTATTGCGATAGACCAGCGTTCCGTCGCCGCTCAGCGACAGATCCACCGAATGCAGCCTCTGCCCGCTCCAGTCGCCGTAATCGCCCAGCGACCAGACCGGCATCCACGGCTCGATGCAGTACACGCCGTTCTGGAAGGAATCCATGGCGGCCCCATACCACTTCTGGCCGTTGAGCATGGTGAATTCCACCATGATCTGGCCGTCGTCCAGCCGGCACAGCCGCGCGTCCACGTTTTCCAGCGGAATCATCTTATAGTTGACATAGATATTGTCGTACACCGTCCGCACGCCGAATACCGCCGCGCCCACGGCCAACGCCGCGATGAGCACCCACAGCGCCAGCCTCCGCCAGCGGAAGTTCTTCTGAAGCCGCCGGCAGAAGCGGATGAACGACGTGTCGTCCTCCACGGGCGCGGGCTTTTCCAGCTGCGCCGCCATGCCGTCGCGATAGGCGCGGCAGGCCTCGCAGGTTTCCAGATGCTCGCCCACCAGATTTCGGGATTCCTCGCTGGCCACATCGTCGATGACCAGCGGAATCAGATCGCGCACAACCTCACATTTCATCTTCTCCATCCTCCTCCCGGATTCTTTTCTGCATTTCCAGCTTCGCGCGGTAGAACGTCACGCGCGCCCAGCTCTCCGTCTTTCCGAACAGCGCGGAAATCTGCGCGTACTTCAGCTCGCCGAACACGCGCAGCATGAACACCTCGCGGTACGGCTCCTCCAGATCGTGCAGACAGCGCATCAGCCGCATGCGGTTTTCCTCCCGGAGCATGGCCTCCGCCGCGTCCGGGGACGCGCCGCTCCGGGGCATCGCCGACGGATCCATGGCCGTCTCCCGGCTGCGGGCGCGGCGGTTGAAGAATTCGTTCTTCGCGATGCTGCACAGCCACGTGCCCGGATCGCTGCGGCCCTGAAAGGAATCGATCTTTTTCAGCGCCTTGTAAAACGTGTGCTGGGTGATCTCCTCGGCCTGAGACGCGTCCCGCGTGAGCGTCAGGGCAAATTTGTACACCCGTCCAAAGTATTGGGTAAACAGCTCCTCAAACGACTGCACCGGTTCCACCTCCTCGCTCATTGGACACGCGCCGCGACAAAACGTTACAGAAAAGCCGCCGCGTTATTTTCGCGGCGGCGGAAGATAAATCAGATTTTGATTTCGCCGATGGTTTTGGCTTCCTGCTTTTCGAGGATGGGATCGACGACCTTCTTGATGAAGCGCTCAGTCTGCTCCTCGGCACGGCCGGTGTACTTCTCCGGCGCGAGCAGCGCGGTCAGCGCCTCGCGGCTCATGGGGAAGGCCGGGTCGTCGGCGATGCGATCCAGCAGATCGCTCTCGAGGCCGTCCTGCTTCATGCGCATGGCCGCTGCCTGAGAATGCACGCGCACGCGCTCGTGAATCTCCTGACGGTCGCCGCCGTTCTTGACGGACTCCATGATGATGTCCTCGGTGGCCATGAAGGGCAGGTTCTCATTCACGCGGCGGGCGATCATCTTGGGATAGACCACCATGCCGTCGGCGATGTTGGCATACAGCTCCAGCACCGCGTCGGTGGCGAGGAACGCCTCGGGCAGGGACAGCCGGCGGTTTGCGCTGTCGTCCAGCGTGCGCTCGAACCACTGGGTCGCGGCGGTCATGGACGCGTCCTGGGTCAGCGCCATCACATGGCGGGACAGTGCGCAGATGCGCTCGGAACGCATGGGATTGCGCTTGTAGGCCATGGCCGACGAGCCGATCTGGTTCTTCTCAAAGGGCTCCTCGATCTCCCGGAAGGACTGAAGCAGGCGCAGATCCTGCGCGAACTTGTAGGCGCTCTGCGCCACGCCCGAGAGCGCGTCCAGCACGCGGCTGTCCAGCTTGCGCGGATAGGTCTGGCCGGAGACCTCGAACACCTTCTCCATGCCCATCTTCCTGGCGATGCGCGCTTCCAGCTCGTCCACCTTTGCGCCGTCGCCGTCGAACAGCTCCATGAAGCTGACCTGCGTGCCCGTCGCGCCGCGGTTGCCCAGCAGGCGCAGCGTGGACAGCGCAAAGTCGATCTCCTCCAGATCCATGGTCAGATCCTGCATCCACAGGCAGGCGCGCTTGCCCACGGTGGTCAGCTGCGCCGGCTGCAGATGGGTGTAGCCCAGCGTCGGCAGGCCCTTGTATTCCCACGCGAAGGCGCGCAGGCGGCGGAGCACCTCCACCACCTTCTCGCGCACCAGCTTCAGCGCGTCGCGCAGCATCAGCACGTCGGCGTTATCGGTGACGTAGCAGCTGGTCGCGCCCAGATGGATGATGCCGCGGGCGTTGGGGCACACGTCGCCATAGGCGTGCACGTGAGCCATCACGTCGTGGCGGACGCGCTCCTCGTGGCGGCGGGCGGCCTCATAGTCGATGTCGTCCACGTGCGCCTTCAGCTCGTCCACCTGTTCCTGTGTGATGGGCAGGCCCAGCTCCATCTCGGATTCCGCCAGCGCCACCCACAGCCTGCGCCAGGTGGTGAACTTGCGGTCGGGAGAGAACAGATACTGCATCTCCGGGCTGGCATAGCGGCTGTTCAGCGGGGATTCGTAGGTATTCTTCATGGTTTCGCGCTCCTTTTGTCGTCAGCCGCGGAGAATCAGCGCATCGCGCTCGGCGCCCACGGAAACGTAGGCAATCGGGCAGCCGACGCGCGCCTCAATGAACTTCACATAGTCCTGCGCCGCCTTGGGCAGATCCTCGAATCTGCGCGCGCCGGAGATGTCGCACTTCCAGCCGGGCAGCGTCTCGTATACCGGCTCGCAGTCGTACAGATCGGGCGTGTAGGGGAAGCGGTCGATGGTCTCGCCGCGGAGCCTGTAGGCCACGCAGACGGGAATCTCATCCAGATAGGACAGCACGTCCATCTTGGTCAGCGCCAGCGCCGTCGCGCCCTGCAGCTTCGTACCGTAGCGGGTGGCCACGATGTCCATCCACGCCACGCGGCGGGGACGGCCGGTGGCCGCGCCGTATTCCGCGCCGGCTTCGCGCAGGTCGTGCGCCGCCTGTCCGTCCAGCTCGCCCACGAAGGGGCCCTCGCCCACACAGGTGGAATAGGCCTTGGTCACGCCGATGACCTCGTCCACCTTCAGCGACGGAAGTCCGCAGCCCACCGGCGCGTTGGCCGCCAGCGGCGAGGAGGACGACGTGAAGGGATAGATGCCGTAGTTGATGTCGCGCAGCGCGCCCAGCTGCGCCTCGAACATGATGGACTTGCCGGCCGCCTGCGCGCTCTCCAGCAGCTCGCCCGCGTCGCACAGATAGGGAATCAGCGGATCGCCATAGGTGTGAATCCACTGGAGCACCTCGTCGTAGGAGATGGGCTGCTGGCCGTAGCCCTTGACGATGATGTCGTTCTTCCAGTCGATCAGCCGGTGCAGATGCTTCTCCAGCGTCTCGGGATGCTTCAGGTCGCCCATCTGGAGCGCCTTCTTCATGTACTTGTCGCCGTAGATCGGGCTGATGCCGCGCAGCGTGGAGCCGAAGTGATCCTTGCCCAGCCGCTGCTCCTCCCACTTATCCTGCGCGGGATGGATGGGCAGTACCATGATGGCGCGGTCGGAGATTTTGAGGTTGTCGGGAGTGATGGAGACGCCCTTTTCGCGCAGGCGGTTCATCTCCTCGTCGATGTGCTTCAGATCGACCACCACGCCCGCGCCCAGCAGGTTGACGGCCTCGCGATGGAAGATGCCGGAGGGCAGCAGGTTCAGCGCGAACTTGCCGTATTCGTTAATCACCGTATGGCCGGCGTTGTTGCCGCCCTGATAGCGGGCGACCACATCGGCGTTTTCGG
>USDD01000150.1 GCA_900553265.1 uncultured Eubacteriales bacterium
GCATCTGGTGCATCGCCCGAATTTCGTATACCTATCCGGATGAATCGTTTCAGGACGAGAAGCGGAAAAAGAAAAAGCGCGGCCCGGAGGATTCGCCGTTTCGGATTGTCAGTCTGAAGCCGATTCAGCTGCCGAATCTGGATCTGGAGGAAATCGTTTCCCAGCGCACCCATTTTTCCACAGAAGAGTGGATGGATATGCTCTTGCGCACCGAGGGACTGGAGCCAGACGCGCTGAGCGAAAAGGAGAAGCTTCACTTCCTGGAGCGCATGGTTCCGCTGGTGGAGCACAACTACAACCTCTGCGAGCTGGGCCCCCGAGGCACGGGCAAGAGCCATTTGTACAAGGAAATTTCGCCGTATTCCATTTTGATGAGCGGAGGCCAGACCACCACCGCCAATCTGTTCTATTCGCTGTCCGCCCATCGCGTGGGTCTGGTGGGCCACTGGGACTGTGTGGCGTTCGATGAGGTGGCGGGTATGCACTTTCGCGATCAGGACGCGATTCAGATCATGAAGGACTACATGGCGTCCGGCTCCTTCGCTCGGGGCCGCGACATGATCAACGCCGACGCGTCTATGGTATTCGTCGGGAACATCAATGATTCCGTGCAGAACCTTCTGAAGGTGACGCATCTGTTCAGTCCGTTCCCGCCGGAATTTAACAACGACAGCGCCTTTTTCGACCGCATCCACTATTACCTGCCCGGTTGGGAGATTCCAAAGATGCGTTCGGGGCTGCTGACGGAAAAATACGGCCTGATTACCGACTGTCTGGCGGAATTCACACGGGAAATGCGGCGCAGGGACTACACTCATGTGTTCGACGAATTCTTCCGCCTGAATTCCAAGTTCAACAAACGCGACGAGATCGCGGTGCGCAAAACCGTGTCCGGCTTGGCCAAGCTGCTGTTTCCGGACAGAAAGACGACCTGCGAGGAGATTGAATGGCTGCTGAAATACGCCATTGAGGGCCGCCGCAGGGTGAAGGAACAGTTGAAAATCATGGCGGGCGTCGAATTTGCGGATACAGATCTGGGCTATGTGGACGAAAACGGCGCGGAGACGGTGGTGAGCGTGCCGGAGCAGAGCAGTGAAACGCTGATTCCTTCGCAGAAGCTCCCGGCTGGGCATGTGTTCGCCATCGGCGCGAATCAGGAGGACGGCGACGAAGCCGTCTATCGGCTGGAGAACAAGGCCGTGCGCGGCAGCGGCAAGTTCGAAAGCCAGGGAATCGGAAACAATCGTCCGCTGAAGGAGAGCGTCAACGCGGCGTGGCAGTATTTCCAGAGCAACGCCAAAAAGATCGTACCCACCGTGCGGCTGTCGGACAGCGATTATCTGCTGTATTACAACGACGTGCAGGGAAAATCGCCCAGCACGGAGATTTCGGTTGCCGAATGGGTGGCGCTGGTAAGTGCGCTGACGGACCGGCCGGTGACCGAGGCCACCGCCATCGTGGGCGAAATCAAGCTCTCCGGCTCCATGGGCGAGGTGCATAACGTTGAAAGCATCATCCGCGTGGCGAAAAACGCCGGCGCCCGGCGAGTGCTGATGCCCACGCAGTGCATGGCGGATCTGATGCAGGTCCCCGGCGAGCTGCTGGCCGCCGTTCAGCCGGTGTTCTATGTGGACGCGCTGGACGCGGTGAAAAAGGCGCTGGACATTTACTGATGGAGGTGCGCACAGATGGTCTATTCCTGCAAAAAATGCCGACGCCCGTTCGAGTGTCCAGAAGCCATTTCGTATTGCCCGTTCTGCGGAACGGCCTATGACGGAGCTGTATCCGCGGCGACCCGAATCGTCATCGGCTCCGACAGCGAACGCACCGTGCAGGAGCGATACTGGCGTCAGACGGATTTGGAAATTCAGCGGATGGTGCGCCTTTTGAAGGAAGAGATTCCCGACCCCGACGACATGGAGAAGCAGAGCATCGACCTGCAGGAGTGGAGCCGCGTACAGGGGAAGTGTACGTCCGTGGTTCAGTTCGAGCAGCGCTTTCAGGCGCTGCTGAGCCAAATCGGCGAGCGGATGCAGGCGAAGTCCTTGCCGGCGCATCCAGCGTCGATTCCGATGGAAGCGTTCGCGGAACGGTTCGACGTGCTAGGTCAGCGAATTTCACAGACGCTGGGCGAGACGGCGGCGCTGGAGCGCCTGACGCTGCGCTACGAGCCCGTCGAGGTCGGTTTGCGTTCGGCGGCGGAGCGCGACGGCTGGGCGACGCTTTGGGGAACGATTCAAGGTGTCTGGCCCAAAGTGCGCGTCCTCATTCGCGAGCACGGGCCGTTCGTCATCCAGTCGGCACTGAAGCGACTGCCCTATGGCTCAAAGAAAGAGGTCGATTCGGAAAAACTGAGCCGCCGAATCCAAAAGCTCGCCCAGAAGGAGTATGATCCGCTGTTTGGTGAGGAGTGCGACGACTTTGCCGATGCATATTGCATGGGCGTGCTGGCGTTGACGAGATTTGCCAACCAAAGAAACGCGCTTTGCGAGTACGACGAGGATGAACGCACGAAGATCGACGCTCTGAATGCCTATGCGGACGATTGGGCGCACGCGCTTCGCAGCGCGCTGGATCGGGCGTATCAGGCGCAGCAGCTGGATATGCTCGGCACGTATGAGAGCGTTCGCCGCATCTGTGCGGAAACAGAGGAAGAATATAAAGCCCGAAATCGAGAGGAGGAAGAATAAGAATGGAACGATACATGTTTGGAAGCTATCCGATCGACGAAACGCGGGAGAACATTCCGTGGCTGGTTCTGGAAAAGCAGGGAATATCAGACGAAGCTGATTTCTGAATTCGTGCTGGACACACATGGATTTAATGACAGGGGTGCTGAACCAAATCGTTGGAAAACCTGCGAGCTTCGCGAGTGGCTGAACGGCGATATCATGGACGAGGCCTTTACCGAAGACCAGCAGCAGGTGATTTGCGAAACGGAGAATTTGTGCAGACGCAAGGGTGAGGACGACGTTTGCAGAGATAAGGTGACGCTGCTGATTGCCGAGGAAGCGAGAAGGTACTTCCCTGAGAAAAAAGCGCGCATTGCCCGTGCGACGCTGACTGCGATAGAAAATGGGCTGGAGCCGCCGGAGCCTGGCGACACGCGCTGCCTCTGGCTGCTGCGTTCTGAGGAAACGCTCGAGCCATTGTGTACATCGACGCCATCGTGTTCAACATGCGGGAAAACAACGTCATCCGCAAGGCGGCGGCCTACGTGATACTTGGCATCAATGAGGAAGGCCGGAAGGAAGTCCTGAGCATCACGATTGGCGAGAATGAGAGCGCAAAATTCTGGCTGAGCGTGCTGAACGAGCTGAAAAACCGCGGCGCGCAGGACATTTTCGTGGTGTATGCGGATGGATTGAGCGGCATCCGGGGAGCCATTTCGGCGGCGTATTCCTTAGCGGAATACCAGCGGTGCATCGTGCATGTGGTGCGCAATACGCTGAAATATGTGGCAGACAAGGACAAGAAGGCCTTCGCGAACGACCTGAAGACGATCTACCACGCCCCGGATGAGCAGACTGTGCTGGCCCGCCTGGACGAGGGCCGGGCCACCTGGAAGGCCAAATATCCCGGCGGCATGAACCGCTGGAGCGACAACTGGGACTGTATCAGCCCCATGTTCAAGTTCTCCCAGACCGCCCGGAAGGTCATGTATACCACCAACGCCATAGAGAGTCTGAACAGCGGCTTCCGCCGGCTGAACCGTGGGCGCACGATCTTCCCCAACGCCATGGGCCTGCTCAAGGCGCTCTACCTGGCCACCTGGGAGCTGACGAAAAAATGGACGCTGCCCGTTCGCAACTGGGGGCAGGTCTATGCGGAGCTGGACGTCATGTATCCCGGCAGGCGGCCCGGAATTGACGGCCGAACGGAGCTGGAGCAGAGCTTGTGCGTTCAATCGACGCCAGCCTTGACAGAACGCCGGGGAAATGCTATGCTTTTTTCACCGACGGCGATGGGAATCAGAAGCTTCATGCGCCTCCCACCGACCATCCATTTTAGCATTTCCCCGGCAACCTGCCAAGGCTAGGCCGCTAAGGCGGTGGCTGCCTTTGCGGGCATCCAAAGGCGGCGACCTCAGGCTCCGGAAATCATGTGCGTAGCGTAGTTCGTCCGCTTTACAGAAAATCTTGAACACGGCCTACAAATTTGCGCACCCTGCACACCCTTTTCTGTTTCGTAACTTGTATCATTATATAGGTGCAGACACAACTAAGTCCTCATGTTTTGATACAAAGCATGAGGACTTCTTTTTGCATTTAT
>USDD01000151.1 GCA_900553265.1 uncultured Eubacteriales bacterium
GGCGTCAGTTGCTCTCGTAGCCCAGCGTGCGCAGGTCGTCCATGCGGTTGCGCCAATCCTCGCGAATCTTGACCCAGAGCTGGAGATTCACCTTCGTGCCCAGCAGATTCTCGATATCGCGCCGCGCCTCCGCGCCGATGGTGCGCAGCATCGCGCCCTGTTTGCCGATGATGATGCCCTTGTGGCTCGCGCGCTCGCAGTAGATCGTCGCGTGAATCTCGGTCAGGTTATCGCTCAGCTTGTTAATCGCCATCATCTCCACGCCGATGCCGTGCGGCACCTCCTCGCGCAGATGCAGCAGCGCCTTTTCGCGGATGATCTCCGCGCAGATCTGGCGCTCAGGCTGATCGGTCATCATGTCGTCCGGGAAGTATTTCGGCCCCTCCGGCAGATAGGAGACGATCAGCTTTTTCAGCTCGTCCATACCCTTGCCCGTGCGCGCGCTGATGGGCACAATCGCGTCGTAGCCCGCCTCGGCGAAGGACTGAATCGCCGCCATCAGCCGCGCTTCCTCGACGATATCGGTCTTGTTGAGCACCAGAATCTTCTTGACCTTGCGGGCGCTCATCTCCTCGACAATCGCGCGGTCCTGCGGGCCGATTTCGTTTGCGTCCACCAGCACCAGCAGCACGTCGATGCCGTCCATCGCGTCCTGCACGCTCTTGACCATGTATTCGCCCAGGCGCGTGCGCGGCTTATGCAGACCCGGCGTATCGAGGAAGACGATCTGCCAGCCCTTGTCCGTCGCCACGCCCATGATGCGGTTGCGCGTCGTCTGCGGGCGGTTGGAGACGATGGCGACCTTTTCGCCGACCATCGCGTTCATCAGGGTGGATTTGCCGACGTTCGGGCGGCCGACAATCGCGGCGAAGCCCGAAAGAAATTTTGCGGTATTTTCGTTTTTCACTGTTCTAATTCCCTTTGTCTTTTTTCTCCTTCCGTCTTTCTTCGCCAGTCAGCCTTCGTCATTTCATCCGCCTGTTTGGTCACAGACAGCAGGAAATGTTTCTCAAAGAGGGGGGCTTGCTCTATCCATCGAATGGAACGGAATCAAGGCTCCCTCCTTGAGGGAGCTGGCACGACGAAGTCGTGACTGAAGGAGTTTACTTTCCCAGAGACGACGGGCCGAAGCCGTGCGGCAGCAGCTCGCCAAGCAGCGCGCGCGCCACGTTGCCATCCCATGTGACCAGAACCTCCAGCTCCGGCGCAAACTCATAGAGCGACTGACGGCATGCACCGCACGGATACGGCGCGGAACCGGCGGACGCAATCGCGATTTTTGTAAACCGGCGGCAGCCCTCGCTCACGGCCTTCACCAGCGCGGTGCGCTCGGCGCAGAGCGTATTGCCGTAGGCCGCGTTTTCGACGTTGCAGCCGGTGAAAACCCTTCCATCCTCCGCCAGCAGCGCCGCGCCGACGGCATAGCCGGAATACGGCACATAGGCGTTTTTCCGCGCATCCAGCGCCAGCTCAAGCAGCTTTTCATCCGTCATGTTCGTTACTCCTCTCTGGTCAGCCCGATGGACGCGAGCGCTTTTTCCTCCATCGCGCGCATCACAGGCTTCTCGGCCTCGGTCATGTGGTCGTAGCCCATCAGGTGAAACAGCCCGTGCGTCAGCAGATAGCCGCACTCGCGCCGCTCGCTGTGGCCGTATTCCGCCGCCTGCGCGCGCACGTGATCCATCGAAATCACGATATCGCCGATGGCGCAGGCGTCCGTGTCGGGGTCAAATTCCTCGCGCAGAAGCGCCTCGCACGCGCCCGCCGTCTTCCCCGCCGGGTAATTCACCGTCGGGAAGGAGAGCACGTCCGTCGCGGCGTCCTTGCCGCGCTGCTCGCGGTTGATCGTGCGGATTTCGTCGTCATCCGTCACGCGGATGAACACGGACAGCGGCAGCGTCACGCCCTCCGCCCGCTGCGCGGCCTGCGAACAGGTCTGCATCAGCGCGCGGGTCTGCGCGTCCAACAGCCCCTTTTCGTCTTCAAATTCGAGAATCATGGTTTTGCCTCCGTCTTCTGCTCCGCCTGCTTTTGTTCGCTGTGGTGCTGGGCACGGCTCAAATCCACGCTGGGGTATTCGATGCGCTCGTGGAAAACGCCCTGCAGCACCGTTTCAAACGCCGAGCAGATTTTGCCGATGTCGCGGAAGGTCAGCGTACATTCGTCCAGCTGGCCGTCCTCCATTTTGCCGCGCACCAGCTTGCGAATCAGCGCGGAGATCTTCTCCTGCGTCGGGTCGGGCAGCGCGCGGACGGCGGCCTCCACCGTATCGCTGAGCATCAGGATCGCCGCCTCGGCGGTCTGCGGCTTCGGGCCGTCATAGCGGAAATCGCGGATATCGACGTTCTCCTCGCCCAGCATCTTCACCGCCTTGGCGTAAAAATACATGACGGGCGTATCGCCGTGATGCTGGCGGATCATGTCGATGATCGGCTCGGGCAGGCGGTGCTTGCGCGCCAGCTCCACGCCGTCGCGGGTATGCTCGGTCAGGATCGCGGTGGATACGCGCGGATCGGTTTTGTCATGCGGATTTTCGCCCATCTGATTTTCCTTGAAATACAACGGACGCTTCAACTTACCCACATCATGGAAATAAGCGCCTGTCCGAGCAAGCAGCGGATTTGCGCCGATCTTCTCCGCCGCAGCCTCCGCCAGATTCGCCACGATGATGGAATGGTGATAGGTGCCCGGCGCTTCCAGCAGCAGCCTGCGCAGCAGCGGCTGATTGGGGTTCGCCAGCTCCAGCAGCTTGCTGGGCGTCGCCAAATTAAAGGTTGTTTCAAACACCGGCTGCAGGGCCACCGCCATCAGACCGCCGACCACGCCGCTGCCCATGCTCCACGCCGCATAGTTCAGCACCATGGCCATGTCGCTGGAGGTCATCAGACCCATGGCCGTCATCAGCGCCAGATTGCAGCCCGCAACCACCAGCCCACACAGCACCACCCGCACCCTTTGCGGCTTGCCCTTGAGGAACAGCACCGAAAACATGCCGCTGATAATGCCCATGACCATCAGGTGAACCATAGCCGTGGCGTAGTTACCGTTGCCGCCCGCCGTCACGCCGCTGACCAGCAGCGTTATCGGCACCGTGACCGCCACACCCACTGGAGCGCCCAGCAGACTCGTCATCAGCATGGAGGCCATGGTAATGGGCGCTAGATACACGTTCACGCCCTTGATGCACAGCATACTTACGCCCATGGTAATGACCAGCACGGTCATCAGCACCAGCAGTGCCCGCAGGTCATGCAGCGTCTCCGGGGACAGCAGCCGCAGCAGCACCACCAGCAGCAGTACGCTGGCCAGCACCAGCAGCGCCGCACCGACGTAGACGTTATAGTCGTATTCGTTATCCTTCAGCATACCCAACGAGCGAAGCATCTCCACCTGGTTCTTGGTGACACGCTCGCCCTCGCGGATGATGTTCTGTCCCTGCAAATAGACCACGGGCTCCACGGATTCCCGCGCCTTTTCCTGCGCCAGCGCCGTAGCCTCCTGATCGATGACCATGTTCGGCGCAACGCACAGCTTCAATACCGTGGGCACAATGTACTGCATCAGGTCTGCGTCCACGATAAAACCCACGATCTGCTGAATATTGTTGATGGACTGCGTTACCTGTCCCTCGCGGATGGTGGTGTTCAGCGCGTTCCGCACCGAGGTCGTCACCGTGGCGATCATGTTCTCCATGGTGGTCGTATCTGTGCGGAGCAGCACCTCCACCTGCTTATCCGTCAGCGCGACTTCCTTCAACAGCCCCTGCGCGTATTCCAGCTCCGTCTCCGTAAAGGTGCGGCTGGCCGTCTCCTCCTCGCTCTCGCCGTCCTGCCGCAGCGTCAGGCCGTACTGCTGCACAATGCGCAGCTCGTCAAAGACCGCCGCAAGGTGCTGCATCACCTCGTCGCTGGCCCCTTCCTTCAGGTGATAGGTAGGCTCCACCGCGTCTGCGGCGGCCTGGCGGCGATTCTCCGTCGTCAGCTCATCCACCACGTCCTTGGTGGCGGTGATCGTCTGATGCGAGATCGCGCCCACTCGCAGGCTGTAGCGCTGGGGTGCGCTGGCCGCGCAGAACAGCACAAAGACCAGCAGCGCCCCCACCGCGACCACCAGCGTACACTTCGCGTCCGCGCTGCGCAGCCATTGGCCCAGGCTCCTGCGTCCCGACCGTCTGCGATTTCTTTCTCCGTGCCTTTTTGCCCGCATTACGCATTCTCCTTTGCACGACGGTTATACGCGTCGTATG
>USDD01000152.1 GCA_900553265.1 uncultured Eubacteriales bacterium
CTCATCTCAGACCAGCTCCGGAATCAGCTCGCCAAAGCCAATCCCTTCCCCAGCCCTCAATGAGCGTTTCACTCTCTCAGAATCTGACTGTTTCTTGTACAATGATTTCTCTCTGTATCGTTTTCAAGGATCGCGGTGCGCTGTGCTCTCTCGCTCAACGCAAGAGTTATTATAGCAAATAGGCGCTCGTTTGTCAAGCCTTTTTTTCAAGTTTTTCCATCTACAACATATTGATTGGAATTTTCAGATTCCATACTGCATATAGTGCTTTTTCGGATGTTTTCGCCGGATTGGAGCGAATTTCCGGGGTTCTTCTGTTTGTTAAGAAACAAAGTTTTGGCGCTGAAAAACCATGCCGGGAGCGCGAAAACGCCTGCGCAGAGGGCGGAGAGCTCCAGAATCTGTCCATGGAAAATGGCCGTCGGGCGCGGAAAGCTCAGCTGCACCGCCGTGGCGGCGGCCATGATCGCGGCGGCGGCGGCGCGCGCGGCGAGAATGGCACGCAGGCGCACGCCCGCCCGACGACACTGGCCGTAGTTCTGCATCGCAATGCACAGCCCGCTGAAGCCGGTCATGGCCGACAGCAGAATCAGCCGCGCGCCTCTCGCCATGGGCAGCGCGGACACGGCCTTCGCCCCGGAGGGCAGATCCAGCAGGCACAGCGCCGCCATGCCCGCGGCGGGAACGCGCAGCGCCCGGCCGAGCAGCGCCGCCAGCATCTGAAACGCCGCCATATAGCCGCAGACGCTCAGCGTCGCGCGAACGGCGGCGCGCACCGGCTCTTCTTCTACAGACGCGTCGTCGGCAATGGTCGGCTGCAGCTCCGCCGTTCTCCGGGACAGAAGCAGCATGAGCGTCTGGGCGACGAGCTGGGAGCGCAGGAGAATTCGCCCGTCGGCGGCGCTGCCCAGCATGGACGCACCGATTCCCGAGACGAGAAAGCCCGGGCCGAGGCCGCAGACGCAGCCCGTCAGCCGTTCCAGCGTGCGCGCGTCCATGCCCGTGCGCTTCGCCGTGCGCACCGCCGCGGCGGCTCCCGCAGGCGATCCGGCCAGCATGCCCACGGCCACGGCGGGCGCGGCGGCTCCGGGCAGGCCCAGCAGCGGCCGCATCCATCGGCCCAGCAGGGCTTCATAGGCCCGGGCGGCCTCCGCGCCCGTGAGCGCCGGCATCAGCAGCAGAAACGGAAACAGCGCCGGCGCCACCGACGCCGCCCAGGTTCGCATGGCCTCGCGCCCGGCGTTGAGCGCCGTCTCCGGCCAGAGCAGCAGCGCCGCCACAGCCAGCATCGCCAGCGGGAATTTCCATCTGCCCATGTTCGTCCCCTCCTCGAAAGAGGATATGCCCGGCGGCGGGCGAATTTGCGGGACTCGGTTTTTCGACGGCGGGGCAACAGCGCGTTGCTTGCCCTCTGCGCGCGGAATGTGGTATGATAATCGGGCAAAATCTCGGTGGGGAGGAATGATCTTTGGAGACGAAGGACGCCATTCGCGCGCTGCGCATGGAAAAGGGACTTTCTCAGGAGGAGCTGGCGGAGCGGGTTTTTGTGACGCGGCAGGCCGTTTCCCGGTGGGAGACCGGCGAAACCGTGCCCAACACGGAGGCGCTGAAGCTGCTGTCCGAACAGTTCGGCGTTTCGATCAACGCGCTGCTGGGCACGCCGCAGCGGCGGTTCTGCCAGTGCTGCGGCATGCCGCTGGAGGATTCCATCCTCAGCCGCGAGCCGGACGGCGCGCTCAACCCGGACTACTGCCAATGGTGCTATGCCGACGGGAAATTCGCCTACGACAATCTGGATCAGCTCGTGGACTTCTGCGCCGGGCACATGGCTTCGGAGGGCCGGGACGAGGCGCAGGTTCGCGCCGAGCTGAAGCAGTGGCTGCCCACGCTGAAGCACTGGCGGGAGAAGGCGTAAAGCGAACGCTCCGCGGAATATCCCATCCGCGGAGCGTTCGCTTTTTCAGATTCAGGTCAGGTCGTGGCGAAACACCGGAATCGCCTCGAGAATTTTCAGGCCAACACCGCACAAATGAGGTAGTCGGCCGGCGAATGGATTTTCGTCAGATGCAAATGCAAATTTCGAAGGTTTACTGGAGGGTAATCGAGGAATCTGCATGCCGCATATGGCGGAAAAGACGCCGCCCGACGCGCCGCCGAATTGTGCGGTGGTGCCTCAGAGCATCTCCTTCAGCGCGCGCAGGCAGCGGCGCTGCTCGGCCTCGGACACGCCGTGCTCCAGCATGACGCTGCCCTTATAGCCGATTCTGCGCAGAATCGCCATACATTCGGCCACGGGCAGATCGCCCTCGCCCAGCACGGCGGGCGAAGCCCATCGGCCGCCGGCAAGGCGGTATTCGCCGCCTTCATCGGAAAAGGCGAAGTCCTTCACGTGGACGTGGGCGATGCGGTCGGCGAAAACCTCGGCAAAGCGCGCCGCGTCCTCGCCGGCAAAGCAGACGTTGCCCGTGTCCAGCACCACGCCGGCGGGACGTTCCAGCCGGTCGAGAAACTCGCCGAAGCGCTCGCAGCCGTTGAAGTAGAGGCCCTGTCCCTCGTAGACGCAGCGGACGCCCAGCGCCGCCGCCTCGTCGAACACCTCCCGCGCCAGCGGGAGCACGCGCTCCAATACCTCGCCGAAGGGCAGGCGCGGCTTTTCGCAGTCCAGCTCGGGCAGCAGCGTATGGTGCAGCAGCGGTATGTTCATCTTCGCCGCCATGCGCGCCAGCCGCTTCAGCTCCGCCGCCTGCTCGCGGCGATCCGCGCCGTTTAAGTCCGCCGCGGTGGACAGGCAGGGCATCGTCATGCCCAGCTCCGCCGCGCGGTCGCGCAGGCGCAGCGCGTCGTCCTCGGTGGGATAGCCCTCCACGGCCAGCGGCTCGTACAGGCGCACGCCCAGCGACCTTGCGTATTCAACGCCCTCCAGTCCGCGCATGCCCGCCCGGGGCAGCGAGAACAGTCCGATGCGATTTATGCTCATGGTTTCCTCCGAATGATATGTTGATGCATGCAGTTATTGTTCGGATTTCTTCCTATTATATAGGCAATTACGGCACGAGGATCTCGCCGGAATCGGCAACTTCCGGATTTTCCAGATAGAGCCGGACGGAACCATCGTCGTTCCACTGATAGAGCAGCCTGGCCTGACTTTCGTAGCCGAGGTAGATTTCGCCCTCGCCCGGCTGCTTTTCGCGATAGAAGAACTTCGCGAAGGTCGGGTAGGCGCGATAGACATAGCCGAAGGAACCGGCGGGATAGTCGTCCTCGTTCTCCAGCGGCTCCGCGTCGGGCTGGCTCTGAATGGCATCGCGGCGGGCGTTCATGCGCTCCTGCGCGGCGGCGGCCGCCTCCTCGCTCTCCATGCCGGTGTCCAGCTGACGCATAACGACCACGGACTTGCCCTCGGGCGACGTGACCACGGCGTATTTGCTGGGCAGCATCAGCGCGGCGTAGCTGGCGATATAGTAGGAGCCGATGGCCATGCCCGTGAACACCAGCACGAATACCAGCGCGCCCGCGGCGATCTTCAGGCCGATTTTGCGAATCTTCATCACCAGCGTGGCCAGACCCCAGACGATCAGCGCAACGATGAGCAGTCCGCCGCCGTTGAGGATCAGCGTGGTGTTGGTCAGCCGCAGGCCGGCGCGCTCCATGAGCGTCAGAATCAGCAGCACCAGAGAGAACACCGAGACGCAGATCAGCACGATTTTGTGCACGCGGGAACCGGGGAGCTTTTTTTCTTTCATGGAGGAAGTCCTTCCTTTCGATGACAATCCGAATTTATGTTATTGTACCATGATTGTCGACGAACTGCCTTCGGCATTCCGCCGACCCGGCCAAGCCTGCGGCTTTCCTAATCATTATAC
>USDD01000153.1 GCA_900553265.1 uncultured Eubacteriales bacterium
GCCACCATCCGGGATATACTGGAGCTGGTGAAAAAGACGGTGAACCTGCGGCGCAGCGTATCCTACCTGCCGATCAGCTTTGCAAAGCTGGTTGCACCGCTCTATGAAAAGATCAGTCTGCGCAGGAAAGGGTCTCTCTACTTTACGCCCTATTCCATCGCGGTGCTGGATTCCAACGGTGCGTTCAGCCGCAGCGCCGCGGCGACGGCCCTCGGCTACACGCCCAGGCCGCTGAGCAGTACGATACGCGATACCGTACTGTGGCTGAAGGAGAAGATGCCACGCGCAGGCAGGACGCCCGCTGCTGGTTGATCTGCGCGCTGGCCTTGACGCTGCGCAGGATGGGCACGGCATTGTGGATAATCGTCCGCTCATCGTCCAGCGTCCACGGTGGATGCTCCTTGCCAGATTTCGGATTGATCCACGGCTGCGCGAGGAATTGCGGGAAAGCGTCGCCCAGACCGCGATGGTCAAATACAACGCGCGTCGTTCTTGGAAAGCGTGAGAATGTGCGACGAGCTTCTTCCGCCAGCGCATCCAGACGCTTTCCATGATAGGAGCGCGGGTATCCTTTGATTATTTTCCAGATTCCCCGGAAGAAGTGGCCGTTGGCCATTTCCAACATATCGGGCAGCATGCTGCCCTTCATGCCGCCGGAGATCATCATGCTGCGAATCGGCGCTCCGGCGGAGGAGGCCATCTGCATTCGGAAATTCGGGTTTTCGTAGTCTCTTTTGCCGCCATAACCCCTAGCAACGGTGGCCTCCACCGCTTTGAACATGATCTTCATGATGATGATGTAATCCTTCATTTCCATAACGGTGTTGTCCATGGTATCGCAGGCAATCGAAGCGTATTCGAGCAGTCTTTGAAGACACACGCAATATCGGATGGGGATTTTCCGATGAAATAGCAAGAATTAATTTTGATATATGTTTTTTGACGTGATTCACGGTCGCAGATAAGAAAAAGAAGCGAAGAACCAATATTGAATCGGATGAAAACGGTATTCGACGGAAGAAGACTCGGTATGTGGCTAAAGAACAAATAGACGAGCAAAACAATCGGGAATAGACTACTTCACTGCCTGAGTAGTTTATTCTTTATCATACCCGAACACAGTGTTCGCTATTGCTGAGGGGGTGCAAATTGGGGCTGAAAATGGCATTTTGAGTAGTCTAACGCTCTTTGGGAGCGATTGGGAAGGGTGAACCGTTTTTTCTGCTTGCAAGCAAAAAGCAGGCGCTTGCAGATTTACACCGTGTTGAGGGCTATATCTGGCTTGCTTAGTACGATAGCGCAATACGAAAGCAGATTAAATGCAAAAACAAGGACTCAGACATTGTATCAATATCTGAGTCCTTTGGTGGCACCTCCATGGGGACTCGAACCCCAGTTTTCGCCGTGAGAGGGCGACGTCTTAACCGCTTGACCATGGAGGCATATTGGCTGCCGAACTAGGATTCGAACCTAGACAATACGAGTCAGAGTCGTAGGTGCTACCATTACACAATTCGGCAATGTCAACCGATCACAACGTGCCCGGCCAACGAAAGTTATTATAGCTGATTCGGCAGGAAATGTCAATGGGTTTTCGGCATTTCTTTTTGTTTTAACATTACGCCGGCCGCGCGGAAAAAGCGGGGCGAAAGAGTGCGGCGAAGCGCGCCGGTCGTTGGAAAAACCTGTTCAGGTAATCCCGACGGAAGGGGGCGTTTCCTCCCCTCCCGACTCTTTCGGAAGCGAAAAGCGCCGCCCGGAGCTCCGGACGGCGCGTGGAGGGGCAAAGGGCTTTCTCTGCGGAAGGAATTATTCCGCTTCCTCCTCGGAGAGGTTCTCGGCGCAGAACAGGTTGATGGCGGCCAGAATCTGCTCCTCGGTGTAGTTCTCGGCGATGGCGCCCACGTTCCAGTAGGCATATGCGCCCTCGAACCAGCTCTGCAGGTCGTCGAGGTTCTCGGCGTAGCGGAACTCCAGATGGTAAGTGTCCGCCATGGTGTCCGGGGAGAAGGCGAAGTAGGTGAACTGGCCCGCGTCCGCGTCGTCGGACTGATAGAAGAGGAAGCCGTTCTCGTTTTCCACGTCGATGGGGCTGTAGGTGTGGCGGAAGACCTCGCTGCCGTCCGCGTCCACACCGGAGATGGTGCTGCCCTCCACGGTCATTTTCTTGACACCGCCGAGGAAGTAGCAGTTGAACTGCATGCTGTCGGGATCGGCGGTGTAGGCCTCGATGGCTTCCTCGCCGTACTTGCTGCCCATGCAGACGTTCAGCAGGTATTCCACGGTGGCCTCGGCGTTTTCCTCGCCCACCAGCGGGGTCACCACGTCCAGCCATGCCTGATGGTACTCGTCCCTGGCCATCTCGGGGAACAGCTCGACGAAGGAACCCTGAATCCGGCTCAGGAAATCGTCCGCGGCGGGCTCGGCCACGGCACTGAAGGCGAACAGGCAGATCAGAGCGAGAACGATGGAAAAAACTCTCTTCATTTTAAGGATCCTCCTCTATGGTTAGTATTCTTTAACCGTAGATGAGTATAACATCTCTAACCGTAAAAATCTATTCCATTTTGGTCAGATTATTCCATTTTGACGCAGAGGCGGCGCGGAAGGCGCTGGGAGTCACGCCGTAGCGCTCCCTGAAGGCGGCGGCGAACTTGCTGGCGCTGTCGTAGCCCGCGTCCATGGCCACGTCCACGACGCGCTTTTCGCTCCGGGAGAGCTCCACCGCGGCCTGCTCCAGCCGATATTCCCGCAGATAGTGATACACAGGCACGCCGTAGACCTGCTTGAACAGCTTCTGCAGCCGCGTGACCGAGATGCGATGCTCCCGGGCCAGCTCGGCCAGCGAGACGTAGCCGCTGCGATCCGAGAGCAGATGGTCGCGCAGATGGCGAATCAGCCGCAGCTGCTCGGCGGAGCAGTAGTCCCGTGCGTCGTCGCCGCGGGGCACGTCGCGCAGCAGCATGAACAGCTCCAGCGCCTTCAGGCGCAGATATTCCCGGTCGAAATAGGGCAGGTTTTCGAACAGCTCGCGAAAGACGTGCTCGCAGCGCGGCCCGGCGCCGCCGGCGACGTACCAGCGTCCGGCGGGCACGATGCGCCGAAGCGCCTCGAAATCCGCGCGCAGCGGCGCGACGTTGCGGGCCATCCATTCCGCGGCGGGGGCGCAGTCCACCGTGAGGCACACGCCCTCGTAATAGCCCAGCGGAAAGCGGGACTCGGACAGCGCGCCGTGCACGCCGTCCAGCAGGCTCAGCGCCATGTCGCCCGGCGTGAGCGCCACGCGGTCCCGGGGCGAAAAATCGCTCTCGAACCGGCCGTTGGCGCAGAAGTTGATCTCCAGCCCGCCGCGCCTTTCCCGGCGCTCGGCAAAGCCGGAGGTCTCCAGACGCAGCCGCATGGCCGTCACGCCGTCGAACAGCGCGTAGCAGTCGATACGCCCGCCGCCGTCGGCGCAGGCCAGCTCGCCCGCGGGCTTCCCGCTGAAGCCGTCGAAGATTTCAATGGACATGAGAGCGCTCCTTTGCTGGGGAGAATGGGGTTTTGTCGAAATGCGAAGCGTGAGGAACCGGGCCGCAGAACGGCGCGTAGCGAGGGAAGTCGCCCGTTCGCCATGCGAATGGAGCACGGCTGTGGCGCGTGCTTGGCTGAACGCGGGAGCGCTTCGCCGGAAGTGGCGGGTGCTTGGACAGTTCGCCGCGCGCGGAGCCATGCCGCAGGACGGCGCGCCGCGAGGGAAGCTGTCCGTTCGCCATGCGCATGGAGTGCGGCTG
>USDD01000154.1 GCA_900553265.1 uncultured Eubacteriales bacterium
GAAATCTTCGATTTCGCTTTGCCGGTCGCAAAGCGACTTCCTTGCCCGAAGGGCAAGCAACTTTCCCGCTGTACACGCCGCCGGGCACGATTGGAAGTTCGAGAGGGCTTCGGCCCTCTCGAGCTCTCCGTGTTTTTTTGACAGGCTGTCGCGCCGCGTTTCTGTGGAAACGCGGCGCGTTTTCCGTTTCGTGCAGAATGTAACGAAAAACTTCTTGCGCGGAACGTAAAAAGGGAATATAGTAATACAGGATTTTTATCGGGGAGGCGAGAAGCGTGATCGAGCACGAGATTCCCGCGGGCGTTCGGCCCATGGCGGCGGAGAAGTACGTCCGCCGGGCGTGGCCGATGCTGCCGGGGCGCGCGGTGCGCCAGCTGTTCGAGCGGCGCGACGTCAAGCGCGGCGGCGCTCGGCTGGGCGCGGGCGACGCGGTGGCCGGCGGCGACGTGCTGCGGCTGTATCTGCCCGACGCGCTGACGGACTTCTCCATCGAAACGGTATTCGACGACGGTCGGCTGCTGGCGGCGGTGAAGCCTCAGGGGCTGCCGGTGGACGCGGATCAGGACGGCGTGGGCGCGGACACGCTGCGCACGCGCCTGACTCGCATTCATTCCACGGCGCGGCTGTGCCATCGGCTGGACGCGGCCACGGGCGGGCTGGTGCTGGCGGCCATGGACGACGAGACCGAGGCGCAGGCGCTTCAGACCTTCCGCGACCACGCGCTGCAAAAGACGTATTACGCGCTGGCCAAGGGCGGCTTCGACCGGCCCGAGGGCATTCTGCGGGCGTATCTCATCAAGGACGCGGCGAAATCGCTGGTGCGGGTCGTCCATTCGCCCCGCGCCGGGGCAAAGCCCATCGAGACGCGCTACCGCGTGGCGGACGAGCGCGGCGGAATCGCCCGGGTGGAGCTGGAGCCGATCACGGGGCGCACCCATCAGCTGCGCGCCCACATGGAAGACTTCGGCCATCCGCTGCTGGGCGACGACAAATACGGCGACCGGGAGCTGAACCGCCGCGCGCCGGGCCCGCTGCGCCTGTGGTGCGGGAAACTCGCGCTGAACCGGGACTGCCCGCTGGCAGATTATCGCGGCCAGACCTTCGCCGCGCCGCCGCCGGAGTGGTGGGAGCTGAAATAGGGTTTTCGAAGGAAGCAGGGCGGCAAGGCGACCGCCCCGTCGACAAAGGAGGAACCATGAGCATACGGCTGATCTGTTCGGATGTGGACGGGACGATTCTGCCCCGCGGCGGCGAGATTTCGGAGCGCACGCGGGCGGCGGTGCATGCGCTGGGCGAGAAGGGCGTGCCCTTCGTCATCGCGTCGGGCCGATGGTATGTGGCGGCGAAGGACATTGCCGACCAGCTGGAGCTGACCGACGGCGTGATGATTATCGCCAACGGCGGCGCGGTGGTGCGCATGGACGGAACGCCGCTGTGGGAGTGGACGATGACCGACGGCGAGGCCGCGCGGGCCTACGGCGTCCTCCTGAAGTACGACGTGATGCGCAACGCCTTCGTCCGAAGCGCGGTCTATCGGGAGAACACCCGGGCCTATCGGGCGATGGATCCCGGCCTGACGAGCTATCTCGGCGGCGCGTGCTCCATCTGCAACGACGACCGCGAGCGCTTCGAGCGCGAGGGCCTGCGCCGTCCGTACAAGCTGGAGGCCTATTCCAACGACGAGCCGACCATGGCCGCGCTGCGCGCCGAGCTGACGGCGGCGGGCTTCGAGGTCACCAGCGCCTACTGGAACAATCTGGAAATCCAGTCCCGCGGCGCAGGCAAGGGCGCGGCGGTGCGCTGGCTGGCGAAGCAGATGGGCGCGGCGCGGGAGGAAATTCTGGCCCTGGGCGACAACACCAACGACCTGCCCATGCTTCAGGCCTCGGGCTGGCCGGTGGCGATGGAAAACGGCGTGGACGAATTAAAGCGCGCCGCGCGGCTGATCGCGCCGGACTGCGCCGACGACGGCGCGGCGCAGATACTGGAGAAGGTGCTGCGCGGGGAGATCGGGTGAGCGGCTGCCGAAATGCGCTGCGCGGCGGGAATCGGGACGAGCTGAAGCGCGCCGCACGGCGGATCGCCCCAGACTGTGCCGGCGACAGCGCGGCGCAGATACTGGAGAAGGCGCTGCGCGGGGAGATCGGGTGAGCATTGCCGAATCTGCCGGGCGGCGGGCTTTCCGCAGCGAACTGTGCCAGAGAGGATTCCAAAGGAGAAATGCAATGAACATCGTGCTGGTCAATCCTGAAATTCCGCAGAACACGGGCAACATCGCCCGCACCTGCGCGGCCACGGGCGCGCGGCTGCATCTCATCGAGCCGCTGGGCTTCGAGCTTTCGGACAAATATCTGAAGCGCGCGGGGCTGGACTACTGGAAGCTGATGCAGTATGAGGTGCATCCGTCCTGGGAGGCGTTCTGCGAAAAATTCCCCGGCGCGCGCATGCACTTCGCCACCACCAAGGCCCCGCGGGACTACTGCGCCGCGGAATACGGCCCGGACGACTTTCTGGTGTTCGGCCGGGAGACGCGGGGACTGGACGAGAAGCTGCTGGCCGAGCATTACGAAAGCTGCATTCGCATTCCCATGCGCCCCGACGCGCGCAGCCTGAACCTGTCCAACTCGGTGGCCGTCGTGCTCTACGAGGCGCTGCGCCAGCAGGGCTTTCCCGGCCTGAAGGGCGAGGGAAGCCTGACGCAGATCGACCCGCCGGGCGACTGGCGCGACTATGTCTGAGGAGAGAGACCATGGAAAATCAGGGAAAGCGGCTGAACAAATTCATGGCCGACAGCGGCTACTGCTCCCGGCGCGAGGCCGACCGGCTCATCGCCGAGGGCCGCGTGCAGGTGGACGGCAGGCCCGGCGCGCTGGGCGACAGGGTTCTGCCCGGCATGCGCGTGACCGTGGACGGCCAGAGCCTGTCCGGCCGCGGCGAGAAGGTCTACATCGCGCTGAACAAGCCGGCGGGGATCGTCTGCACCACCGACCCGCGGGAGCCGATGAACGTGGTGGATTATCTGGACTATCCCATCCGGATCTTCCCCGTGGGCCGGCTGGACAAGGACTCCGAGGGCCTGCTGCTGATGACCAGCGACGGCGAGATCATCAACCGCATCCTCCGAGCGGCGGGCGGCCACGAGAAGGAATACGAGGTGGAGATCGACCGGCCGGTGACGAAGGAATTCGTGGAGAAAATGTCCGCGGGCGTGCCCATTCTGGACACGGTGACGCTGCCCTGCCGGGTGCGCCGCACGGGCGAAAAGTCGTTCAACATCATTCTGGTGCAGGGCCTGAACCGGCAGATTCGCCGGATGTGCGAGGCGCTGGGCTGCAATGTGGTTCGCCTGAGGCGCATCCGCATCATGAGCGTCCGTCTGGGCGCCATGCGCCCGGGCCAGTGGCGCGAGCTGAGCGAGGAAGAGCTGAGCGGGCTGATGGGGCGGCTGGGCTAGGGAGAAACCTCGTGGGAGAGCTGGCAGGCTGGCTGAGCGAGGAAAAAACTCACGGGAGAGCTCGAGAGGGCCGATGCCCTCTCGAATTAAAATCGTGCCCAGCGACATGTGCGGTGGAGAGGTTGCTTGCCCGAAGGGCAAGCAAGTCGCTTCGCGACCGGCAAAGCGAAATCGAAGATTTCGGTTT
>USDD01000155.1 GCA_900553265.1 uncultured Eubacteriales bacterium
CGCCAACCCCGTGAACGATCTGAGCCTGGAGACCATCGCGAAGATCTACACCGGCGAAATCACCAACTGGAGCGAAGTCGGCGGCGAGGACGGCGAGATCGTGGTCATCGGCCGCGAGGCCGGCAGCGGCACCCGCGACGGCTTCGAGTCCATCACCGGCACCAAGGACGCCTGCCAGTATCGTCAGGAGCTGACCTCCACCGGCGACGTCATCGCCACCGTGGCCCAGAACCCCGCCGCCATCGGCTACGCCTCTCTGGCCTCCATCAAGGACACCGTCAAGGCCGTGACCGTGGACGGCGTCGCCCCCACCGAAGAGACCATCAAGGACGGCACCTACAAGGTTCAGCGCCCCTTCGTGCTGGTCACCAAGGACGGCGTGACCCTCTCCGAGGACGCGCAGGCCTTCTTCGACTACGCCACCTCTCCGGAAGCCGCTGAGATCATCGCCGCCGCCGGCGCGGTCGCCGCAGTGGACGGCGCCACCGCCGCGAACTGAGCATCCAGCGAAGCAAGCCCCTCCCCCGCCCGCGTTGAACGCGGGCGGGCTTTTTTGTATATTATTGAAGTCGCCATCCCGGCGGACGCACATCCTCTCGCGCCGCGCAGCCGCTTCCCATCGCGCGTCACGGTCATTTCCCTCTGTGGCTCATGGCCCGAATCGCCGCACGCCGGACGCTTCCCCGCTTTCCCGTTTCCCATCGCAGGCAATGGCCTGCATTTTATTCCGAAGCTGACGCGCTCTTTTTTCCATCCGGCAAGAGGAAAACCCCTCTCCCGTCTCGAATTTCACAACCAATCGCTTTTTCGAAAGGATGTTTGTTATGAGCGAAATCCTCATTCTGGAGGGAACCGTCGTCCATGGTCAGGCGCTGGGGCGGCGGTTTGGATTTCCCACGGCCAATCTGAGCCTGCCCGATGGACAGCCATTGCCGGAGGCGGGCGTTTACGCGTCGGTGGCCGTGCTGGAGGACGGCGCGCGCTGTCCCGCCGTGACCAACGTGGGCGCGCGGCCTACGGTGGACGATTCCGGCCGGGCGACGGTGGAGACCAACCTGATGGACTTTTCCGGCGATCTCTACGGGCAGCGCCTTCGGGTGGAGCTTCATCAGAAGCTGCGCGGCGTCCATCGCTTCGAGAGCATGGATGCGCTGAAGGCGCAGATCGACCGCGACCGGGAAGCGGCGCGAGCGCTGCTGGGAAATGTCAAATCGGCCGAATGAGCGCGATTTGACAAGCAAAAACGCATCTGACGTAAATTTGACAAACGGACGATTCCCGATTTGACGTGTTTCGGGTATTCTTTCCATAGACGCTGAGCGAGAGCCGCGCAGAAATTGAGCCGCGGACGCGAAGCGCCGAAGGAGGAAGACGCATGAAAGACAAGAAGCGCGTTTTTGAAGCGGCCGTCCACGGAATCTTTCTGATTCTGGGTCTGATTACCGTCGGATGCGTTTTGCTGATTACCGTGTATCTGGTGGCCGCGGGCATTCCCGCCATCCGGGAAATCGGCCTGGGCAAATTCCTGCTGGGCAAAAAGTGGGCCTCCACGGCGGCGGAGCCGTCCTATGGCATTCTGCCCTTCATCCTGACCAGCATTTACGGCACGGCGGGCGCGATGCTGCTGGGCGTGCCGGTGGGCTTTCTGACGGCGGTGTATCTGTCCAAGGCCGCGCCGCCGAAGGTCAAGGCCGTCATGGAGACCGCGGTGAGCCTGCTGGCGGGCATTCCCTCGGTGGTCTACGGTCTGGTGGGCATGCTGGTGCTGGTGCCGGGCGTTCGAAAGCTGTTCGGCGTGCCCGACGGCGCGAGCCTGCTGGCGGCTATCGTCGTGCTGGCGGTGATGATTCTGCCGTCCATCGTCAAGGTGTCCGTCACGGCGCTGGACGCGGTGCCCCGGGAATACGAGGACGCGTCGCTGGCGCTGGGCGCCACGCCAGTGGAGACCTACTTCCGCGTGTCCGTGCCCGCGGCAAGGAGCGGCGTGGCCGCGGCGGTGGTGCTGGGCGTGGGCCGCGCCATCGGCGAAGCCATGGCGGTCATGATGGTCTCGGGCAATGTGCCCAACATGCCGTCGCTGTTTCAGAGCGTGCGCTTTCTGACCACGGCGGTGGCCAGCGAGATGTCCTACGCCTCGGGCCTTCAGCGGCAGGCGCTGTTCTCCATCGCGCTGGTGCTGTTCCTGTTCATCATGCTCATCAACGCCGCGCTGAACTTCTTCCTCAAGCGGAACAGGGAGGGATAACCATGGACGGAAAGCAAATGAGCGCGCGCCGGAAGCTCTACGTCCGGCTCATGAAGGCGCTGATGCTGCTGGCCGCCGGACTGACCGGGGCGCTGGTGCTGTTCCTGATCGGCTACGTGCTGGCCAAGGGGCTTCCCCACATCACCTGGGAGCTGCTGAGCACGAAGCCGAGCTATCTGGCCGACCGCATCGGCATTCTGCCGGACATTCTGAACACGCTGTACATCATGCTCGCCTCGCTGGTGATCGTGCTGCCGCTGGGCGTGGGCGCGGCCATCTATCTGACCGAGTACGCGTCCAACCGCCGGCTGGTGGCCGCCATCGAGTACGCCTCGGAGACGCTCTCCGGCATTCCCTCCATCATCTACGGTCTGGTGGGCATGCTGTTCTTCTGCCAGTTTCTGAACATGCAGACCTCCCTCTGGGCCGGTGCGCTGACGCTGGTGGTCCTGAATCTGCCGACCATCATGCGCACCACGCAGGAGAGCCTCAAGACCGTGCCCCAGAGCTATCGCGAGGGCGCGTTCGGCCTGGGCGCGGGCAAATGGCGGGTCATCCGCACGGTGGTGCTCCCGGGCTGCGTGGACGGCGTAATCACCGGCTGCATTCTGTCGGCGGGCCGAATCCTCGGCGAATCGGCGGCGCTGCTGTTCACGGCGGGCTTCGCCCACGCGGTCAACGGCCTGTTCACGGGTCTGAGAAGCGCGGGCGCGACGCTGACCGTGGCGCTGTACGTCTACGCCAAGGAGCAGGGCGAGTTCGAAGTCGCTTTCGCCATCGCGGCGATTCTGATGGTGCTGACCATGATCGTCAATCTGGCCGCGGCGCTGGTTTCCCGATATTTCGAAAAGAAGAAGCGGCTCTGACCGCGGGCAGGGAGGAAAACCCATGAGCGATATTTTAACGGTGAAGGATCTGTGCCTGTGGTACGGAAGCCACCAGGCGCTGAAGGACGTGAGCATCGACATTCCCGAAAAGAGCATCACGGCGCTGATCGGCCCGTCGGGCTGCGGCAAGTCCACCTTTCTCAAGACGCTGAACCGCATGAACGATCTGGTGCCCGGCGTGAAGATCACGGGCACGGTGAAATACCGGGATCAGGACGTCTTCGACCCGTCGCTGGACGTCAGCGCCCTGCGGCGGCAGATCGGCATGGTGTTCCAGAAGCCGAACCCCTTCCCCATGAGCATCTACGACAACATCGCCTACGGCCCGCGCACTCACGGCGTGAAGTCCCGGGCG
>USDD01000156.1 GCA_900553265.1 uncultured Eubacteriales bacterium
CGCTATCTTTTCGTACTGCTCCTGCGTAATCTGCATGGCTCCATTATATCAGATACTCCTTTATTGTCAATAGTGTGAACACGCTCTAGTTTGCCATGGTTGGAACCTCCTGAAATGATTCGCAAGCTCGCCTTGCCTGACTGCAGTATAGAGCTTTGCGCACTCGAAAACAAGTACGCACTTTTTTGCAACTGTACATATGAAAAAGAATGTGCCATAATGGCCGCGGGGAGGGATTGACCATGAAGACGAAGGACGAGCTGCCGGCGTGCCCGGTGGCGACGGCGGCGGCGCTGATCGGCGGAAAATGGAAGCTGCTGATTCTGCGCAATCTGAAGGCGCGCCCGTGGCGGTTCAACGAGCTGCAGCGGGATCTGGACGGCATTTCCCAGAAGGTGCTGACCGACAGCCTGCGCCAGATGATGGACGACGGCCTCGCGTACCGCCGCGACTATCGGGAGATGCCGCCGCGGGTGGAGTACGGGCTGACGGAGCTGGGCCGGCAGATGCTGCCCATCATCGACGCGCTGGCCGATTTCGGCAATTACTACAAATCGGTCATGGAGTGAGCTTTCCGTCCCGCGTAAAAAGATCCCGTTCAGATGCGCGGAAAATTGGAAAAGCGGAGGTTTATTTACCCAAATGCCCTTGTTTATAAGGGCATAATGGTGTATAATGAATCGCTGGTTAGCAAAACGGTAAGAATCAGCCCGTAAAACGGCTGTTTCCATATCATTTTTTAGGAGGAGTACCATGCAGAAGTACGTATATCTCTTCAGCGAAGGCAACGCTCAGATGCGCAACACGCTGGGCGGCAAGGGCGCCAACCTCGCTGAGATGACCAATCTCGGCATGCCCGTGCCGCAGGGCTTCACCATCTCCACCGAAGCCTGCACTTCCTATTACGACAACGACCGTCAGATCACCTCTGAGATCATGGATCAGATCGAGGAAGCGCTGGCCAAGATCGAAAAGATCAACGAGAAGAAGTTCGGCGACGCCAAGAACCCGCTGCTGGTCTCCGTCCGCTCCGGCGCCCGCGCCTCCATGCCCGGCATGATGGACACCATCCTGAACCTCGGCCTGAACGACGAAGTGGCCGCCGGCCTGATCGCGGGCAACCCCGATCCCAAGTTTGAGCGCTTCGTGTACGATTCCTATCGCCGCTTCATCCAGATGTTCTCCGACGTGGTTATGGAGCTGTCCAAGAAGCGCTTCGAGGTCATCATCGACGAAGTGAAGGAAGCCAAGGGCATCACCCAGGACATCGATCTGGGCACCGAAGACATGAAGCTGCTGGTCAGGCGCTTCAAGGAGTTCTACCGCGAGGAGAAGGGCGTGGACTTCCCCGTCGACCCCAAGGAGCAGCTCCTCGAGGCCATCAAGGCCGTGTTCCGCTCCTGGGACAACCCCCGCGCCAACGTCTATCGCCGCATGAACGACATCCCCTATTCCTGGGGCACCGCCGTCAACGTGCAGCCCATGGTGTTCGGCAACCTGAATGAGAAGTCCGGCACCGGCGTCGCCTTCACCCGCGACCCCGCCACCGGCGAAAAGGCGCTGTTCGGCGAGTACCTCATCAACGCTCAGGGCGAAGACGTGGTGGCCGGCATCCGCACCCCCAGCCATATCACCCAGCTGGAGAACGACATGCCCGAAGTGTACGAGCAGTTCAAGCAGATCGCCAACAAGCTGGAGAATCACTATCGCGACATGCAGGATATGGAGTTCACCATTGAAAACGGCAAGCTCTACATGCTGCAGACCCGCAACGGCAAGCGCACCGCCGCCGCCGCGCTGAAGATCGCCGTCGACCTCGTGGACGAGGGCATGATCACCGAGCGCGAGGCCGTGATGCGCGTGGAGCCCAAGCAGCTGGATTCCCTGCTGCACCCCATGTTCGACGCCAAGGCGCTGAAGGCTGCCAAGCCCATCGGCCAGGGCCTCGCCGCTTCTCCGGGAGCCGCCTGCGGCCAGGTCGTGTTCACCGCTGAGGACGCCAAGAAGTGGGCCGAGAAGGGCCACAAGGTCGTTCTGGTTCGCCTGGAGACCTCTCCCGAGGACATCGAGGGCATGGTCGCCTCTCAGGGCATCCTGACCGTTCGCGGCGGCATGACCTCTCACGCGGCGGTCGTCGCCCGCGGCATGGGCACCTGCTGCGTCTCCGGCTGCTCCGAGATCAAGATGCGCGAAGGCTCCTTCGAGCTGGGCGGCAAGACCTACACCGAGGGCGACTGGATCTCTCTGGACGGCTCCACCGGCAAGATCTACGGCGAGCCCATCCCCACCGCGGAAGCCAGCATCTCCGGCGACTTCGGCCGCTTCATGGCGTGGGCCGACGCGGCGCGCAGGCTGACCATCCGCACCAACGCCGACAACCCGCGCGACGCGGCGCAGGCCGTCAAGTTCGGCGCGGAGGGCATCGGCCTGTGCCGCACCGAGCACATGTTCTTTGAGGGCGACCGCATCAAAGCCGTTCGCGAGATGATCGTGGCCAAGACCGTCGAGGCCCGCAAGATGGCGCTGAACAAGCTGCTGCCCTATCAGCAGAGCGACTTCGAGGCCATGTACCGCGTGCTGGAAGGCCGTCCCATGACCGTTCGCTATCTGGATCCGCCGCTCCACGAGTTCCTGCCCACCCGCGACGAGGACATCGCCGATCTGGCCAAGGAAATGAAGATCTCCGTGGAGGAGCTGAAGGAAACCGTCGCCAATCTGCATGAGTTCAACCCGATGATGGGCCATCGCGGCTGCCGTCTGGCCGTCACCTATCCCTGCATCGCCGAGATGCAGACCAAGGCCGTCATCTCCGCCGCCATCAACGTCAACCGCGAGCATCCCGAGTACAACATCGTGCCCGAGATCATGATCCCGCTGGTGGGTGAGGCCAAGGAGCTCAAGTTCGTCAAGGACGTCGTGGTCAAGGTCGCCGACGAGCTCATCGCCGACGCAGGCGTGAAGATGGAGTACCACATCGGCACCATGATCGAGATTCCGCGCGCGGCCGTCACCGCCGACGAAATCGCCAAGGAAGCCGACTTCTTCTCCTTCGGCACCAACGACCTGACCCAGATGACCTTCGGCTTCTCCCGCGACGACGCGGCGAAGTTCCTGAACGCGTACTACGATCACAAGATCTACGAGTTCGATCCCTTCGCGAAGCTGGACCAGGTCGGCGTGGGCGCGCTGGTGAAGATGGCCGCGGAAAAGGGCCGCTCCACCCGTCCCAACATCAAGCTGGGCATCTGCGGCGAGCACGGCGGCGATCCGTCGTCCATCGAGTTCTGCCATTCCATCGGCCTGAACTACGTGTCCTGCTCTCCGTTCCGCGTCCCGATCGCCCGTCTGCCCGCCGCACAGGCTGCTATCAAGCTGGGC
>USDD01000157.1 GCA_900553265.1 uncultured Eubacteriales bacterium
TTGCTCTGGAAAATGAGATTTTCCGCCGCAAAAATCGTCCCGCACCCACCGTACACGCCGCTGGGCACGATTGAAGTTCGAGAGGGCTTCGGCCCTCTCGAGCTCTCCTTGGGTTTTTCGACAGTCTGACGGCCCGCCGCTCAAAAGAACGGCGGGCCGCGTATGTCTTGGAAAACCATCGGAGGAATGCGAAAGACCCTGACGCTGCGCGCAAGGGATTCGACAGGAGCTTATCCTTTTGCCGGCCGACCTTTACGAACGCCTTCCGCGCCGGCATGGGCGTTGTCCCAGCCGAAGCACTGGCGGCGGTATTCGCCGGGGGTCATGCCCGTGGCCAGCTTGAACTGGCGGATGAGGTTCTTGCTGCCGCCGAAGCCCGTGCGCCAGCCCACATCCTCCACCGGAAGCTCCGTGGTGATCAGCAGGCTCTTGGCGTGGCTGACGCGCACGGTGTTCAGGTATTCCATCGGGGTCATGCCCACATAGTGCTTGAAGGCGCGGCTGTAGTAGAATTTGGAAAGAAAGGCCGACTGAGCCAGCGCGTCCAGCGTCAGATGCTCCATATAGTGCGCGTCGATGTAGCGCGCGGACTGGAGCACGTTGTCCCGCTTGTCGCCCACGCGCTGCCGGTTCTGCTCCGTGGCCAGCGCGTAGATGGCGTCCAGCAGGCAGATCAGACAGGTGCTGGTGTGCACGAAGCTGGACATGTCCTGCCGGGTGACGCTGCCGCGGATCTCGTGCATCCATCGCGCGATTTCCCGGTTTTCGTCCAGCGAAAGGACGCGGAAGCCCTCGGGATTGATCAGATCATAGTAGGCCGCGCAGGCCGAGCCGATGAAATTCACCCAGTCGTGGTTCCAGCCGTCGCCCATGGCCTCGTAGCGGTGGGGGCGGCTGCAGTCCAGCAGCGCGACGGTGTTTTCCCGGGCGATAAACTCCCTTCCATCCACCAGAAAGCGCCCCGCGCCCGAGTGGGTCCAGAACACCTGATACAGGCAGCGAAGCTGGTTGCGGTCGGTGAAATGCTCCGGCCCGGCGTCGAAGCAGCCGTAGGCGTTGATGGACACGGGCAGCACCCGGGCCTGACGGTTGGGCGCGGGCGAGTAGATCGCCGAGCCCTCGCGCAGATCGAGCTTGAAGTTCAGGCCGCTCTCGGGCTGAATCTGAGTGTTCACGGGGGCGTGTCCTCCTGTTCTCTGCATATTACCATTTTAGCGGATTTCTGGATTCAGGTCAATATGCGTTTGTAGAAAGAATACAAAATTGCATATTGGAAGCAACATATGGACATAACAGAGCAAGAATTCGGAATGACGATTTCAAAATTCGTGCTATACTTTTAACAGAAGGAGCGCCTGCCGTCCGGTCGGCGCTTCAAAAAACGCTGAAGGAGAGTGCACCTATGAAGAGACTGTTTGGTTTGGTTCTGGCCCTGTGCATGCTGCTGAGCATGGCTTCCGTCGCCTGCGCGGAGGAGCCCGTCACCATTTCGTTCCAGACCTGGAATCCCGGCGATTCCGACGAGCTGTGGGAGATCATCGACGCCTTTGAGGCCGAGCATCCCAACATCAAGATCGACTACATCTACATGCCCTATTCCGATCACATCGCCGACATGCAGATCAAGATGAACAACGGCGAGGGCCCGGACGTGTACGGCATGCAGACCGGCGCGACCTACAACGAGTTCCGCCCCTACGAGGTCGACCTGTCCCCCTACGCCGAGGCGAGCTGGGGCGAGGGCTGGCAGAGCAAGTTCCTGGACTTCTGCATGGATCTGCTCAACGTGGACGGCCAGTACTACGGCCTGCCTCTGGGCCTGACCTACGCGGGCTTCCTGTGGGCGGACGTGGAGAAGCTGGACTCCTACGGCCTGAAGGTTCCCACCAACTATGACGAGCTGCTCAGCGTCTGCACCGCCCTGCGCGAGAAGGGCGAGCTGCCGCTGGTCATCGGCGCGAAGGACGACTGGATCAACATCGACACCTGGCTGAACATCGCCAACGACATCAACACCCAGATGGTCTACGACGCCATCGACGGCAAGGCCAGCTTCACCGAACCCGACATGGTCAAGGCCTTCGAAATCTGGCAGAGCCTGTTCACCAGCGGCATCTTCCAGGACGGCTGCATCGGCGTGAACATGTACAACGACACCACCGACCTGTGGGAGTACGGCGAGGCCGCGCTGGCGCTGAACGGCTCCTGGGCCTCCGGCCTGTACGTGGTCTCCGACGAGGAGAAGTACGAGGTGTTCAACCATGAGGGCGCGGATCACGACGCGTTCCTGATGGACTGGGACAACGACGGCGACACCGCCGGCATCCAGGCCTCCATCGACGTGGTGCTGTGCATGAACGCCAACTCCGAGCATAAGGACGAGGCGTGGGAGTTCATCGACTTCATGCTCCACTACGGCCAGGATATCCTGATCAACAAGGCGCTGCAGTACTTCCCGTCCCGCACGGATCTGGTGCTGGATGTGGCCGGCCTGAGCGAGGACGGCACCGAGTCGCTGAACTACATCATCGACCAGTCCAAGACCAACATCGCGGGCTATCGCGAGATGGCCTACGCCGACCTTAAGCAGGCCATCTGCGAGGCGCTCAAGGCGCTGGGCACCGGCGAAATGACTCCCGAGGAAGCCGGCGCGTACGTGCAGGCCGCCTCTGAGGCGCAGGCTCGCTGAGGCCTGAAAATGCTCCGGGAAGGCTTCGCCAAAGCCTTCCCGGAATCCCATCCTTCAGACAGGGAGCGTGTTGCGAATGAAGGCGCAGAGCAGGCGCGAGTGGACGAATTATCTGTTCATCCTGCCGATTTTTATCCTTTTTGCGGTTTTCATCGTCTATCCAATCGTGTATAATATCCTCATCAGCTTCTACGAATGGTCGGGCGTGGGCGCCGAGAAGCTGTTCGTGGGGCTGCAGAACTACAAAACCGTGTTCTCGGGCAAGGTCATCTACAAGATCCTGCGCAATTTCGTGGTTTTTGCCCTCGTGACCATCACCACTCAGGCGGTGCTGGGCATGATCTTCGCTTCGTTTTTCATCAACCGGCTGCGCGGAAGCAGCGTTTTCCGCATTCTGTTCTATCTGCCCGCCGTGGTGACCTCCACCATCGTCGGTCAGGTGTTCTCCAAATTCTTCGAGGCCAACCGCGGCTATCTGAACACCCTCCTGCGCTCGCTGGGCATGGGCGGGCTGTGCCGCACGTGGCT
>USDD01000158.1 GCA_900553265.1 uncultured Eubacteriales bacterium
GCATGGGCGACGCGCTGCTGCTGGAGGGCCGCAACTTCGCCCGCTTCAAGCGGGAAAACAATCTGCGCGTGACCACCGCCAGCCTCTGGATCGTCACCCGCAGCGGCTACGAAAAGCTCAAGGCGCTGGCGAACACCGCAGTGACCCCCAGAATTCCCAAGCAGACCTGACCGACCCGACCGACCTTCCCCCTCCTCGGAGGGGGCATTTTTATTGCTTGTTTTCAGGAGGAATTTTCAATATGCCGACCCCCGTCTATGATTTCACCTGGAAGGGCCAGTCCGCCCACGACGCTTTCGGCGTGGAGACGCTGGCCGTGGGCTCCGTCTGCGTGGCCGAGCGGCGCGACGATTCCGCGGCCGTGGCCGGGCGCTCCGGGCTGGTGCATCGCTGGGACGGCGCGGTGGAGGAGGTGGACCAGACGCTGACGGTCTACCTGCCCTACGCCCAGCCGGGGCGCGCGGTGGCGGCCTTTTCCCAGATCCGCGCGTGGCTCAAGGGCTACGGCAGGCTGACCCTGTCCACGGAGCCGGGCTATTACCGGATGGCCCGCCTCACCGACCTGATCGCCCTGGACCCCGTGGTCGACGGCTTCGAGGATCTGAAGGGGCAGGTGATCTTCCGCTGCGACCCCTATCTCTACTATACCAGCGCCCCCGCCCAGACCCTCACGGAGGCGGGCTTCCTCACCAACCCCGGCACGGCCGCCGCCGCGCCGACGATCCGGGTCAACGCCACCGGCGACATAGACCTGATGATCGGCGGCCAGACGGTGCTGCTGACCGACCTGACGGGCGCGATCATTCTCGACTGCGCCGCCCAGGAGGCCTATTCCGAGGACGCAAACGGCCTCAAGACCAATCTCAACGACCGCATGGCCGGGGACTTCCCGCTGCTGAAGCCCGGCCGGAACGCCGTCAGCTGGAGCCTGGGCGAGGGCGCGGCGCTGACGAGCGTGGTCATCAATCCTGCATGGAGGGATGAAATGTAATGGACAAGCGAATCTGCGTCTATCCCGCCGGGGAGACGGACTTTGCCTCCAATGGTCTGGGCTGTCTGAGCCCCACCCGCTGCAGGGTGCATTGGGCCATGGACGGCGAATACGAGCTGGAAATCGAGCATCCCATCGATCTGGGCGCGGGCGACTGGGGCAAGTACGAGCGCCTGTGCGCCTACGGGCGCACCGTGGTGGCCCCGGTGCCCGAAGCGCCCAGCATGGCGCTGCGGCAGACCGGCGCCACCGCCACGGTATCGCTCTACGCCATCGCCACGCGCAAATCCCGGCTGCGCCTGCGCTCCGGCCCGGGCACCAGCTATCGCTGTCTCGGCTATTACGCCAAGGGCAGGAAGGTCACGCTGCTGAACAAGACCAGCGCCGACTGGTACGAGGTGACGGCCCCGGACGGCAAGCACGGCTGGATGGCCGCCCGGTATCTCACCGCCGCAGGCACGCAGACGGTGTCCTCGGTGACTACCCAGATTCTTCGGGATCTGCCCATGCGCCCTCAGCCCTTCGACATCTACGCCTTCGACCCCGGCCTGAGCGCCGTCACGGCCCGGGCCCGCCATGTGTTCTGGCGGCTGGCCGAGAATCTGGTGTGCGAGCTGGAAATCAAGGACAAGAGCGCCCAGCAGGCGCTGGACGCGGCCTTCGCCGCCGCGCTGAATCAGAGCCACGGCTTCCACTGGCACTGCGAGGACACGGAGAAGCGCTCCATGGAAAAGATGACCGGGCGAACGCTGGCGGACGTGATCCTCGGCGACGGCGGCATCTGCGAAACCTACGGCCTGCACCTGCTGGCCGACTGGTTCGACGTGTTTCTGGTGAAGGAGCTGGGCGCGCGCCGGGGCGTCCAGCTGCGCTACGGCAAGAACGTCACCGGCCTGTCCGGCGGCTACGACATCTCCAACGTCGTCACCCGGGTGGTGCCCGTGGGCCAGACCAGGGACGGCAATCCCCTCTATCGCTCCGGCGATCGGTGGATCGCCTCGGAGCGCGAGAGCCTCTATCCCCGGGCGGTATACGGCTATCTGGACGTGTCCGAGGCCAAGGTGGGCTCCGAGGTGGACGGCAAGAAGCTCACCGCCGCCACGGCTCGAACGCTCATGGACAAGCGCGCCCGGGAACTGCTGGACAGCGGCTGCGACCTGCCCGACTGCTCCCTCACGGCCAAGATGGCCCAGCTGCGCTACGACCCCGCCTACGAGGACTACGCCGCGCTGGAGCGCGTCTGCCCCGGCGATACGCTGGGCCTGTTCCTGCCGGACTACGGCCTGACGCTGGACGCCGCGCTGTCCGAATACACCTTCGACGCGATCAGCCAGCGCTATGAGGATCTCACGCTGGGCAGCCCCCGGCAGAACCTCTCGTCCTCCGGCGTGACCTCGCGCCAGCTGGGGCGCGGCGCCGTCACCGGCAGCAAGCTGGCCTACGCCAGCGTGGGCGCGAGCGCGCTGGCTGCGGGCGCGGTGAGCACCCCGCACCTGCAGGCCGACAGCATCAACGCCCAGGCCCTTCAGGCCGGCAGCGTCACCACGGAGAAGCTGACCGCCGGCTCCGTGACCACCGAGAAGCTGGACGCAGCCGCCGTCACCGCCGAGAAGCTGGCCGCGGGCTCCGTGACCGCAGAGAAGCTCCACGCGGGCAGCGTGAGCGCGGACAAGATCGAAGCAGGCTCCGTCACCGCCGAGAAGCTGGCCGCAGCCGCCGTCACCGCCGAGAAGCTGGCGGCTGGGAGCGTGAGCGCGGACAAGCTCGAAGCAGGCTCCGTAACCACGGAGAAGCTCCACGCCAGCGCCGTCACCGCAGACAAGCTGAACGCGGGAGCCGTGACCACAGAGAAGCTCCGAGCCGGGGCGGTGACGGCGGAGAAGATCGCGTCCAGAGCCATCACGAGCGATCTCATCAAGGCCAAGACCATCACGGCGGAGAGTGGAATCATCGACGATTCGGCCATCGGGACTGCTCAGATTGCGGATGGCTCGATTACATCGGCGAAGATTGTGGAGCTGAATGCAGACCTCATCAAGACGGGCACGCTGTCCGCGGAGCGGCTGCTGCTGGTGGGCGAGGACGGGGTGATTTA
>USDD01000159.1 GCA_900553265.1 uncultured Eubacteriales bacterium
GGCGCAGACCGCGTCGCCTAAACGCGGCAGCAGTTGCGCGCGGCCTCAGGCCGCTTATCACCAACAATACACAACTAAGCACATAGTTATCAACAAGGACAATTATTTGACAAAACCCGCATGGGACTTGTATTTTGGAGCCTTCTCTGCTAGAATGAAGAAAAGTTATCCACAATGCCCACAGGTTTTTCCACAGCTCCGCTGTGAATTGTGGAAAACACCTCTCCGGCGGCGAAAGGGAGTCGTTTTTCTTGGCCTACACTCAGGAACAGCTCGACGTCTGGAACCGAATTGCGGAGAAACTGCGCGAGAGCGTTTCTCCCGTCAGCTACGACGCATGGATCAAGCCCATGCGTCTGTTTGCGGTTACGTCGGACGAAATCATCATCACCAGCCCCATTCTCCAGGCCATGGGCGCGCTGCGCGGGCGCTACGAGTCCATGATCGAGGCGGCAGTGCGCGTCAACTACGGCATGAACTACCGCCTTAAGCTCATCGACCCCAAGGACGCGCCCAAGGAGGTTGTCACCAACGACACCACGCTCAACCCGAAGTATCAGTTTGAGAACTTCGTCGTCGGCAAGGCCAACAATCTGGCCTACGCCGCGTCTCTGGCCGTGGCCGAGCAGCCCAGCGACGTGTACAACCCGCTGTTCATCTACGGCGACGCGGGACTGGGCAAGACCCATCTGATGAACGCCATCGGCAACTTCATCAAGCACGAAAACCCCATGGCCAACGTGCTTCTGACCTCCTCCGAGCATCTGACCAACGAGCTCATCGACGCCATCGTGCGCAAGAAGACCGCCGATCTGCGCTCCCGCCTGCGCAGCGTGGACGTTCTGATGGTGGACGACATTCAGTTTCTGGCCAAGGCGCCCTCCACGCAGGAGGAATTCTTCCACACCTTCAACGATCTGTACAACAACCACAGGCAGATCATCATCTCGTCGGATCGTCCGCCCAACGAAATTCCCACCATTGAGGAGCGCCTGCGCTCCCGCTTTGCATGGGGACTGATCGTGGACGTGCAGAAGCCCGACTTCGAGCACCGCGTGGCCATTCTGCGCAAGAAGACCGACGAAGAGTACATCGACATTCCCTACGACGCCATCGAGTACATCGCGTCCCATTTCGACAAGTCCATCCGCGAGCTGGAGGGCGCGCTGAACCGTGTCAACGCCCGCAGCCAGCTCATGGGCGAGCCGATTACGCTGGAATCCACCATCGAGACGCTGCAGTCGCTGGCCGGCGCGCGGGACACCCGCAAGATCACGCCGGAGCTGATTCTGGGCGTGGTGGCGCGCAAATACGACCTGTCCACCGACGATCTGCTCTCGTCCAAGCGCAGCCGCGACATCGCCGTGCCGCGCCAGATCGCCATCTATCTGTGCCGCGAGCTGACCGAGCTGTCCACCACGAACATCGGCCGCGCCTTCGGCGGGCGCGATCACACCACGGTGCTGCACAGCTGCGACAAGATCGCCGATCAGGTCAAGTCGGATTTCGCCTTCAAGCGCACGGTGGACGAGCTGATGGAGCTGGTCAAGAACAGCTGAAAGGGCCCCTTCCCAAAACGCCTGTGGAAAACCCGGCCGCTTATCCCCACCCGTTCCCCAGCGAATGTGGATAAATTTTCCTACGGCCCCAGCGCTTTTGGGCGCTTTTCCACAGTTTCCACACCCCTACTGCTACGTCTATTTAATATTATTATACTACAAACACTCTGTATGGGAGGCATCGCAAATGCAATTCACCTGCTCCGCTTCCAATCTGATTAACGGTCTGCAGATCGTCACGAAGGCGCTGGCCGTGCGCACGCCGAATCCGATTCTCGAGGGCGTACTCATCGAGACCGACGACGACGCGCTGGTTCTGACCTGCTCGGACGAGCGCATCACCATCGTCACGCGCATCGACGCACAGATCGCTCATCACGGCCGCGGCGTGGTTCCCGGCAAGCTCTTTAATGAAATTGTCCGCCGTCTGCCCGACGGCGACGTGACCATCACCATGAACGACCGCTTCGGCTTCAACATTCGCTCGGCGGCCTCGCGCACGAACATCGCGGGTCAGGACGCGGATCTGTTCCCGCGCCTGCCGCAGATGGACAACGAGCGCGAGATCTCGCTGCCCCAGGACATGCTGCGGGACATGATCCAAAAGACGGAGTTCGCCATCGCCGCCGAGGACATGCGCGAGGTGCTGACGGGCTGTCTGTTGGAGATCTCCGGCGGCGACGTGAACATGGTGGCGCTGGACGGCTATCGTCTGGCCATGCGCAAGGCGAAGTGCTCCGACGTGCTGGAGAAGTTCTCGGCCATTATTCCCGGCCGGGCGGTGGGCGACATCGGCAAGCTGCTCTCCGGCGACGAAAACGCGTTCGCCCAGCTGTCCTTCGGCGGCAACAAGCTGCACATCAGGCTGGATCGCACGGAGATCTTCGTCATTCTCGTGGAGGGCGAATACGTCAATTACCGGCAGATTCTGCCCAAATCCTTCGCCACGCGGGTGGTGCTGGATCTGGAGCCCTTCCGCCGCTGCGTGGACCGCGCGTCGCTGATCGCCCGCGAGGGCAACAACAACCTGCTGATGCTGCGCATTTCCGGCGGCGAGATGGTCATTGAGGCGCATTCCCAGATCGGCGACGTGCACGAGGAGCTGCCCATTGAGCAGCAGGGCGCCGACCTGGACATCGCCTTCAACGTCAAATACCTGATCGACGTCGTTCGCTACATCGACGCCGACCAGATCGAGATCAACCTGAACAACGCCATCAGCCCCTGCATCATCACCCCCCTGAACGACCCGGACTACCTCCACCTCGTCCTCCCCGTCCGCACAGCGGCCTGAGGCCGCGCGCAACTGCTGCCGCGCTGAGGCGGCGCGGTCTGCGCGCCGGTGGTCGGCGCTTGACCGCTGGGGTGCGTTTCTGGTGCGGGCGGAGTTCGGGGCGGCGGCGCTGCGCCGCGGTGGTCGCGGCTTGCGCCTGGCAGGCTGAGCCTGCACCCAGTTGCTGCCGCGTTTGGGCGGCGCGGTCTGCGCGCCGGTGGTCGGCGCTTGACCGCTGGGGTGCGTTTCTG
>USDD01000160.1 GCA_900553265.1 uncultured Eubacteriales bacterium
CCATGACCTCGTCCATGGTGATGGCCGTGGCGCTGGCCGCGGTCACGCCGGTCTGCGCGCCGCCGGTGGCGGCCAGAATGCCCAGCGGCTTGCCCGTGCCGTTGCCGGTGAAGAACGCTTCTTCCTCGGCTGCGCCGATGCGCCGCGCGAATTCGTGGGCGATATACGCGGGCACGTCGAAGGCAGAGTCGTTCAGCAGCTCTTCGGACACCTTAATCATGGTGGCCAGCTTGTAGGAGCCGATGGACACCTGACCGAATGCGTCGTCGCTCTCGGGATAGGAGCCTTCCTCGTCGATCCACGCGGCGGTACCGTGGGAGGCGACTACGGGAATCTTTCGCTCGCCGGACGTGGTTGTAATGACGTGGGCCAGCTGGCGGAAGATGTTCTGCTCCTGCAGCGCGTCGATCAGGGTGCGCTGATACTCATCCGGCACCAGATAGCCGCCCTCGCTGTCGGTACCCGTTTCCAGCGCGTTGAAAATCTCGTGGGGCACGGACTTGCTGCGGATGGCCTGCCAGAACGCGGCTGCGTATTCCGCGGAGGCTCGGCCCGCCTTGGCTTTCTCCTTCTCGCCGGGCTTTTCGGTAATGGGCTGATTCGCGGGCGCATTCAGGGCTGCGTCGATGGCAGCCTGACGCTCCAGGCGCTCGACCTCCTTGCCCAGAGCGAGCACATCCGCCTCCATCTTGTCATAGGTCGCGGAATCCTCGGCAGAAACCAGACCGTCCGGGCCGGTCTTGGCGTCCAGAAACTTCTTGGCGGCGTCCCACGCCTTGGCGCGCTTTTCGCGCAGTTCCAGAATTCGATTCATATCTTTTTCTCCTTAATGCGGCAAACGCGACAGCCTCTTTTGGAGGTCTGCCGCGCTCACTCTGTTGTCGGGTTTGGGAATACGGGTTTTCAGCTTGTCCAGCAGGGAATTGGTGACGGCCCGGCGAGAGAAAGTAAAACTGTCCTCCGGCGCGGGTTCAGCCTCCGGCTGATACAGGATTTCGTCGCAGAAGCCCAGCTCCAGCGCCTTTTTCGCGTTCATCCACGTCTCGCCGTCCATAAGATGGGACAGCTTGGCGCGGGAAAGGCCGGTCTTGATCTCGTAGGCGTTGATGATGCTCTCCTTCACCTCGTCCAGCAGCTGGATGGCCCGGCGCATTTCGTCGCTGTCGCCCATGGCCACGGTCAGCGGATTGTGAATCATCATGACGGACACCGGCGACATCTGCACCTTCGTTCCGGCCATAGCAATCACCGAGGCCGCGCTGGCGGCAATACCGTCGATGCGCACGGTTACATCAGTCTGCGCACCGTCTGCTTCGCAGCCGGTGTTTCGCGTCTGCGGAGCGCTTTGCGCTGTCCTCGACGCTTCAGCACTCGCTCCGCTCGGCCTTCGTCGATACTCCATGAGCATATTGTAGATCTGCGCCGCGGCCACGCAGTCGCCGCCCGGCGAATTGATCCAGACGGTAATGGGGCCGCTGCCCGAAGCCAGCTCCGCCTTGAAGGCCGCGGGCGTGACCTCATCGTCAAGCCAGCTTTCCTCGGCAATGGCTCCCTCCAGCCGCAGGATTCGTGCATCCGGGTTGGTTTCGTCCCTGATCCAGTTCCAGAATTTCTTCATTTATATATTCTCCCTTCGGTTATCTTTTTTACCGGCGAACAGGCCCGCGTCCGCCAGCTTGGTCATGTTGCCGTTGATGAGATACAGATCACCGCCAGCTTCGGCGGGGATGCGGTCGAGGTTCTCCAATTCGCGGATGTCGTTGGCGCTCATCCAGCCGTTCTGTCTGCCCACGGCATAGCCGTTCATGCGAGACTGATAATCGCCGCGCAGCAGGCCCTCCACATTGAACCGGGCAAAATACCGCTGCTTTTCCGAGGGCAGCAGCAGGGAGCGGTGAATGGTCTGCTCCCAGCGGGTGATCCACGGGGACAGCGTGTATTTCACAAATTCCAGCGACTGCTGCTCGATGTTGGAAAAAGACGACTTGTCCAGATCGCCCACCATGTGGGGCGGCACGCGGAAAATGCGCGCGATTTCGTCGATCTGAAATTTTCGCGTTTCCAGAAATTGCGCCTGCTCCGGCGAAATGGAGATGGGCTTGTAGCTCATTCCCTCTTCGAGGACGGCGATGCGATGGGCATTTTTGCTGCCCTGATAAATGGCGTTCCAGGAATCGCGCACGCGCTTGGGGTCTTTCACCACGCCCGGATGCTCCAGCACGCCGCCCGGCTGCGCGCCGTTCTGATAAAAGGACGCGCCGTATTCGTCGCAGGCAAGGCCCATGCCGATGGCCTGCTTTGCCATGGCGATGGGACTGTAGCCGACGAGGCCGTCAAAGCCCAAGCCGGGAATATGAAAAACGTCCTCCGGCGAAAGGATCACCGAGGACTTTCTGCCCAGACTCTTCACATCCGAATCCGAGCGGGTGTATTCGTAATAGATGTGTCCGCGGGAATCCCGATCCACGCTCATGCGGTCGGGCATCAGCGGATACAGCGCAATGACCTCGCCGCGCTGATTGCGCACGATTTGCGCGTAGCCGTTGCCCCAGAGCAGCAGGTGTGTCATGAGCGTTTCTCGGAAGGAAAATGCCGTCATTTCCGGGTTCGGCTCGTCGTGAAGCAGGTTGTACAGCGGATGCCGCAGCGCCTTTTCCTTACCGCCCGCGGCGTTATACTGATAGAAATGCAGCGGCAGCGAGGCGATGGCCTCAGACAGAATCCGCACGCAGGCGTACACCGCCGACATCTGCATGGCGCTGCGCTCGTTGACGGTTTTGCCCGCCACGGTATTGCCGAACAGGAAGGAATAGCCGCTGCCGTTCAGAGCATTGCGGGGCTTGTCCCGCGCCTTGAACAGCTTCCCGAATACGTTCATATAAACAACAGCCCTCTCTCGTCATAGACGGACGTGCCGTCGCCCTCATGCCGGATCGCACGATCCAGCGCCATGATGGTCGCGATGGCTCCGTCTATTT
>USDD01000161.1 GCA_900553265.1 uncultured Eubacteriales bacterium
AGCTGTTGCCGACCTTCATCGTCCAGCCCAGCAGCTTGCACAGCTTGGTCGCGGTATCCATGGCCTCGGCCTCGTCGGCGCTGTTGATGCCCACGTGCGCGATTTCCAGCCCCAGCATGAGCTGAACGGCGGAGGCGGTCAGGGTGCGGATGCGATCCCAATCCTTGGCCTTCACGGCGTCGCCCGGAACCATCCAGCTTCCGCCGCAGCAGATGATCTTGTTGAAGGAGAGGTAATCCAGCAGGTTCTTCTCGTTCACGCCGCCGGTGGGCATAAACTTCATATCGACATACGGCGCGGCGATGGACTTGATGTACTTCAGGCCGCCGGCCGCCTCAGCCGGGAAGAACTTCACGGTCTTCAGACCCAGAGAGAGCGCGACCTCGATATCGCTCGGGTTCGCCGTGCCGGGGCAGACCGGGATGCCGATCTCCTGGCAGTGCTTAACGGTGGTCGGGTTCAGACCCGGGGAGACGATGAACTTCGCACCGGCGGCCACCGCGCGATCCACCTGCTCGCAGGTGAGCACGGTGCCCGCGCCGACGACCATATCCGGGAACGCTTCGGTCATGTTCTTGATCGCGTCCGCCGCGGCGGCGGTGCGGAAGGTGACCTCCGCGCACGGCAGGCCGCCGTCAATCAGCGCCTGCGCGAGCGGCACGGCGTCCGCCGCGTCGTTGATGGCGATAACCGGCACGATGCCGATTCGGGAAAGCTGCTCCATCATATCCATATTGTGTTTCCTCCTTCAGAGTATTCTGAATGTATTGATGCGATTTGCCGCCCGAAGGCGGCAAAGGGCTGCGTGATTAGCGAACGAAATCCTCGCGCATCGGGGTGAAGATATCCAGCAGCGTGCCTGCCTTGACGCAGGCGCAGCCGTGCACCTTGCCGCCCTCCACGGCGATGGAATCGCCCTTCTTCATCGAGCGGGTGACCCCCTCGACGGTATAGGTGAATTCGCCGTCCAGCACGTAGGAAATCTGCGTGTGCGGATGGCTGTGCGCCGCGCCGACCGCGCCGGTATCGAAACCGACCTCGACGAGCATCGCGTTTTCGTTATAGGCGCGGATTTTGCGGCGCTGGCCGCCGCCCAGCTCAATCCACTGGGGCTCTTCGTTGGCGATAAACGTATTCATCCGAAACATCTCCCAACTCTATGCTCTGTTTCGCCCGCGTCCGCCGAAAACCGGCCGGCAGACGCAGGGAAAGCGGAGGCCTTAGACCTCCATACCAAAGTACTCGACCGCGTTGTTGTAGCAGATGCCGCGCACCAGCTCGCCCAGCGTGTCGTAATCCTCCGGGTATTCGCCGTTCTCGACCCACTTGCCGATCATGTTGCACAGGATGCGGCGGAAATACTCGTGGCGCGGGTAGGAAATGAAGGAGCGGGAATCCGTCAGCATGCCGACGAAGCGCCCCAGCAGACCCAGCGACGCGAGCGCGTGCATCTGGTCTTCCATGCCGTACTTCTGATCGCAGAACCACCAGCCGGAGCCGAACTGAATCTTGCCCGGAATACCGTCGCCCTGGAAGTTGCCCAGCATGGTGCCGATGACGTAGTTATCCTTCGGGTTGAGGCAGTAGAGGATGGTCTTGGGCAGGTTTCCGGCGCGCTCCTCCTCGGCCAGCAGCTTGGAGAGGTTCTCCGCGATGCAGGTATCGTCGATGGAGTCAAAGCCCACGTCCGCGCCGTACTTCTCGAACATGCGCGGGTTGTTGTTGCGCATCGCGCCGATGTGATACTGCTGCGCCCAGCCGCGCGCCTTGTACATGCGCGCCAGCTCGACGAGCACATAGGTCTTGTAGGAGGCGATTTCCGCCTCGGTCAGCGGCGCGCCGCTCATGGCCTTGCGGAAGGCCTCGCCCGCGATGTGCGTGCTCGGCACGCCGTAGGGCACGGTATCCAGCGCGTGATCGGACAGGCGCGCGCCGTGCGCGTGGAAGAAATCCAGACGGGCTTCCAGCGCCTGCATCATGCTTTCCAGATTCAGGCAGTGGATGCCGGAGACGCGGGACAGGCGGTTCATGTAATCCACAAAGCCGCCGCGCTCGATGTTGAGCACCTTGTCCGGGCGCCAAGCCGGATAGACCTTGAAATTGCAGGTGGCGTCCTGCTCGATCAGGGTGTGATGCTCCAGATCGTCCACCGGGTCGTCGGTGGTGCAGATGACCTTCACGCCGAATTTCTCAATCAGGCCGCGGCAGCGGTATTCCTCCGTCGCCAGCAGCGCGTTCGCGCGGTTCCAGATATCCTCGGCGGTCTTTTCGCTCAGGATATCCTCGATGCCGAACACGCGGCGCAGCTCCAGATGCGTCCAGTGGAACATCGGGTTGCCGATGCAGTATTTGAGGCTCGCGGCAAAGGCCAGCCACTTGTCATGCCAGCTCGCGTTGCCGCGGATGAACTTCTCGTCCACGCCGTTGGAGAGCATCACGCGCCACTTGTAGTGGTCGCCGCCGAGCATCAGCTCGCCGATGTTTTCAAACTGATGGTTTTCATAGATCATGCGCGGGGAGATGTGGCAATGATAGTCATAAATCGGCATGTTTTCCGCGTACTCGTGATACAGCTTTTTGGCCACGTCATTTTCAAGCAGAAAATCCTGATCCATAAACGGTTTCATGGGGTTCTCCTCCTTTGCTTTTGGCTCCTTCCGTCCGCCCCGAAGCGGGGGAAAACGGGAGGAAATATCGGGGTGCGACTCCTTCCGTCATCCCTGCGGGATGCCACCTCCCTCGAAGAGGGAGGCAACGGGCGGAAAAGTCGAAGGGTGCGACTCTTTCCGTCGGATGCCAACCTTCGGCATTTTTCATCGTCTGAATCCGCCACAGGCGGCGACGATTTCAAATGTTCCTCGAAGCGGGAGGCAACGGGCGGAAAAGTCGAAGGGTGCGACTCTTTCCGTCGGATGCCAACCTTCGGCATTTTTCATCGTCTGAATCCGCCACAGGCGGCGACGATTTCAAATG
>USDD01000162.1 GCA_900553265.1 uncultured Eubacteriales bacterium
TGCGCTGTGAGAAAGGAGCGACCGCCATGAAAAGACGATGGAAGCGCATTTTCGCCGGACTGCTTGCCGCGCTGACGCTGTGCCTGTGTCCGTGCTTCGCCGGAGCCGCGCCACCTGAAGATCTGCCGGCGGTGAAAACCTTCCGGTACGCCACCTCCGGCATGTGCATCGAGGAGTTCAACCGCTATCAGATCAAGGAAACGGCGCGCGGCCGCTTCGCATGGATTGAACTGCACAATGACGATCACTACGTGCTGCCTCTGACCGACGAGGACATGGCCTCGTTCTCCGCGCTGGTGCAGGAGCTGGGTCTGGCCGAATGGAACGGCTGCCATAAAATCGACCGCGACGTGCTGGACGGCGCGAGCTTCTCGCTGAGCGTCGTTTTTGAGGACGGCGGAGTTATCGACGCCAGCGGCTCCAACTGTTTTCCCGGAGGCTATAGCGAAAAGGCCTCCGCGATCAGGGATTTCTTTGAGAAACTGATGGAGGAATACGGATTCGACCTGAACGACCTCTGGCTATGACGCAATATAGCCGCCGCCCTTCTGGCTTCTGCAGGCGAGAGCAATTCACTGCGGGCGCAAAAGCAGATTCGTACCCTGCGGAAGGCGGAGCTGGACAGCCTTTACAGCGAATGGCTGCAAAGGGCGCCGGCGGAAGGTCGGGGGACAATCATCGCCGCGCAGGCGACATATATGAACGATCCGGCGGTTCAGGAGGCGGTACTTCAGCAGCAGTGCGACGAAGAGACTGCTGCCCTGCAGATCAACGCTGAGCTTGCGCGTCAGTGCGCGCCGCTTTGCAATATGCTCCATAACGAACAATAGAACAGACAGGGACGGAGGGTATCGAATGATGAAAAGATCGCTAATCCTGGTTCTCTCCCTGCTGATGCTGGTTCTCTGCATACCCGCATTGGCCGAATCCACCGACTGGAATTATGACGCGAACTACGCCATACTCCGCGGCTATGACGGCGCGGGCGGCGACGTGGTCGTGCCCGCGGAAATCGACGGCTTCACGGTGGACGTGATCGGCGTCAGTGTGTTCAAGGGCGATACGATCACGTCTCTGACGCTGCCCGAGACGGTGCTGGAGCTTCGCAGCAACGCCGTCTCCTCGTGCGAAAATCTGACCAGCGTTACGCTGCCCCAGAGCCTTGTGGTCATCAACCGCATGAATTTCTTCAGCTGCAATGCGCTGAGCGAGGTTACTATTCCCGCGGGCGTGCGCTACATCGGCGACACCTCGTTCAGATTCTGCGACGCGCTGCGCAAGATCACCTTCGAGGGCGTGTGCCCGGCGATCGACATGGACTGCTTCAGCCTCCTTCCCGAGGACGCGGTGGCCTATGTCCCGGACGATCAGCTGGAGGCGTACACGGCGGCCTTTGAGAACGCCGGCAGCACGGTGAGCGTCCAGCCCAGCGGCAAAAACGCCGTGGTCGTGGAAAACAACGGCTATGTGGAGTCGGAGTTCGACTTCGACGCTTCCACCGGCACCATCACCTCCTACAACGGCTACGCCACCTATCTCGCCATTCCCGAGACCATCGGCGGCGCGCCGGTGAAGGCCATCGGCCCCGAGGCCTTCGCGAGCCACACCTATCTGGCGTTTCTGGAGCTGCCCGAGGGACTGGAAACCATCGGCGACAGCGCGTTCTACAACTGCGAAACGCTGGGCCGCGTGAAATTCCCCTCCACGCTGAAGACCATCGGCAGCAACGCCTTCTACAACTCCTATAAGAGCAGTGTGCTGGAGCTGACGAGCGTGGAGAGCATCGGCGATTACGCGTTCTATTTCGCCGGCCTCAAGGGCTCTCTGGAGCTGCCCGAGGGGCTCAGGTCCATCGGCGAGAACGCGTTTGAATCCTGCGCCAACATGGGCGCCGATCTCTATCTGCCCTCTACGCTGGAGTCCATCGGCTCCAACGCCTTCAAGGGCGACTACAACATCCAGTACATCGTTCTGGAAAGCCCGACCGCGCCCACGCTGGGCGAGAACGTCTTCGCGGGCTGCGACTATCTGTACGACATCGACCTGAACGCCCACGGCAGCCGTCAGGAGATGGAGCAGTGGCAGGCCTATGTGGATGCGCTGGGGATTCCCTGCCGCGTCTGGCGCGCTCAGGATCCCACCGCCCAGTCGCCCGAAAAGGGTTCCTATACCTATGAAAACTGCGTGCTGACCGAGTACACCGGCTCGCAGACGCGCATTCATCCCCACCTTACCGTCTCGAAGGAGCCGGTGGTCGGGTTGGGCGACGGCGTGTTCAAGGACAGCCAGACCATCGAGTACTTCTCCGTCGCGCACAACGATGTGTTCACCACAATCGGCGCGGAGGCCTTCATGAACAGCTCCATCCGGGATGTGGATCTGTTCGACTCGGTGACCGACATCGGCGCGCGGGCGTTCGCCGGCTGCGCGCAGCTGGAGGAGCTGACCCTGCCCGATTCGCTGACCACCATCGGCGAGGGCGCGCTGGACGGCCTGACCGGGCTCAAGAAGCTGGTGGTCAAGTGCGATCCCGCGCTCATTCCCGCGGGCGTGTTCGCCAATATGCCCAATCTGAGCGAGGTGACCATTGAGAGCGGCGCTGTCCCGGCGCATATGTTCGAGGGCAGCGGCGTGACCACGCTCACGCTGGGCGCGGGCGTGACCGAGATCGGTGAGAGCGCTTTTGCGAATACGGCGCTGAACGCCGCCGATCTGACAAATGTGACCGTCGTCGGCACGGGCGCGTTTGCCAATACCGCGCTGACGAGCATCGACCTGCCGCAGGCCGCCGCCGTCGGCGACGGCGCTTTCGAGGGCTCCGCGCTGGAGAGCGTGCGCCTGAGCGCCTCCGCTTCCGTGGGCGAGAGAGCCT
>USDD01000163.1 GCA_900553265.1 uncultured Eubacteriales bacterium
ATGCTTCGCCTACGAGGCGCATACGGTCTGCGACAGGCGGGGCTATGTGCTGGAAACGGAGGTCACGCCCGGCAATGTCCACGACAGCGTCGCCTTTGACACGGTGTTTGAGCGTCTGGTCGAGCACTATCCCGAAGTGCAGGTCATCGCCGCCGACGCGGGCTACAAAACGCCCTGGATCTGCAAGCAGGTCTTCGACAGCGGGAGAATCCCGTCGCTGCCCTATAAACGCCCGATGACGAAGAAAGGAAACCTGCCCTGGTATGAATATGTCTACGATGAGTATTACGACTGCGTCCTCTGCCCGCAAAACCAGATTCTGAGCTATGCCACCACCAACCGCGATGGCAACCGGGAGTACAAAAGCAAAAGCTACATTTGCAGGAATTGTCCTGTCCGCGAACGCTGCACCGAAAATCAGCAGTGTACAAAGACCGTGACGCGGCATGTCTGGCACGACTACATAGAGCGAGCGGAGGACGTGAGACATTCGGACATTGGCAAGAAAACCTACGCGCTGCGTTCGCAGACCATTGAGCGCGTCTTTGCCGACGCGAAGGAAAAACACGCCATGCGTTATACGCCATATCGAGGGCTGCCCGCGGTTACCGCCTGGGTCAAGCTCAAATTTGCCGCGATGAATTTGAAAAAACTCGCGATCCACAAGTGGATGCGCCTGCTTTTTTCCGCCTTTTTATCGCATAAGAAGCCGCATTGCAGGTTCGCAATCTGGCTTTTTTGACAGGCTGAGGCCGCTTCCCGCCGAACGGGAAGCGGCCTTTTATGTGCTTTTAGCTTTTTCCGCCCATGGTGAAGCCGTCCTTTTCGTAGACGGTGATCCAGCCCTTCAGGCGGCGGAAGAAGTCGGCGTTGTCTGTCGTCTTTTCCATCAGGCTGATGAGCTGCTCCGTGGCCTGCTGGGGATTGCCGCCGGAGAGCATGCGGCGCGCCTGATACGCGCCCTCGCGCTCCTCGGGGGTCAGAAGCAGATCCTCGCGGCGCGTGCCCGAGCGCAGCAGGTCGATGGCCGGGAAGATGCGCTTGTCGGACAGCTTGCGGTCGAGGTGCAGCTCCATGTTGCCGGTGCCCTTGAATTCCTCGAAGATGATGTCGTCCATGCGGCTGCCCGTGTCCACCAGCGCGGTGGCGATGATGGTCAGGCTGCCTCCATTTTCGATGTTGCGCGCCGCGCCGAAGAACTTCTTGGGCTTATACAGCGCTCCCGGATCCAGACCGCCGGACAGCGAGCGGCCCGTGGGGGGAATGATGAGGTTGTAGGCGCGGGCCAGACGCGTGATGGAATCCAGCAGAATCACCACGTCGCGGCCCATCTCCACCTGCCGCTGGGCGTGCTCCAGAATCATCTCGGACACCCGGGCGTGGTTTTCCGGGGCCTCGTCGAAGGTGGAGTAGATCACGTCGCCGCGGATGGAGCGCTTCATGTCGGTCACTTCCTCGGGGCGCTCGTCGATGAGCAGCACGATGAGCTTGACCTCGGGGTTGTTGTCCGAGATGGCGTTGGCGATCTTCTTCAGCAGCGTGGTCTTGCCGGCCTTGGGCTGGGAGACGATCATGCCGCGCTGGCCCTTGCCGATGGGCGCGAGCATGTCGATCATGCGCAGCGAAAGGTCGGGCTTCAGCGGATTTTCCAGCCTCAGACGCTCGTCGGGATACCACGGCACCAGCGCCTCGAAGGGCTTGCGGCGCAGCGCCTTCTCCGGCGGCTCGCCGTTGATTTTGCTGATGTAGATCAGCGCGCTGTAGCGGTCGCCCTCGCGCTGGGGGCGCGTCTTGCCCTCCACATAGTCGCCCGGACGCAGCCCGAAGCGGCGGATCTGGGCGATGGAGATGTACACGTCCCGGGGACCGGGCAGGCAGTTCTCCGCCCGCAGGAAGCCGTAACCGTCGGGCTGAATCTCCAGCATGCCCGCGCCGTCGGCGAAGTCGCCCACGGGCGCGCCGTTCGCGTCCACCTCATAGAAATCCCGGCGCGGTGACTCGGGCGCGAAATTGCTCTCGCAGCCGCGGCGGTATTCCTCCGCGGAATTCGGATCGCTCAGCCGGCGGCTCTCGTCCGTTCGCGCCGACCATTCGCGCCGCCCGTCGTCGCCATAGCGCCCGGACGTATCCGAATACCGCGCGTCGCCGCGGGTATCGCCGGAGCGGAGAGCGGAATCGTCGGTACGGCGGGAGTAGGCGTTGGGGCGATCGCCGTCGTCGGAGCGGCGGGAGTAGGCGTTGGAGCGATCGCCGTCGTCGGAGCGGCGGGAGTAGGCGTTGGGGCGGTCGCCGTCATCGGAGCGGGAGGGGGAGCCGTTCCAGCGGTTGTCCGCCGGGCGGTTCGGATTGGACGCGTCGCCTCGATTGCGCGGAGTGAAATCGCCGGTGCGCTGAAAGCCCGGGCGCGTCGACGCGAAGCGCGGGCGGTTGGGCGCGGACGGAGCCGCGGTGCGGGTCGCCGCCGGCGATGCGGATTGGCTGTCGGAACCCGAAGCGCTCCTGGCGTTGCTCGGCGCAGGTGTGCCGGTTTCACTCTGTGCGGAACTGTGGAGATTTCCGGGAGCGGCGGAGGCCGAAGCTCCCTTGGCGTCGTTCAGCCCAGTGGCCGCGCTCTGAGCAGAATTTCCGGAGGCCGGGGCTGCGTCGCTTTTCACATTCGAGGCGGGCGCGCCGGTTTCGTTTTGCACGGGGGTGCGGAAATTTCCGGAAGCGGCGGGGCGAGCGTTGGAAATGGGGGCACTCTTGGCGTTGCCCGGCGCAGTGGTTGCACTCTG
>USDD01000164.1 GCA_900553265.1 uncultured Eubacteriales bacterium
GTTCGGGCGTGCCTGCGGGATTGAATTCCGCAGTTGGTTCGGCGGGCGCTTCGGGGGCATCGCCGGTGCGCTCGTACCACAGGGTGAGGTCGCTCATTTCAAGGCAGAGCGTTCCATCCTCGCGCAGCGTGACGGCAGCCTCGCCGTTCAGGATGGAAATGAGCAGCGTGAAATTGTCCATGCGGCAGGACAGACCGTCCAGCGTCGTACCATGCAGGGTCAGGTCGCAGGTAGTGCCGTAAATAACCAGCGTATCCCCCGCCATTTCAGCGGCTTCAGCGGGCAGTGTGATGCCGTCCGCTGTGACGCGCGCAAGTGTCCAGAAGCCCCTGAAATTGTCGATAATGGCGCTTTCGTTGATGCTTGGGACGGCCGTGCTTGAGGCTTCCGGCTTCTCGCGGCTGAACGCCATGGTCACGCCGTCCATGGAAACCGTGAGGAGCGCGTCCTGCAGCGTGAACGATATGCCGTCCGCCATGAGCACGCCGTCCTGCATGGCGCAATGGATGCTGTCCACGTCGCCGTTCGTGTTCATTTCAGCCGCGCCGTCCGCGCCGAGGGTGAAGGTCACATCCAGCCCCATGTCGGCCAGCGGATAGGGTGTGCCCCCTATCTCCATGCGCACGCCGTACCACACGCCCAGATATTCATCGGGAATGCCAGCGTTCTGCGCGACAGGTTCGGGAATGGGGCTGGGTTTAGGCGCAACTTCGGGTTCAGCCGCGCCTAACGTGCCGGGCTGCGCGGGCGCGGCGGTTTCCACGCTCGCATCCAGCTTCAGGGTGGGGAGCAGCGCAGGCAAATCGGGCAGCGTGGGCTGCGTGTGGGCGCATGGCTCGGTGATTACGGTAACCTCGCTGCGGTTTTCGCTCCAGCTCTGGCAATTCTGAGCGTGCCTGAGGTTTTCCTCGCTCATGCCTTCGGGCACGCGCACGGTCAGCTTGGGCGCGACGTTCATCATCAGTCCCATGGGGGACGCGGTCAAATCGCAGCCGTCGAAGCAGATTTCGGCAAGGTTCGGGCAGTTGACGATGCAGTTTTCGCCGAAGTCCTTCATCTTGCTGGTGAAGTGCAGGCTGGTCAGGTTCTGGCACTCGGTGAACGCGCCGTATTCGACGCTCTCCGCATCGGCCACGAAGGAGGTCAGCCCCGCGAAGTTGAACGCCTGCTGGCCGATCTTCACGAGATGCTCGCCAAAGTACAGATTGCCCAGCGGGCCCGCGCTGTCGAAGGCGTAGTTGCCGATCTCGCGCACGCCGTTGACGAATATCACATTGTTCAGGCTGCGGCAGAGCATGAACTGATTGCCGCCGGTGCTTTCCAGGGGCGCGTAGCAGACGAAGGTCTCCAGCTGCTGGCAGTAGGCGAGCATCATGTCCGGCAGCTCTTTGATCGTTTCGGGCAGCACCAGCGTGCGCAGATGCACCCACTCGGTGCGGTTGGTCTCCACAGAGGAATCGGTGTAGTCGTGGCAGGAATCAAAGGCGTTGTAGTTTGCAAAGCCCACAACGGTCACGCCGTCGATCTCGCGCGGCACGACAACGTCCACGTCGGTTCCGATATAGGCGGAGATCAGGCCGGTTTCCGGATCGAACTCGAAGTTCTCGGCGGGAGTCGGCTCGAAGGGCATCTTCACGAATTTGCTCGCTTCGCCCTCGCGCAGCATGGGATCGTACCACGGGCGCTCGAGCGTCTCGTTCCACGCGGCCAGCTGCTCGGCGCTCGCGTCGGCGGGCAGGCGCAGCTCGGCGCTCGTGCCCTCGACGGCGGAAAGCGGGAAGCTGCCGGCGGTGGGAATGACCAGCTGTTTCAGCTTTGTGTTCGCGAAGGCTCTCTCGCCCACGGAAGCGGAGGCGCTCAGGCGCACGCTCTCCAGCGCGGAACCCTCAAACGCACCCTCCCCAATGGCGGCGGCCTGCGGCAGTTCGACGCTCGTCAGCGCGGTGTTGGCAAACGCGCCCGCGCCGATGGTGGCCACGTTCTTCATTTCAGCGGTCTTCAGCGCCGTATTCGCAAAAGCGCTCTCGCCGATTTCGGTCACGCCCGCGCCCAGAGTGAGGGCGGTCACGCCGCTGTTCTCGAACATGTGCGCAGGGATCGCGCCGGCTTCGACGGTCACGTCGCTCAAAGCGGGCAGATTTGCAAACACGCCTGCTGGGATGATCGCCGGATCGCACTGGATCACCAGTTTTTTCAGCCCCGTCAGGCCGTCGAGCGCGCCTTCGCCAATTGTGGTAAGCGAGTCAGGCAGGGTCAGCGCTTCCAGTTGCGCGCAGTTTGCGAACGCCCGCGCGCCGATGGTGGTCACGGAGTCGAACAGATCCACTTCCCTGAGGGAGCTGTTCATGAAGGCCTCCGCGCCGATGGTGGTGAACTCGTCGTTATGAGCGACGGAGAAGTATTCGATGGTCTGGCTGTCCTTGAACACGCCGTCGCCCAGGCCGACTACCGGTTCTTTCGAGACGGTGAGATGGGGGTGAATGCGCGTCTTTGTGCCGGTGTATTCGGTCAGCACGCGGTTTTCGTACTGATACGCGCCCTTCTCAGGCGATTGGGCGGTCGGGTCCTGCGCGCGCCAGACGCGGCAGGGAAGCCCCAGCGCGTCCACGTACGCCTGCCACTGCTGCATCTCCTGACGGGTGCCGTGGGCGTTCAGGTCGATGTCGTACAGATAATCGCAGCCTGCGAAGACGTTCTCGCCCAGCGTGGGCGCGGTCGGGCTTTCCAGAACGATGTACT
>USDD01000165.1 GCA_900553265.1 uncultured Eubacteriales bacterium
GCGAAGAAGCCCTACGGCAAGAAGGACTTCGGAGACCGCCCCTACGCAGGCAAGCGCGACTTTGACGAGCGCAAGCCCGCCGACGATTTCGGCGCGAAGAAGCCCTACGGCAAGAAGGACTTCGGAGACCGTCCCTACGCAGGCAAGCGCGACTTCGACGAGCGCAAGCCCTACGGCAAGCCCGCTGACGATTTCGGCGCAAAGAAGCCCTACGGCGGCAAGAAGGACTTTGACGAGCGTCCCCATGGCCGCGACTTCGGCGACCGTCCCTACGGCGGCGACCGCTATTACGACGGCGATCCCAAGCGCCGCCGGGAGGAGCGCGGGCCGCGCCCGGCGCTGCCGCCCAGGGCCGAGCCGGCGCCCGCGGAGCCGGAGCTGAGCGTGGAGGAGACGGCGGAGATGGAGCACATGCTCTGCGGCCGCAATCCCATCCGCGAGGCGCTGCGTGCGGGCCGCACGGTGGAGAAGCTGCTGGCGGCCAACGGCGATCTGTCCGGCTCGGCGCGGGAGATCATCCAGATGGCGCGGGAGGCCGGCGCGGTGGTGCAGATGGTGGATCGCTCCCGGCTGGACGCGATTTATCCGTCCCATCAGGGCCTCATCGCCTATGTCTCGCCCATCGAGTATTCCACGGTGGAGAAAATGCTGGCCATCGCGCAGGAGCGCGGCGAGGAGCCGTTCCTGATCCTGCTGGACGGCATCACCGATCCCCACAATCTGGGCGCGATCATCCGCACGGCGGAGTGCGTGGGCGCGCACGGCGTGATCGTCCCCGAGCGCCGCTCGGCGGGACTGACCCCGGCGGCGGCCAAGGCGGCGGCGGGCGCGCTGAACCACATGCCCATCGCCCGGGTCACGAACCTGAACCGAACCATCGACGAGCTGAAGGAAAAGGGCGTGTGGATCATCGGCGCGGCCATGGACGGCGAGAGCGCGTTTACCTGCGATCTGACGGGCCCCGCGGCGCTGGTCATCGGCTCCGAGGGCGACGGCATCTCCCGCCTGACCATGGAGAAGTGCGACCGCAGGGTCTCGCTGCCCATGAAGGGCCATCTGGACTCGCTCAACGCGTCGGTGGCGGCGGGCGTGCTGATGTACGAAATCGCCCGCGCCCGCGCGAAATGAGCCGCGGCGCAAAGCCGCGCCGGCGCTCCGGCCCGGAGCGCATTCTGATCGTGGACGGCTACAACGTGCTCAACGCCCGGAGGCATCTGGAGGGCGCGGCCGCGCTGGCCGACGCGCGGGAGAAGCTGCTGGCCGAGCTTCAGGACTACGCGGGCTATTCCGGCCAGAAGGTCATTCTGGTGTTCGACGCGTGGCAGGGCGACCGGCAGACCCGCTCGGTGGAGGAGTACGGCCCGGTGCAGGTGGTGTTCACCCGAAAGGGCGAAATCGCCGACCACTACATCGAGCGCCTGTGCGACAGCTACGCCGAGGACGTCGAGTTCCGCCGCGCCGAGGTGCGCGTGGCCACGTCCGACGCGCTGGAGCAGACCATCATTCTGGGCCGGGGCGCGACGCGCATCTCGTCCCGGGAGCTGCTTATGGAGATGTCTCAGGCGCGCTCCGCCGGCACGGCCGCCGCCGTTCCGAAGCGAACCGGCGGCAGCACCGTGGGCGACCGCATTCCGCCCCACGTGCTGGAGAAGCTCAGACGCATCGGGAAGTAGGCGCTTCCAACCAAAGATACCGGAGGTTTTTCATGGTAAATCAGGGCTTTGAATCCATGACGGACGAGGAAATCGTCGCGCTGGCCCAGCAGGACGGCGAGGACGCGGCGCTGGAATATCTGCTGAACAAGTATAAAAACTTCGTTCGGGCCAAGGCGCGCAGCTATTTCCTCATCGGCGCAGACCACGAGGACATCGTGCAGGAGGGCATGATCGGCCTGTACAAGGCCATTCGCGACTATCGCGAGGATCGCCTGTCGTCCTTTCGCGCCTTCGCCGAGCTGTGCGTCACCCGCCAGATCATCACCGCCATCAAGACGGCCACGCGGCAGAAGCACATTCCCCTCAACAGCTACGTCTCGCTCAACCGCCCCATCTTCGAGGAGGACAGCGACCGCACGCTGCTGGACGTGATCACCGAGGAAACGCCCAGCAACCCCGAGGAGATGCTCATCGACCGGGAGGATCTGTCCGTCATTGAGGGCCGCATCGGCTCGCTGCTGTCCGATCTGGAAAAGCAGGTGCTGGTGCGCTACGTCGAGGGCAAGAGCTACGTGGAAATCTCCGAGGAGATGAACCGCCACGTCAAGAGCATCGACAACGCCCTCCAGCGCATCAAGCGCAAGCTGCAGAAATACCTGGACGAAAAGTGACCTTTCGGTTAAATCACGCGGAAAATCCCGACATAAATGGAAAATTGTCAAGGAAAAACGCGTTTGGTTGTTGACAAAAACCCAATTCTAAAGTACAATATTTTTCGTATGACGGCGTATGTCGGCGGGAATGCGCGGGTGTAGCTCAATGGCAGAGCTCCAGCTTCCCAAGCTGATCACGTGGGTTCGATTCCCATCACCCGCTCCATACGAATTTAGTACACCGAATCTGTTTTAGGGAGGAATATCCAATGGCAAAGGCAAAGTTTGAGCGCAATAAGCCTCATGT
>USDD01000166.1 GCA_900553265.1 uncultured Eubacteriales bacterium
CTGACTCCTTCAACGTTGAGAATAGCCTTCGTCCGTCTCCCCGCCCGCCCGAACCGGAAAGCAGCAGGGACGAGAGCCTTCAATCTTCCGCCATGCATCGCGGAACCAGTCGGGCGGGCGCGCTGACTTCCGAGCGAATTTCCAGAGCACGGCGGCAAAATTGAACGCCCCGCAGGCGTTCAATGCGCCGCCGCGCTCTGGAAACAGCCGGAACGTCTCTTTTCCCGCGCCGCTGCATAAAGCAATCGGCTTTCCCGCTCCTCGCAGCCCCCAAGAAAGGCGCGCCCCCGCCGCCGCGCTCTGGAAACAGCCGGAACATTTTACCTTAGGCGCATTGACATTTCGCGAAAAATCGCATACACTGTAAATAGAAGCTCCGCATGGCGGGTTCTTGGGGAATTGGACCCCAACACTCCACCGTGCGCACGGCTTCTTTTTCTGTCAAAAACCGCGTCTCGCCATTCATGATCGCATTTCCCGCCATGCTCCGGATATTATAAACGCCAATCCGAACATCCCATATCTCCGCCGCGCGCAAAAAAGCCCGTGCAGGAACGACTCCGATCCTGCACGGGCTTTTTCCATCCTCTCCTCACAGCAGCTTGGACAAGAACTCCTGCGTTCTGGGATTCTGCGGATGGTTGAAAATCTGATCGGGCGTGCCCTCCTCGAGGATGCGGCCGCCGTCCATGAAGATCACGCGGTCGCCCACCTCGCGGGCAAAGCCCATCTCGTGGGTGACGACGACCATCGTCATGCCCTCGCGGGCGAGATCCTTCATGACCTCCAGCACCTCGCCGACCATCTCGGGGTCGAGAGCCGAGGTCGGCTCGTCGAACAGCATCACGTCGGGCTCCATGCACAGCGCGCGCACGATGGCGATGCGCTGCTTCTGGCCGCCGGAGAGCTGGCTGGGATAGTTGTTGGCGCGGTCGGCCAGACCCACGCGCTCCAGCAGCTTCATGGCCATGGCCTCGGCCTCGGCCTTGCTCTTCTTATGAAGCTCCATGGGCGCGACGGTCATGTTGCGCAGAACGGTCATGTTGGGGAACAGATTGAAGTGCTGGAACACCATGCCCATCTTCTGGCGATGGACGTTGATGTTCACCTTGGGGTCGGTGATGTCGGTGCCCTCGAAGGTGATGCTGCCTGCGGTGGGAATCTCCAGCAGGTTCAGACAGCGCAGGAACGTGGATTTGCCCGAGCCGGACGGCCCGATGACCACCACGACCTCGCCGCGATGGATGTCGGCGGACACGCCGTTGAGCGCCTTAATGTGATTGCCCGCGAAGACCTTTTCCAGCCCGCGAACCTGAATGAGCGTTTCAGTGGTCACTGTTGCGCAGCCTCCTCTCCAGTTTGCTCACCAGCCACGAGAAGAACATGACCAGCACCAGATAAATCAGCGCCACCGCGATCAGCGGCAGGAACGGCGAATAGGTGCGGCTGCGGATGATGTCGCCGCCCTTGGTCAGGTCCTGCACGGCCACATAGCCCGCCACCGACGTCTCCTTCAGCAGCGCGATGAACTCGTTGGCCAGCGCGGGCAGGACGTTCTTGATGGTCTGGGGGATGATGATGAACCGCATGGTCTGGACGTAGTTGAAGCCCAGGCTGCGGCCGGCCTCGAACTGGCCGTTGTCGATGGACATGATGCCGCCGCGGACGATCTCGGCGACGTAAGCGCCGGAGTTCAGGCCGAAGGCCAGCGCCGCCACCATCGTGCCGTTATCCGACGACGCAAAGATGACGAAGTAGATGATCATCAGCTGAACGACCACCGGCGTGCCGCGCAGCACGGTCAGATACACGCGGCAGACGCCGTCCAGCACGCCGAACATCCGGCGGCCGAAGGTCTTGCGCGCGCCCTCGGCGGTTTTGTCGTAGGTCGAACGAACCATGGCGATGACCACGCCGATGACCACGCCCAGCAGGCACGCCACCAGCGTAATCAGCAGCGTCTTGCCCAGGCCGTCCAGCAGGTACTTCCAGCGGTTAGCCTGAACAAAGTTCAGCACGAAGTCCGCCTTGAGTTTTTCAAACCATGTCTGCACTGCTGCATGTCCTCCTTGATGGGTTGATGGGAGATGGGGAGTTTTGATATGGGGAAAAGCGGCGAGTTCTCGGCGCGATGGCGGGGAGAAAAAAAGCGGGGGAAGCCGCTTCCTTTGTACAGCGACGAATGGGAAGGGGACGTTCCGGCTGTTTCCAATGCGCAGCGGCTGGTTGACCGCCTACAGGGCGGTCAACATTGCCGCCGCGCATTGGAAATTCGCTCGGAAGTTAGCGCGCCCGCCCTCATGGTTCCACGTTACTTGGGTAGCGTTAGAGAGGTTTCGTCCCTACTGTTTTCCGGTTCGGGCGGGCTGGGGTTACGGTTGGAGGCTTTGGGCAATTCGCGGTGCTCCTGCCCGGTTCGGGCGTATGCTCGGTTGAACCGCGTCCCTTGCTCTTCGCTGAACGGGTTTGA
>USDD01000167.1 GCA_900553265.1 uncultured Eubacteriales bacterium
CCTTGGCGATGGTCACGCCGTCGTTGGTGATCAGCGGAGCGCCGAACTTCTTGTCCAGCACGACGTTGCGGCCCTTGGGGCCCAGAGTGATTTTCACGGTGTTCGCCAGAGTGTTGATGCCGGCTTCCAGAGCGCGGCGCGCGTCCTCACCATATTTCAGCTGCTTAGCCATAATAATGCCTCCTGTTTATCTAACGATTTGTCGCGGAAAATTATTCGACGATGGCCAGAATGTCAGACTGGCGAACGACGATGTACTCCTCGCCGTCCAGCTTGACCTCGGTGCCGGCGTACTTGGAGTAGATGACCTTCTGGCCCTTCTCCACGTACATCTTGATCTCCTTGCCGTCCACGTTTCCGCCGGGGCCCACGGCGATGACTTCCGCCATCACGGGCTTTTCCTTCGCGGAGCCGGCCAGAATGATGCCGCCGCGGGTGGTCTCTTCCGCTTCCAGATTCTTGATGACGACACGGTCGCCCAGAGGTTTCATAGTCATATGTGTCAATCCTCCTTCGAGTTGATGCGTGATGATTGCCTGTTAGCACTCTTTTTAACCGAGTGCCAACCGCTTACAGGGGATAGTTTAACCGCTTTCGGAGCAAATTTCAAGCCCTTTGGGGCCAAAAATAATGTTAAATATTTGATTTTGGCGCCGGAAACACCCGGGAGGCGCTATAATGGAGAAAAAGCGGAGCGGAGGGCAAAGGCATGGACAAATGGGACGCGCGGTTTATGGAAATGGCGTGGGTGATCTCGAAATGGGCGAGCTGCTTTCAGCCCAACCGCAGGATCGGCTGCGTGATCGTGAAGAACAAGCGCATCGTGACCACGGGCTATAACGGCGCGCCGGCGGGCATCCGCACCTGCGTGGAGCGGGGCGAGTGCCTGCGCAAGAAGATCGGCGTGGAGTCGGGCACCCGGGCGGAGCTGTGCTACGCCGTGCACGCGGAGCAGAACGCCATCATTCAGGCGGCGAAGCTGGGCGTGTCCATCGACGGCGCGACGCTGTACTGCACCCATCAGCCCTGCGTGCTGTGCGCCAAGATGATCGTCAACGCGGGCATCACGCGCGTGGTGTACGAGGAGGGCTATCCCGACGATTTCGCGAGGGAGATCATGGCCGAGGGCGGCGTGGAGCTGGTTCACATGACCACCCGCACAAAGGAGAATTCATGAAATGAATAAGGAAAGAATCCAAAAGGTCGCGGAAAACATGCGCGCAGAGGGACTGGAACAGATCCTCGTGACCGCGCCCACGTCGGTGTTTTATCTGACGGGAAAATGGATCGCGCCGGGCGAGCGGATGCTCGCGCTGCTGGTGCGCGGCGACGGCAGCAGCAGGCTGTTCGCCAATCGCCTGTTCGCGCTGAAGGGCGCGGTGGACGCGGATCTGAAGGAGTTCGACGACACGGACGACCCCATCGCGCTGCTTGAAAAGGACGTGCGCCCGGGAAAGCTGGGCGTGGACAAGCTCTGGCCCAGCCAGTTCACCATCCGCCTGATGGACGCGCGGCCCGACGTGCGCCCGACGCTGGGCAGTAAGCCCGTGGACGACGCGCGCATGCGCAAGGGCGCGGACGAGCTGGAGAGGATGCGCATCTCGTCGAGGATGAACGACGAGGTCAGCCGCCGGGTGCTGGAGAATCTGAAGGAGGGCATGACCGAGACGGAGGTCGCCGCGATGTACCTGAGCATCGCGAAGGAGCTGGGCGCGAGCGGCCCGAGCTTCGAGCCGCTGGTGTGCTTCGGGGCAAACTGCGCCGAGCCGCACCACGCGTCGGATGAGACGTGGCTGAAGAAGGGCGATTCGGTCATTCTCGACGTGGGCCTTGTGTGGCAGGACTATTGCAGCGATATGACGAGAACCGTGTTCTTCGGGGAAGCCACCGAGGAGCAGCGGAAGGTCTATGAGCTGGTGGAGCGGGCCAACGCCGCGGGCAGGAACGCCGTGAAGCCGGGAATGCCCATGAAGATGTTTGATAAGGCCGCGAGAGAGGTCATCGAGGAGGCCGGGTATGGGGAGTACTTTATCCATCGTACCGGGCATGGAATCGGACTGGAGGTGCATGAGCCGCCGGATAATTCGTCGACGAATGAGACCATCGCGCAGCCGGGCATGACCTTCTCGGTGGAGCCGGGCGTTTACCTCCCGGGCCGCTTCGGCGTGCGCGTGGAGGATCTCGTGGCCGTGACGGAAACGGGCGCGGAGACGCTGAACCAGCTGACGAAAGAATTCCGAATTATTGCAGGCTGAGCGGCCTGAGGCCGCGCGCAACTGCTGCCGCGCTGAGGCGACGCGGGCTGCGCGCCGGTGGTCGGCGCTTGCCCGCTGTGGTGCGTTTCTGGAGTGGGCGTTGTTCGAAGCGACGGCGCAGCGCCGCGATGGTCGCGGCTTGCGCCTG
>USDD01000168.1 GCA_900553265.1 uncultured Eubacteriales bacterium
TCGATAAAGTCAGTCGCAAAGCGACTTGAAAACCCAAAGGGTTTTCAACCTTTGGTCGCGGCTTGCGCCTATGCTCCGGGATGAAATCCCGATTCATCCAAAGAAGCGCCAGCCATTCAGAAAGTTCTCAGACAAGCTCAGACGATTATATCATCCGCTCTGTTTTCCCCACACCAAGGCCATTTCTCCCCATCATAAAAGCCGCCTCCCCTTCCGGGTCGGCGGCTTTGCTCACTCCTCCAGCAGTTCCTTCAGAATCTGCTCCCGGCGATTCATGAACAGCCTCATCACCTGCACGCTCTCCACCTCGTCGTAGGCGCACTCGCGCACCGCTCCTCCATCGAAGGAGAAAATTTCCGCGCCCGGCAGACCCAGAAGAATGGGGGAGTGGGTGGCTATGACGAACTGCGCGCCCTCCCGCGCGGCGCGGTAGACCTCGCACAGCAGCGTCAGCTGGCGCTGGGGCGACAGTGCCGCCTCGGGCTCGTCGAACAGATACAGCCCGCCCGGGCGCAGATTGCGCTGCACCACCGAGAGAAAGCTCTCCCCATGAGACTGACGATGATACCCCGCGGACAGCTCCGGCGCCTCAGCGTAATTCTCCTCCGCCGTAGCCACGTTGTAAAAGCTCTCGGCGCGCAGAAAATATCCCCACGCCACCCGCTTCGGCCCCCGAATCAGCCGCAGCGCCCGGCTCAGCTCCGAATGGGAATCGTAGGTGGAAAAGGCATAATTCCGCGTGCCGCCCTCGGCGTTGAAGCCGCCGGCCACCGCAATGGCCTCCAGCAGCGTGGACTTCCCGCTGCCGTTCTCGCCGACGAAAAACGCGACCCTCCGCCGAAACTCCAGCCGCTTCAGTGAACAGATCGCCGCAATTTCATGCAGATAGCTGTCCTCCGAGACCTCCGACCAGTCGATGGATATGCCCCGCAGCGCCATATCTTCCGTCATGCTTCCTCCCATAAACCGCGCGCAGAACGCCGCGTCGTGGCAGCGCTCCCGCCGAGGCTCCAGCGTCCAAATTGCCGAAATTTCGCGCAAAAAGCACCCAGTCGATGAAGCCGCCTCTCAGCGCCGCCTGCTCCGTCACACTTCCTCCCGCACCCGCGAGCAGAGCGCCGCGTCGTGATAGCGCCCATCCCGGTCTCGGAAGAACTCCCGCAGCACGCCCTCGCGGCGCATGCCCAGCTTCTCCATCACGCGCAGCGACGCGGCGTTCTCCGCGGCGCACTTCGCCTGCACCCGGTGAAAGCCCGCCTCGCCGAGCAGAAATTCCATCGCGGCAGAGGCCGCTTCCGCCGCGTAGCCCTTTTTCTGAAACGCCGGGCCGATTTGCCAGTCCAGCTCGCACCAGCGGTTTCAGCGGCCGAAATCGTCCACGAACACCTCGCCGCCGCGAAGCCGAACGGCTCAATAGGTCGTGTCGGGATCGGCATAGGCCTCCGCCGCGCCGGCGAGCCACCGGCGAATCTCCGCCTCCGTCTCGGGCCGACCGCCCGTCCAGACGTACATCCGCGGATCCGCGCGGTAATTCCTCAGGCAATCCGCCCAGTCCTCCGGCGAAAACGGACTCAGCACCAGCCGCGCCGTCTCCAGAACCGGCGTCATGCCATCCTCTCGGGATGGCTGGCCATCCGGTCGGCCTCGGTGATCGGGCGCAGCACCCGGCAGGGATTGCCTGCGGCCAGACTGTCGGCGGGAATGTCCCGCGTCACCACCGAGCCCGCGCCGACGACGCAGCCTGGACCGATGGTCACGCCCGGCAGCACCGTCACGCCGCCGCCCAGCCAGCAGTTGTCGCCGATGACCACCGGCGCGCTGTACTCCAGATTGGTCACCGCGCCGGTCTTTTCGCTGAAAAAGGCGTTCCGATCCTGCCAGCAGAGTGGATGGATGGGCGTGAGAATGGAGCAGTTCGGCCCGATGAACACGTTCTCGCCGATGGTCACGCGGTTTTCGTCCAGCACCACAAAGTTGAAATTGGCATAGGAGCCCATGCGGATGTGCGCGCCGAAATCGAACTGAATCGGCCCCTGCAGATACACGCCCTCGCCGCGGTCGGGCATCAGCTCGTCCAGAATCGCCGCGCGGCCCGCTTCGTCGGACTCGGGCAGCTGATTGTACTTCAGGCACAGCTCGTGTGCCCGGCGGCGCGCCTCGGGCACGTCCTCGCAGAAGGGGTCGTACAGCTTTCCCGCAAACATCTTCTCGGGCAACACCGCACAATTCGGCGGCGCGTCTGGCTCTGTCTTTTCCGCCCTCTGCGGCATGCAGATTCCTCGATTTACCTCCAGTAAACC
>USDD01000169.1 GCA_900553265.1 uncultured Eubacteriales bacterium
TTTTTTGACAGTCTCAGGCCGCTTCCCGTTCAGCGGGAAGCGGCCTTTTCCATTGGATATTTATCTCGGAACGGCGCGCAGGTTTTCCACGGTCACGGCCTTCACAGGGCGATCCACGTCGAACACGAAGCGCAGCTTCTCGATTTTGCATTTTCCCAGCGCCAGCGGGAACGCAAGCTCCGCCCAGTCCTCGCCGAATTCCTCGCGCTTCTGCCCCGGAATGGTCACGGTGCGCACGTCCATGTCGTTTTTGCGCACCAGCAGCTCCAGCCGCGCGGACACGCCCTCGTGGCCGAACAGGCGCAGCCTGAGCTCTGAGAAACTGTCCAGATCCAGCGCCATGCAGGGCCACGCCCGGGCGTACATCGCCACGGGGCTGATCTCGCCCCAGAGGCGCACCGCGCCGTCCGTGCCGAAGCCATGGTCGCGGCAGAGCTCGCAGCCCGCCTCGGGCGACCACACCGCGTGGTCGTAGGCGTCCAGAATGATCCACTCCTCCGGCTCGCCCCGCACCTCCGCTCTGGCGATGACCCACGCCGAATCCCGGGCGAGGTCGAGCCACGGGCGCACGGGCATTGGCCGCAGCGGCTCCTCAAAGGTCAGCACCGGGGCCACGGGCAGTCCGCCGCAGCAGAGGTTGCCGCCGATTTCCGGCTCCAGATACTGATACATCGCTCTCGTTGGATGGGCGATCTCGCCCTGCGTCAGCTCCACCGTGTCGTCGGACACAATGCGCGCCTTCGCGGGCAGATACACGCCGCGCTCGTCCGCCACGGAGAAATTGCGAATCTCGCCCTGTGCCGTGAGCGGGAAGCCGTGGGCGTCGAACCGCAGGCGGATTCGATCCTCCAGCACCGTCGTCTCGGCCAGCGCCGCCGCGGAGGGGAGACCCTTTCCGCCGTAGGCGCGGTTCATCGTGACCTTGGCGAAGCGGCGGCCCAGCTCCAGCTTGTGGGCCGGATGGATGGGATGGTTGCCCAGATTGGCCGCCCAGCGGGGCGACAGGTCATAGTTGGGCACCACGCCGAAGTGCTCCGGCTGCTCGACCGCCTTGTCCGCCATGGCCAGATTGATCTGGCCCATGCGCCCGGCCTGCTCGCCATAGACCCAGTAGAACAGCTGGGCGCAGAGCATCGGGAAGTCGTCGCCCGCGGCGAAGCGCTCGCGATAGAAATCGTAGTAGACCTGAAGCGCCGCCTTATAGTTCGCCCGCGGCTCGGGGAAGCCGGCGTTGCTCTCGCCCTGATACCACCAGATTCCGCGCACCTTCACGCCGCAGAGCGCGGGCACGAGCAGATAGTACATCACGCCCATCTGCTGGAAGTTCTGGCCCTTGCAGGTATTATATCTGCCCTCCTCCGGCCAGCGGCCGATGGCGCGGACGGGCGCCTCCAGCTCGCCGCGCAGCGCCTCGATGGGCAGCCAGTTTTCCAGAAAGGTGCCGCCCATGTTGCAGTTGAGGAAGCCCACGGGCACGTCCAGCTGCTTCTGAAGCTCCCGGCAGGCCGACAGCGCCAGCGCCGAGCCGCCCATCAGCTTTTCCTCGTCCTCCATGCCGCACCAGAAGCCCGGCGCGTCCTCCTGCTCCTCGAAGAAAAAGTCCATGTCCAGCCGGTAGCCCGGATAGGCGTAGTTGGGATTGTCCTGAAAGAAGCGCACGTCCATGCCGGCGACGCTGCGGGCGAATTCCTTTCGCCCGGGCATCTGGCTCAGCGGCATCTCCATGTTGGACTGGCCCGCCGCCAGCCACAGCTCGCCGAACAGCACGTTTTCGAACCGCGCCGCGTCGCGCCCGTCGGACACGGAAATCTCGTAGCGGTCATAGCCGCCCTTGGGCGTCTCCAGCGGCAGCGTAAATCGCCCCTCGCCGTCCGCGCAGCCCCGGGACGCGAAGATCTCCCGTCCGCCCCGGGTCAGCTTCAGCTCCAGCGCCGCGCCGGGCTCCGCCCAGCCGCGCACCTCCATCCGCGTCCGCTGCTGAAACAGCGCGCCGTCGGAAAACACATTCTTGAGTCGAATCATTGCGCTCCATCCTCTGTCCTTTTTCTTTGTCGGTTTCCCGTCTCCGGAATATCGATGTTCCCATTATACTCCGTCCGGATATTTTTGTCATCCGAAAATGCGGCGCTCGGAGATTTTTTTGTCCTGCGGATGAATTTTTATGCGCATGCAATGCAAAAACGGCGCGCCCGCACATGCAATGCGGG
>USDD01000170.1 GCA_900553265.1 uncultured Eubacteriales bacterium
ATATCCTTTTGAGCAGCTTCCGGTGCGCCATGCGGAAGTCCGCGATGGTGCGGAAGTCCGGCTGCAGCCGGTTCAGCAGAAACCACAGCTCCACATTCCGCCCGCACTCCCGCATGAGATTCCGGGAGGAACGGATCTTGTTCATATAGCCGTAGAGATACAGCTTCAGCAGGTCGCCGGGATGGTACGCCGGTCGGCCCGTCCCCGCGGGCACGGCGTGGCGAAACCCCATCTCCTCCAGATCCAGGCTGTCCACAAACACCTCGATGAACCGCGCCGGGCTGTCCTGAGCAACTTCGTCCTCGATGCTCCATATCCCCATGGTCATCTGACGGCTGTCCGTTCCGACGACATACCTCACGAAATCCCCTCCCTTGACGAGCGCTTCCTATATCTGTATAATTCGACATGAAGGGCGAAAATCCTTTTGGTTTTTCAACAAAATTTCGAAGCGGAGGCGCGGCGATGAACATTCCCATTCAGATACGGCCGATCTATAATTTCCTGACAAACGTAAAGATTTTACGACGTGCGCAGTTCTTCGCATGGATATTGCATTCGTTGCCTTGACAATCGCGCATGGGCTTGTTAGAATTGTTAACGCGTCAATGATTTGCAAAAGAGAAAAAGAGAGGGCAAAGAATGGAGCTGCAAAAGGAAAACAAAATGGGCGTGATGCCCGTCGGCCGGCTGATTCTGAACATGTCGCTGCCGATGATTCTGTCGATGCTGGTGCAGGCGCTGTACAATATCGTGGACAGCGTGTACGTCAGCCGCGTGAGCGAGGCGGCGCTGACGGCGGTTTCGCTGAGCTTTCCGGCCCAGAACCTGATGATCGGTCTGGCCACCGGCACGGGCGTGGGCGTAAACGCGCTGCTGTCCCGCGCGCTGGGCGCGAAGGACAGCGACCGCGCCAACCGCGTGGCTGAGAACGGCGTGTTCCTCGCGCTGGTGGGCTACGCCGTGTTCCTGATCTTCGGCCTGTTCGCCAGCCGCGCGTTCATTGCCGCCCAGACCTCCCAGCCGGAAATCATCCAGTACGGCGAAGACTATCTGTCCGTGGTATGCTGCCTGTCCTTCGGCCTGTTCGGCCAGGTCATGTTCGAGCGTCTGATGCAGGCCACCGGCCGCACGATCTACACCATGTATACCCAGGGCGTGGGCGCGATCATCAACATCATCCTCGACCCCATCTTCATCTTCAATTTCGGCATGGGCGTGAAGGGCGCGGCCATCGCGACGGTCATCGGCCAGATCGTGGCGTTCATTCTGGCGGCGGTAATCAACCACCACAAGAACCACGACGTGAAGCTCAAGCTGCGCGAGTTCCGCCCCAGCGGCGAAATCATCGGCCACATCTACTCCATCGGCTTCCCGTCGGTCATCATGATGGCCATCGGCTCGGTCATGACCTTCCTGATGAACAAGATCCTCATCCTCTACACCACGGGCAAGGAGACCTCCGCTACGGTGTTCGGCGTGTATTTCAAGCTCAACAGCTTCGTATTCATGCCCGTGTTCGGCCTGAACAACGGTGTGATTCCCATCATCGGCTACAACTACGGCGCGCGCAACCGCCTGCGCATGCTTCAGACGGTGAAATACGCCCTGCTGTTCGCCTTCGGCTTCATGCTGGTGGGCACGGTGATCTTCCTCGCCTTCCCGAATGTGCTGCTGAACCTGTTCGACGCGACGGAGATGATGCTGGTCATCGGCGTTCCGGCGCTGCGCATCATCGCGTCCACGTTCATCGTCGCCGGCGTGTGCATCGCGCTGGGCTCCGTGTTCCAGGCGCTGGGCTATGGAATCTATTCCATGCTCGTCTCGCTGGCGCGCCAGCTGCTGGTGCTGCTGCCCGCGGCGTGGATCCTCGCGCGGCTGGGCCAGAGCGTGGGCAACGACAACCTCGTCTGGCTGTCCTTCCCCATCGCCGAGCTGGTCTCGCTGGCGGTGACGCTGCTGCTGTTCGGCCGACTGTATCGAAAGGTCATCCGCGAGCTGCCCGACGGCGCGCCGGTTCGCTGAAACCGGTTTTTATCGGCCGGTGCTTCCAACACAGAGGAAGCACCGGCTATCTTTGTGTTTTCCGCTCCGCAGAAACTGTCTCTTATACACATCTGAAGCTGCCGACGA